>CAYIFA010000001.1:0-1594 GCA_964362625.1 uncultured Candidatus Saccharibacteria bacterium
TGATCGCCCGACAATAGAACTTTTGGGACCCTATATTTTTTATTTTTAAATTCAAAAACCTCCGGACGGGTATAAACCGGGACGCCGATGCCGTGGCGTTTTTCCTCTAAAGATCCGGTTTTACCCAAAACCCCGGGGATTTGACGGGCTACGGCATCCAGCACAACCATTGCCGGCAATTCACCGCCAGTTAAGACATAAGGGCCGATGGATAAATCCGAAACCCCCGGCTTCGCCAAGGCTATGCCGGGCGAGCGAAATCCGAAATCCGAAACAATTTTCCCGATACGCTCATCAACGCCTTCATAATGGCCGGCAATCATTATGATGTGATTATATTTTCTTGAAAAATCTACCGCGGTTTTCGCGCTAAATTGCTTGCCCGCCGCGGAAAACAAAATAATTTTTGCCCTGTGTTTTTCGCTTTTCAGAACTCGCTTCAGTATTGAATCTATTGCTAAAGCAAGCGGCTCCGGCTTAAAAACCATGCCGACGCCGCCGCCAAACGGCCGATCATCAACTTTTTTATGCTTATCAGAGGTAAATTTACGCAAGTCGTGAACACAAATATCTATCAATTTTTTCTCGCGGGCGCGCTTAACAATTGACTCATTAAAATATGAATCGAAAATTTTAGGGAATATTGTTATAATGTCGAAGCGCATAAAATACAAAACACCGCACTAAAATAATAGCACGGCGTTTTGTTTTTTTCGAGTGATGGCCCCGACGTAAAGTCGGGGTGAAATTACAATTTGAGATCCTCCATCACATCGTCCATACTGGCGCCACCTCGTGATCCGCCCTCAGTGCGGGCAGATCTTGGTCCGCGGCCGCCTTCCGGTTCCTCAATCTTGAGGTTCACCCTAGCGTTGTTTTTGATTCCAACAACGCGGAGTAGGGTACGGATGGCCTTGGCGGTGTTGCCCATGCGGCCGAGCACCTTGCCCATGTCCGCCTGCCCAACCTTGAGAGTGAGCAAGACGCCCATCTCATCAACCTTACGGGTGAGTTCAACGGCGTCGGGATTATCCACCAGGTTCTTTACTAGGAATTCTAGGAATTCCTGATCGGCGTATTTTGCAGCCATTTTAGTAAATATCCTTAATTCGGTTTGTAAATATAGAGTTTTCGACCTCGTCGAGCTTCGCTCGATCTCGCTGGAGTACCTGTCTAACGGGCTCTAAAATACGCCCATGCCGATACTACCATTGTGGGCATTATAGCAAATTATAACCTTGACGTCAAGTCGAAAAAAGAATATATTTTGTAAATGCTTATGATGCGGCTACAACGCATGGGGCGGAAAAATGACCCAAGCTTTAGATTGGTAGTTGTCCCTAGAGAAAAAGGGCCAAAATCTGGATCTTTTTTAGAGATTGTCGGGTCGTATGATGCCCGCCAGAACCGTATCCAACTTAAAGAAGAACGCATAAAACATTGGCTTTCTAAGGGGGTTCAGCCATCTGCGACTGTACACAATATACTTGTAAAATCGAAAATAATTGCCGGTCCTAAGGTGGCCGTGCACAAAAAATCTAAAAACCCAAGAAACCAGGAGAAGCCCGCGTAACAAACAAAAATTTGGCCCAAT
>CAYIFA010000001.1:1694-67966 GCA_964362625.1 uncultured Candidatus Saccharibacteria bacterium
AAAAAACATTATCTATCTATTCGTATACCCTGCTGCCTCTTCCAATTTCAAAGATAAAATTTTTGATATACCGTCGTTACCCATAGTCACTCCGTATAACACTCCGGCCTGCCTCATTGATTCGCGGTTATGCGTAATTATGATAAGCTGGGTTTCCTTGGCTAAGTTTTTAAGCATCTCACCATAACGGCGGGAATTAGCTTCATCAAGCGCGGCGTCAATCTCATCCAATACCATAAATGGCGGCGGATTAACCGAGGATAGCGCGAATAAAAGCGCGATCGAAATCAGCGCCCGCTCGCCGCCGGAAAGCATTTCCAAACTCTTTATTTTCTTTTTCGGCAACGAAACTTTTATATCAATCCCCTCTTCATTTTGAATATCGTGATGATAAATATCAAATTCATCGCCGGTGCCGGCATCATCTTTCTTTGGCCTTATCCGCGTTTTAGAAGGCCTCAAAATCTCTAATTCAGCCCGTCCACCGGAAAACATCGCGGAAAAAAATGCGCTGAATTCTTTATTTATTTTTTGGATCCCATCCGCAAATTCTTCATCAAGTTTTTCCAATAATTCAGCCGACAATTTTCGTAAGTCACCGGCGGTTTTTTCTAAATCGGCAATTTCGCGGACGAAAAAGCCATCGCGCTCCTCAATATCTTTGTACTCCTTAAGAATTCCGGCGTCCACGCCGCCGGATTCTTCGAGCCGGAATTTGAGGCGGTCAATTTCTTTTCGCAACCGGTCACGTTCACCATCGGCAAATGCGGCACTACCGTCTTTTATCGAGATGGCTTCCAAGAAACGCAGGTTCTCCGATTTCTCGCGCAGAAACTCATCTTTATGCATACGCAATCGTTCTTCTGCTATTTCAACACTGCGCAGTTCGTCTTTTATTTTGCTGGCCTCAATCTCCAATTCGTAGATCTGCTTTTCCATTTCACGCAAATTCCTTTCGCTTTCATGAGCATCAGCACCCAATTGTTTTTCTATTCTAAAAAGTTTCTGCTCTTCATTGTAAAGCGCCCCAAGCGCGTCTGCCGCGCGTTCGCGCTGCCGGTTCAACTCCGACAAACGTCCGGCATCGCGGTCTTCCGGCGAACTACTTTCCAATCCTGTTAAAAAAGACGAAATCCGCCCGATAGCCTCATGGACAAACGAATAAATTTCATCAACTGGTGATTCTTCAAGAATTGCCGAGAGTGACTCCTCCAACCCGCCTAAAAATTGCTCCACATCTTCGCGCGAAACCACTTCCTCTTCATCGCTGATGCCGCGCAGTTTTTCGGCCTCGATTATACCTTCGATCTTGCCCATCTCCCGTTCCAAACGTGAACGTTTGTCGCGTAATATAACCAATTCTTTCCTTGCGTTTTCCAACTCATCAAGAGACAGCTTATTCTTTTTTGATGATTCTTTATTTAAAGCCGCCTTCAGTTCCGACTGCTTCCGTTCAACTGCCCGCAGTTTTTCCTGCGGGTTTATTTTACGCTCTTTGGTTGTCATTTCCTCATTCCTCAAATAGGCCGATTCTTTCTCGAAATAGGCGCAAAATTTTTCTTCCAACTCCCGCCGTATTGAAGTGGCGCGCTCAAATTTTTCAACCTGATTTTTCAAAAATTTCACATGCGGCTGAATTTCTTTGCGCAAGCCCTCGGCTTGCTTTATATTTTCCTCTGATTTCTCCAACTTACGCTCTGCCTCTTCATATTTTAAATGATACACTTTCAAGCCGAGCGCCTCTTCAATCATTTCTTTTCGTTCCGCTGAAGATACGTACAAGATGCGATCAGATTCGCCCTGGCTGATTATGTTATGCTGTGAAGGCCCGATGCCAACTCCGGCCAAAAGTTCCGCCGTATCTTTCAAACGAGTAGGAGAGCCATTCAGCAAATATTCGTTTTCCCCGTCGCGAAAAACCCTGCGGCCGATCGCCGCTTCGTCAAATTCCACATCGAAATGCTTCCTGGAATTATCAAAGACCAACACCACCTGCGCCTTGGACATACGCGGCTCGGTAGCCGAGCCGGCGAATATTAAATCTTCGCCTTTTTTACTGCGCAGAGTTTTCATGGATTGCTCGCCTAACACCCAGCGCATTGCCTCGGCGCAATTAGATTTACCTGACCCGTTCGGACCAACAATCGCCGTCACCCTTGACGGAAACTGCAGGGCGGTCGGCCTGGCAAAGGATTTAAAACCAGAAATTTCCAAACGTTTTAAATACATAATTCCTTAAATCCGAAATTCGAATATCGAAATACGAAACCGTTAGCCCCAACCTTTAATTTCGAGAGCGGCTCTAGCGGCATTTTCCTGTGCTGCCTGTTTAGACGGCCCATCACCCTCGGCGATTTTATCCTCCCCCAAAAACACACCCACCACAAACTGTTTATCGTGATCCGGACCCCATTCTTTCATGACTTCGTAATGCGGAGTGGTCGCATTGATTTCTTGGGCGCGCTCCTGAAAGAGGGACTTGGGATCGCGATAAAGTTTACCGGAGATGATATCCGGCAATTCCGGCAGAATAAATTTAACCAGAAATTCTTTTGACGCCTTAAGCCCTTGGTCAAGGTAAATCGCGCCAACTACTGCCTCAAAAGCATTGGCCAGAATATATTGCCGGGCGCGGCCCTTATCCTTGGCCTCACCTCGGCTTAGCAATAAAAAATCCCCAAAACCAATCTTGTGGGCAACTTCGGAAAGCATGTTGGCATTAACCAAGGCCGCCCGGAAGCTGGTTAGATCACCTTCCGGTTTATCCGGAAATTTTTTAAATAATTCTTCTGTGACTACCAACTCTATCACGGCATCGCCGAGAAATTCCAAGCGTTCGTTATGCGCTACATCCCAAGAAGGATTTTCATTAAGATAGGAACGGTGAGTTAAGGCCTCTTTCAATAAGTCTTTATTTTTGAATTCAATATTGATCTTTTTCTCAAAACCAGAGAAGTCTGTCATTTTTTTCGCGAATCACGAATCAAGAATTACGAATCATGGACGCCATAATTCATAATTCATGATTCATTATTCAATGTTTATTTTTGTAAAGTATTAATTGCCTTTTCTAATATCGGCCTGATATCCGGATAAATTTTTAATTCCGCAAGCTCGCGCGCGCTAAACCATCCGATATCATCCAATCCGCCGGAAGTGCCCAACTTCAATTTGCTTTCCGGAGTTTCGACCAGAAAATAGGTAACTTTTCGGCGCACTGGACCGATTTTTGGATCAGAAGCAATATATTCATTTACGCCGATTTCACCCTCGAACTCTAACTGATTTAACCCGAGCTCTTCATTTAACTCGCGCTGGGTACCGGTGCGCACATCTTCGTTCTTCTCCAGATGGCCCTTAGACAGGGTCCAATAACCAAACACATCATGCACCATAGCGAATAGCAATCCGTCGCCCTCCACTCGATAAACCACTCCGCCGCCCAACTGTTCTTGTGGAAGCAGAGAAACGTCCTTAATATCTTTTTTCCGACCTACTTCATCTTTACCGGGTTCTCCAAGTTCGCGATAAACCGTCCCCAAAACGCCATTTACAAATCTACCGGACGAATCTCCGCCGAACGACTTAGCCAATTCAATTGCCTCATTGATCGCGACTTTGGGCGGCACTTCGGACCGGTCACCGAATAATAATTCATAGAGTCCGACTCGCAAGACATTACGATCCACTCGCGCAATCTGGTTAATTGGCCATTCCGGCGCGGCTTTTTCCAAAACATCATCAATTTTCTTTCTCTTTTTCAGCGCGCCCTCAACAAGCTTGCGAACAAAATCATCGCCTTCCATACCTGGAGCGAATTCCTCCATGTCACGTTTGATAATTTCCGGGACCTTTTTATCGTCACAGCCGTTAAAGTCCCATTCGAAAAGGACTTGCATCGCTATAGACCGGGCTAAGTGGCGGTTGGCCATTTTGTAAAATAAAAGTACTAATTTCTTTAATTATCCTATAGATTAATTAGAATAATTTGGCTCTTAAAACTTTATTGCTTCGATAACTCAGCGGCGTCCATCCCTTTTTCAGCTTCTCCGGTTTCTTTTTGCGCCGTCAGTTCCTTTTCCTTTTTCTTCTTCTCCTTTTTTGTTAATTTCGCGAGAACATCAATAACCTCACGGCCCCTATACGAGCCGCAATTTTCACACACACGGTGTGGTATTTTAACCTGCCCGCATTTTTCGCATTTTGCATATGCTTTGGGATTTAAAGCATGATGCGATCTCCTCCGCCCGGTATGTGATCTAGTATGACGCATACGAATTGACATATATATAAAATAACAAATAACCGCGGCGATGTCAAAGGAATTTCCGGCAATACGATAAGCGGTGAATTTCAGAAACGCCGTACTGTTTTATCGCGGAAGAATGCGCTTTAGTGCCATAACCCTTGTGAATTTCAAAGCCATAATCAGGGTATTTTTGCGCAAGTTGCGCCATTTTGCGGTCGCGGACAACTTTGGCGATTATAGATGCCGCAGCAATAATTGGGATTTTTTCATCGCCTTTAATTATAGTTTGCTGGTTTTGATAAAAGTCCGGCGCGCTCAAACTGCCATCTAATTGTATTAAATATTTAGTATCAAATATTGAGTACTTTTTACCCAAATCTCTTAAACAATTTTTTACTGCGCGACTCACTGCCTTCGAAATGCCAATTCTGTCTATGATCTTATGGCTAACCGAAGAACGACTGATTAAAAATTGCCGGTCAAGACTCAACCTTTTAAACCACACTTCCCGCCGTTTTTGGGAAAGTTTTTTAGAATCTTTAATATTTTTTAATTTAAGAAAACTTTTTGCGGCAACCGCGGCAACCGTAACCGGCCCGGCCAAAGGTCCGCGGCCAGCTTCGTCAATACCAATAATGAATCTCCTTGCCATCTAAAAATTATAGCAAAATGATGCGAGCCAGCTGAATGTCAGCTGGCTCTTAATACCTTATGAGGATGATCCTCTCCCCCTATAATAACTCTTCAGATCACAGAAATACGCCGCGAGCTCTCCGAGAACCTCATCTCGGATCCTTGGCAATGCCGCCTCATTGATCGAAGCGCCACTCCTATTCCGAATTTCCGAACCGCTTATCCAGCGATCAAAAACTCGGTTGACTACTTCCTCTACTCCCGCTTCAATAGATGCACCGCCGCCACTGCTATCTATTACTCCCATATACTGCCCCCCTTTTAAAATCGATAATATTATAATACACCTTTTTATAAAAGTTGTCAACCGAGCTTGGTCAAGAAAATTTACGGAAATTCTGCTTTTTATTTTTAAGCCATTCCTGATCATGCATGCTGACATCTTCGGGAGTAAGCCCCTGTGTAGCTAAAATTGCTTCGTTGAATTTGCGATCGCGGTGGAATAAGGCGGCGGCTTCCGCAAGCCCGCAATTTTCGAGATGAGAAATTAAAGCGTCGGTGTCTTTTACGAAACAAAATCCGCCGTATCCGCGGTAACCACCGTGGTGTACATCAAGATGCGAGTGTCCAATCCGTGAGTCAGCGCCAACTGCTTTACGAATATTCTCGAAATCGGCTTGATGGTACTTTGCTAAATCATAAACGGCATTAGCAAAGGTAATTTTTCTTGCCAAAAAGACATTCGCGGCATATTTTACGATTTCAGCTTCGGTCGCGCTCAAATTTAATGCGTTAGACGGCGACGCGAGCGGCGCTTTCGGCAAAAGCGATAAAACAATCGCGGCTGCCTCGCGACTGCCCAAAGTCCATCCAACCAATTGCCGCTCGGGCTTGATAAAATCCTGCCAAGCGGACTTTTCGGTGAGAAACTCCGGATTAAAAAATAGTTTGTGCTTTGGGTTAGCTTTTTGTAAACTTTCGGTAGTTCCGGGAGGTACAGTTGATTTTATAACCACAATCTTAGAACCGCCTATTCCGGCTACTGCTTCCTCAACTATTGAAGTATCGGCAGAACCGTCTGCCCAACGCGGGCTTGGCACGCAAATGAAAATTACATCGGCGCGATTAATATCGTCGGAAAATCGTTTGGCCGGATCTTTATCGTACAAAAACAAATTGCGCCCATGTTCATATGCCTTATCCTCGAACCATTTCTTAAGCGGCCCACCAACCATTCCGACCCCCACTATGCCGACTTTATATTTCATCATATTGAATATAATATTCCAAAATAAATGCAAAAAAAAGAGGCTGGATTAACCAGCCCCAATACTCTATTCAATATCTGTCCATCGGATAATGCTGTCTTCGGTTATGTTATGTTTGGCCCTCTGCCCAATAACTTTATAAAGAAACTTAGCCGGGATGCCGTCATATAGCGGCCGCTTGGTTGATATGTCTTCGACGCCAATAATTTTTCCGGCAGGGACATCCTTAACAGTCACTACGGCATGACGCGCCCATTCGATAATAGGTCGTTCCTCGGAGAAAATTATCTTTACATTACCGCGAGCTTTCTCAATTTTTCGTACGCCATCTACAAGCATTTTGAATTCGTGCCGCTCCAATGAAACTTTGTGATCGCTGGTTCCTACGGTATTTCTATTCAAGGTGTAATGCTTCTCGATCAACGAAACACCATACGGCACTGCCGCAATCGCAGAGAATATTTCCGGAGTATGATCAGACAACCCCACCGCCACTCCATAACGTTCTCTCATTTTAGGAATGACCCCCAAGTTAAGCCGCTCATAAGGCGTCGGATAAATCGATATGCAATGAACCAACATAAACGGGGTGCCATATGACCCGACAAGCTCAACTGTCTCGGTTATCTCCTGATATCCGCTCATGCCGGTGGAAATAATCATTGGCTTGCCTTTTCTGGCAATGTGCTCGATGAACGGTAAATCGGTCATTTCGCCCGAGCCGATTTTGAACGCATCAACACCGATTTCTTCCAATTGGTCAGCGGCCTTACGCGAAAACGGCGTACACAAAAAGTAAAGTCCTTTTGTTTCAGCATAGCTCTTAAGGTCGGCCAATTGACCGATTGATAACGAACGCTTCCCCTGCATGAAGAATTTAGGATGAGAACGAATCATCTCCTCTCTCGGGATATGCAGTTGGAACTTCACTGCGTCAACGCCGGTACTTTCGATTTCGTCAATCATCCGCTTGGCAACTTCAAAACTGCCTTCATGAGTATTGGCAACTTCGGCTACAATAAACACCGGCTCGAAATCACCAACGAGTTTCCTGCCGAGCCTGATTCGCTTTAACACTGTTTAATCCTCCTTGATGAGTAGTTTGTCCTTGGCATAATACCCGACACCAATCATCCCGGCCTTATTGCCGTAGCGAGCTTTTCTGACTTTGATCGGTTTACCGCTAAGACCCCTAACTTTTTTTTCAAGTTCTCGTTTGTAAAATGGAAAAAGCAATTCGGTAATGCCGCCACCCATAACAACCGTACTAATATCGAGCAAATTCACTGCGTTCTGAACGGCTAAAACAAAATAGGGGAATTCGTCGGCTTGCGCCTGCCACAGCCGCTGGAGCTTCTCTGTTTTAAGTTCGGGGATACTCAGACTTAAATTAAGCGCGATCGCCCGGCCCGAACATAGATCTTCGATGCTGTAGTAATATCTTTCGCGAGAATCATAAATTTTTCCGATGCCGAATTCCCCGGCAAAACCAAGTTCTCCCTCTACAAGTTGCCCGTCAAGAACTACTCCTCCTCCTATTCCAGTTCCAATGGCTAAGAACAAAAAGTTCTTAGGCGCATTCCGGCTTGAAGATAACTCGCAATAGGCCGCCGCGGAAACGTCATTAAGCGCGATTACCTGCCATTGCGTGAGCGACCCGATTTTTTGGAAATCAAGTCTCTTTATAAATTGAAACGGTCTCCAAGCCACCACCTTATAATCTCTAGTGATGCCCCCAGTGCAGGCAAAAGCCAGAGCGCTTATGGCATTGTCGTAAGAATGGATCGTCTCCACCAAGAAATTTTCAAATTTCTTTTTATCAGTAAAAGGAGTAGTAGAGGCCGCGTCCAGATATTTAAACCGATAATCATCCGGACTAAAAAGCCCCGACTTTACCGAGGTCCCGCCAATGTCAAAACAGAGAATTGGTCGGTCATCAACCAGCACGCCAACCTCCAATCAAACCGCATCAAGGCTCAATTTCTGCAAATAGTATAACTTATATCTAGATGTTTTTCAACGCGCGCTCGGCTAAAGACCAATCTTCCGGTTCATCAACATCAACGGCATATTTTGCATCTATTATATATGGCGCCACATGCTCACCGAAAAAATTAGGTTCGGTTTCATCAAATATAAAATGAGTTTTTAACAAATAAATGGAAGTATTATTCCAATATGCTTTTGGCACAGCTTGACGCGGAACGATTCTATTTCTTACCGGATTGCCGTTGAAAAGCTGGAGCCCGCCTTTTTCATTGACTACCATCGCGCGGTGCGGACTAAAATGAACCGGCATTTCCGAAATTCCCAGGACCGAATCAGCGCCGCTATTTAAAAATAATTCTACTGCCTCCTTGATGTGAAAATCCTGACGCAATGGCGAAGTCGGTTGCAGAATCATTACCGCATCCGGCCCATAGTTTTCATTCTCTGCGAGCCACTTGAGCGCATGTTGAACCACCGGCATGGTTGGCGTATCGTCTTTGGCCAGTTCGGCCGGCCGCATAAACGGGACTTCACAGCCATTTTGCTTAGCAACTTTCGCAATAGCCTCATCGTCAGTAGTTAAAATAATCCGGTCAAGTGAAGCGGATTTTTTCGCGGCCTCAATGGTATAAACAACAAGGGGCTTTCCGGAGAGTAATTTTATGTTTTTACCCGGGATACCTTTTGATCCACCGCGCGCAGTGATAATGCCCAAAATTTTAGGATTCATGAAACACTTTTTGTGTATAAAGTGGAATTTTACTTAAAATTCTTACAATATTTTCGCTTGTATTTGGTTTAAAATAGCCTTTAAAGCCGGGATATTTGCCATGCCGAAGCTGATATTTGATGGCGTCCGCAATTTTGGCTGAACCGTAATCTCCATCCACGTCGATCACGCTTGGAGCGCGCAAACGTCCGGCCTGGCGGCTACCGATATTTACCGTCGGCACACCCAAAAATGACGCTTCTTTTATTCCGGATGAAGAATTGCCAACAACAATCGCAGCCTTTCTCAAAAGCGCCACAAAGTCATCCGGCAATAAATCAATCATAAATCTTATATTCACTCCGGTGTCTCCGGATTTTTGGTCGTGAATTTCGCGTAACCTACGGGACATATCGGCAGTCCCGGCATCAATATTTGGCCAAAACCATACCGCTGACAATTTAGCTCTAACTAATGCGTCGTATATCGCTTCAACTCCCCGCACATGATCGGCTTCGCTGGTTACCGGGTGAAACATCACCAGCGCAAAAGGTTTTTCGATGTCAACATTACCGCCCACTCCGCGTAAATTAGCGTATTCGGAAGTAATTTTTTTATTGGAATTTTTTATAAATTCTAAATCCGGCGAACCGACATTAAAAACCATTTTAGGATTTTCGCCCATTTGAATCACATGTCTACGAGCCGCGTCATTGGTTACAAAATGAATATGCGAAAGTTTGGTTATCGCATGCCTGACGCTTTCGTCAATGCTTCCCGTAACATCGCCCCCTTCAATGTGCGCGATAGTTTTATTAAGGTATGCGGCAGACATGGCCAGCGCCAGTTGTTCAAATCTGTCACCATGAATCAAAACTATATCCGGATTTAACTTTTCAAAAATATTTGAGGTTTCCAGGGCGATCAAAGCGGCAGTTTTTGCCATAGCTGCATGGTTGCCGCCTTCAATAACATTTAATAAACGCTCTTTAATATTGAAATTGGCGGCCTCAACATCGGCAAGAGCCTTCTCGCCGTAGCGCTCCAGCATTATCGAGCCGCCTAAAATAACCTGCGGTTCAATTCTTGGATTTTTATGCAGTCGGGTCAACAACAATTTTATCCGCGCGTAATATGAGCGGCTCAATATCGGAATGCAAATTTTTCTCTTTTCGGCCATAACTTGACAATATGATTATATTTCAGCGAAATCTTCGTTATTTTCGTTATAATTAACTTACAATAAAAAAACGTGAACCGCAATAAAGAAAAGGCGGCTTGTCTGCTCAAGCCGCCTCTAGTGTTAAACCTAGGAGGTTTAACTATTAGACCTCCGAGGTTTAATATGTATTTACTTTTTCGCGAACTCTCGCAGGGTGCTGACAATCGCGCGGAGCGCGACGCCTTTTTCTGTTGGTTTTGGATAAAGCTGTTCTTGCTTTACCCTAAGTTCGCGGCACAAGACATTTCTCTGTTCTAGCAAATCAATAACGCTGTTAGCGATATATTGCGGTTCACCGCCAACATAGGAGGTAACTCCTTCTTCGACCAATTCCCACTTGCCGCCAGAAACGCCCTTGAGTCGGACGCTTGTGGTAACATTTAAAAGGCTGATGACCGGCTTACGCTGGCAGACGGCCTCGATTTCAGTAGTAGAGGCAGGACCTATCAGTAAATCGCAGCCGGGAATCAAATCGGAAATTGAAACCTCTTTTGCTGATATTACTCTCGCCGGAATAGCATTCCATTTCATCAATTCTTGATAGGACTTAACTCTGGACATTTCTTCAAAAGCAGTAAAAGTTTTTTCAACTTCTTTTTCATCCAAAGCGCGATTATCAGCATCCCTATGCTTCGCGGCGTAATCTTTAATAAAGTTCCGCATACCATCATCCATCTCGACACGATCCCCTGGATGTCGGCTGAAAACCAATTGCCACTTACGTCGCCCAGTGACCATCCAATCCAAGTTGAAGGCCTCTAAAACACTGCTCCACATCGGCATGGTGATCGCTGATGGCTTATGCCCGACAACCAAAACAAACGTCTCATCCAGCCGAATCCCGAGCTTGGCTCGCGACTCTTCGTATGACAGTTTCGGGAAATAAAACTCATCCCACAGCGGATTGCCGGAAGAAATAACTTTTGCTTTTAGAAAAACTTTCCGCGCCTCTCTGGCTTCCTTTTCACTCAAAACAAAAACAAAACTGGCATCAGCGCGAACACTCTCAAACCAATTACGGTTATGCGCGCAACCAAAGGTGTCGGCATAAAGTCCGTAAGGAATCCTAGCTTCGCGGGCAGCCATACACGACACAATTTCTTCTCTGGCAGTGTTGGCATTAGCCGACATACCTACCAGTAAAACATCTGCTGACCTTACAGCGGCAACAATCTTATCGTCAAGTACTTCAAGAGCTTTTCCTCTACCCAAAACCGGTATTACGCCGAACTTTCCGGTTTCCAACAGCGAATCCCTGACCCTTTCGAACGCCTGCGACGGCGCGATGTCCCTAGCCACCAGCACTGCTCTCATCAGCTAACTCTCCTTTTTGATTTTCAACTCCGCTAGTATTATACCCAAAACAAAAGCCCCGTCAAGATTTGGCGGGGCGCTTACACTTCGGAAGTGTAAAGTTATCCATAGTAAGCTTTATTAAGGATTCTCATTACTTCTAAACCGGAGCGGTAAGACAAAGGCGACTCGCAAGGATTAGTTGCTTTAAGCAGTGAATCGTAATGCTGGACTTCGTAATAAAAATCATCTGGACGGGTTTTAGGGAAAATCTCAACAACCTTCCGATTTTCTGTTTCGTACTTAACAACATCACCAGCCGGGTCGCCATTACAATGCCATTCGAGCCAACCTTTTGTCCCTTGAACCCGCGCCCACTTGCGCGGCGGTTTGGTAACGACGTCCTGAGTTACATGCCCCACTCTTCCTTTGTTCATCTGCATTATAAAATGGGCAATCCGGTCATATTCCACACGCTGCGATCCGGCTAAATCACTTACTACATTCAATTTACGTACCAAGTCGCAAAGTCCATAGCTTTCACCCGGCCACCACCATGCCCATGAGGCCAATTTCAGAAACAAATGCAAAGCGTGAGAATGCTCGTTGCCCGCTCCTCCGCCGCGGCGCCAATAGCCCAGATAGCTATCCTGCAGCCCAGATAGCCACGGATGCGCTTTAAAAGCCCCTTCCCAGTGCTCACGAAATTCAACGTCAATGGTTAAGATCTCACCAAACTCTCCGCCATCACCCTTTCTCTCTTCAATCCGATTTTCATTAAGAAGATCGGCAACACGACGAATGCTGTTCGAAACCGCGTGATTGTAACCAACTGTTACAATCGTATCCGGATACTTTTTCATTTCGGCTTCAAATTCGGCAACACCTGTGAGGTTCGGAGTGCAGAGTGGTTTTTCTAGGTGCAGGAGTCTTGGGTTTTTCTTGATTTCTTCAATCGCCAGCTTCATCCGCACATCCGGAGGAGTAGTGATCATGATGATATCGAATCTATCAGGAATCGCATCTCCAGTCCTGTAGTCCTCAAATTGCGATGCGCCGCCAACCCCATCTGACAAAAATAGCCCTATCGTAAGATCAACTATTTGATAGCGGTCACTATAAATCCGGCGAAAACGATCCAAAGCGCGTACACTCGTATCTACCACGGAAACCCGCCAGCCCATCCTGCAACACGCTTGCGCCAAATGGATCCCGGCCGAACCAGCCCCGATGATTTTTACGTTCACTCGTCCGATTCCTTTCTAGTTATGATTTCGGGAACATCACGAACCGAATCAATCGTAACAAATTTTTCGTTTTTCGTCCAGTTAGTAAAACCGCTCAATATTCCGATGAAAAAACAGCCATAAGCTTCGGCGGCTACGCGATCCGGTTCGCCATCTCCAACAAAGACGGTCTGATTGCCACCAACTTGTTCAAGAGCAAAAATCTTTTCAAGTGCGCTTTCCTTGGTCTCCGGTCGCCCAAAAATTTCGGCAAAAAACTTCCCTATCCCGAGATTGTCAACGCTTTCACCCAACGCCTCAATGGGGGTGGAGGAATTTAAATAAAGTTTGTACTTTTTTGACAATTCCTCGAGCGCCTCCCAAACTCCGCCAATCAACCCTTTCCGTAAAATACCGGTTTGCGTAATTTGGTTATATTTTTCGGCGTGTGCCCGAATAAGCGTTATCCGCTCAGCATCTCGGCGCCCCAATGCCCTAAAGATCTCATCTAAAATTACATATCTGGTTCGGACCGCGACTTTCGGAAATAGTTCAAGCGCTACCTGCTTTTCATTCTCCGGCAAATCGCCAAAGACGTCGGACCAAGCCTCGTCTTTTATACGATTGGAATCAACCAGCACGCCGTCAAAATCAAATACTATGACCTTGAACATAAAACCCTCCGGTAAGCTGATGTTCTTTATCTAGCGAGATAATAATATTTCCCGAAACTTTAGTCAAACTGATGCCGGCCCCAGTTTAATAAATAGGTTTTCCTGAAATCCCGCGGGAGCTTTGAAATTGCTTTATCGGCATAGTAAGAATCATCGGGATGATTGGTAGTAGAAATTTCTTCAAAAATAACCCCGGTGTCACTGCCGAAAGCATGCACTATGCCGCGCGGCACCCACAATGAATCACCCGGTTCCAAAACTTTTTGCCGGTCGTCGATATCAACTTTCATAACCCCGCTTAAAACATGAAAAGTTTCATCTTTTTTCATGTGGTAGTGCGCCGGGTTATATTGACCGGCTAATTGCACAACAATTTTTTTGGCGTATTCGCGATTAAAACAAGTGATTAAAGTACAGCCGGCTTTATGAAAATTCTCTACTCCATAATGATGCGAGAGTTCCACTTGAAAATCATGGCCCAATGGAACTTTGGCCGTATTAAGCATGCCCTTTATCGAATGGATGGCGTGATAAATTATTTCTTTTTTCTCCGGAACATCCGATCGAGTTATGCCCGCGATGGCCTCTTTCGGCAGATAATCCTTATCAGCCAACATCCCATCCCTCCACCGGCCGCTTACCAACTGGCCGCCTTGCAAAGGCATGGCAAAAAATACATCCGAGCGGTCAATGATTGTTCCGGCCTCAATCCGGCGTTTGGCGTAAACCCCACGCATTAGGGACCTGAGGTCGCTTGCTTCTTCTTCAGAAATGCTTCGCTCACCAGCTTCATGCCCGCATGCCTTAACTGCTTCTTTATACGAGGCGACCCAAGCGTCCACTTGTTCGGGAGACGCTGAATAAGCGTTCAATTTTATGCCGTCAGCCGGGACTCCAACATGCTTTTCAAAAATCCGCGCGCCTTTAGCGTAAGCAAGACCGACGAGCGACGTATTTGATGGCTCTTCATGCGTTGAAAAGCCAATAGTCAATCCGGGATAACGGCTGCGTAAAATTCCAATCTGATTTAAATGCGCTTTATCGTTGGTCATCGGATAAATTGAAACACAGTGCATAAGCGCGAAGTGCACCGCGCGTTTTTGGAAAAAGCTAACGATTTTATCAATATCTTTGACCGTAAGTCCGCCGGTTGAAATAATTACCGGCCTGCCGGTATCAGCAACCCGCTCCAACAACGGAAAATCTAGGGCTGAACAGCTGCCGATCTTTATTATCTCAATACCCAGGCGCATGATGCGGTCAACCGACAGTTCGTCAAACGGCGTGCACATCGAAATCAAGCCGAGTTTTTTTGTTTCGGCGACCAATTCGGCGAATTGCTCCTCGCTCATCCGCGTAGATAAAAATCTCGGGATATGCTTAATATCTTTGGACTCGCGGAAATCCGGATGAATAAAAGTATCCAGATCTCGAAACTGCAGTTTCACTGCCGCGCGAATATTGTGCCTAGAAGCAATATCGGCCATGGCATTAATAATGCGCTGGCCATGCTCTACCGAACCTTGGTGATTATTGGCCATTTCGAAGACAAATAGATTTTTGAAATCAAATTGTGGCATGGAAATATTGTAAGATAAGGGCATTAACTATGCAATCGCTTTTTCATTAGAATTTCCGCAACTTCAAAATCAAGAGTACTGTCAATGTTTATCGAATCCTCCGGATTCATAAAAAAATAGGCAACTTTTTCGCCGGAAGTAGATTTTAAATCGCGAATTGTATTGAGCCGCATAACATCCATTGCTCCGGTATGGACATAAACTTTCGGGAGCATTTGGCGCGGGAGGTTATACGGCTCATCCATTTTGGTGATGGTTTTCGGTAAAAACGGCTCCATGATTGCCGAGCTCCCGATTGTTTGCCACATTTTATAAGGATGCTTGGGTGATTCGGTTATCGGCCGACAGGAATCGGCATCAGGATTATTCAAAAGCTTTTGAATGCCCTGATCAATATGCGCCGCAGTCCTAAGCGGTGAGGTCGGCGGCAGGCGTAAAACAATATCTGGCTCGTAATCTTCTTTCTTCTTTAAAAAATCAAGCGCGTGGTTTAAAAATTCTACGTCGGTCGCGAGATCGCCGGAGATTTCCGCAGGGCGCAAAAACGGGACTTCTCCTCCATATTTTTCGGCAACCTTTGCGATTTCTTCGCTATCGGTTGAAATAATAAGTCGCGTCAAAAGATTTGATTGCTTTGCAATTTCAATAGTCCAAGCAATCAATGGCTTACCGGCTAAATTTCGTATATTTTTCCCGGGCACGCCCTTGGATCCGCCGCGCGCGGGAATAATTCCTAAAATCTCCATTTTTTTCATCAATTGAATATAAACATACTTTCATTAAAAGACAAGCCCCGGCGCTAACCGGGACTTTTGAAAATTATTTATAGATGTCCGTTATCCTGTCGGCAATAGACAGATAATCTAGCTTGTGATACTTGAGAACCTCGTCATTCAATCCGCAAGCCGGAATTTCCTCTAGGCCATAATTGACTACAATCGGCCCGCCAAGTCTACCAAAAATTCCCGAAATATATTCGCCCTGACCGCCCTTAATATAATGGTTATCTAATGTAAAAACAATTTCGGCATGATCAAACGTATCGTTGATCCAATCAGCATCAATGCGATTTAGCCAAGGAATGTTGAATACTGATAAGCTGTAATCAGTAAGTTCCTGAACACGCTTCGCGGCCTTTACTGCTTCAGTAAGCATTAACGGACCGTAGGCAATGATGTAAGCAAAGGAGGAGCCATTGTCACCTTTATACACGCATACGCCTTGTCCAGGCCTTAGCTGATAGTCGGGAGGGAGCCCGTAAGGCAAGTCCAAAGGAACATTAACAAATCGGATATAAGTGCTGTCCGGATTATTTTCAACCGCCCAACGAATTGCCATTCGGGCTTCGGCTTCAGAGGACGGTTCAATTGCCGTAAGCCCGGGCATTGCCGACATACAGGCAATGTCGCGCACTGACTGATGCGAATGTCCGGGACCGCCCGGAATCAAACCGGCCAGTGTTCCGATATAAATAATCTTGGATTTTTCAGTAGCATTATTGTAAATCTGCTCATTGGCGCGCGGGGTAAGGAAGCAAGCAAACGAATGAACAATCGGTAGCATGCCTTGTCTGGCAATACCGCCGGCCATGCTAACCATATCCTGTTCGGCAATCCCGCATTCAACAAATCTTTCCGGATGGCTTTTTTTGAATTCGGCAATCCCACAATCTTTCACCAGATCGGCGTCCAAAACTACAATGTCTTTTCGGTCTTCGGCAATCTTCAAAAGTTCGTCGCCATAAGCCGAAACAAGATTCTGGGCTTTAGGAGATGCGGAAACGCGCTTTGGCATATCGCATGTCTCAAATTCCAAAACTATATCGCCTTTGGTCGATGCCCAGATACCTATTTCGAGTTCTGCAAGCGCGGCGTAATAATCATTATCCGACGGCGCTCCAGCATGATACTTGTAATATTCTTCATCGGCCTTCGGCTCCATAAAAGAGACGCCTTTACCTTTGATGGTGTGAGCGATAATTGCTGTTGGGCGTCCGGAAAAAAATTTTGATTCGCGGACTTCTTTCAGAATCGCCGCTAACGACCAGAAGTCGTGCCCGTCAACTTCAAAGGTATTCCAGCCAAATGCATTGAATTTTTTGGCGATATGGCCAATGTCGCTGACATTTTTAACAAAGGTATCGGATTGCATTTTGTTGCAATCAACTATGACCGTGATCTCGGTATACCGGTCATTAGCGGTTTTCCCTAGTGATTCCCAAATCTGGCCCTCTTGCAATTCGCCGTCTCCGGTCAAAACGTAAATCCTTCCTCGCGTCCCTTGCATTCTTCGCGCGTAAGCCATGCCCCGCGCTTTTGAAACGCCCATACCAAGTGATCCGGTATTGGTTGCGATGAACGGAGTGCCGACATCCGGATGACCGGGCAGGCCGCCGATGCGACGAAGTTTGTGAACAAACTCATACGGAATATGTTCTCTTCCGATTAAAACTGAATATAAACCGGGAACATCGTGGCCTTTTGAAGAAAAGAATACATCAGAATGTGGCGGATCAATTTTCAAGTCATGATCAAATTCTTGATTCGGCGAATTCATCTCCCTTTCCCACAACCAAGTTACTATATCCATCGCGCTGAAACTCGTCCCGATATGACCGGAACCGGCTTCCTTGATCATAGAAAGGGTATTTAAGCGATATATATCGGCCAGCACTCTCATTCGTGCAAACGCATCGCCCGTAACCCATGAGCGAACCTTCCTGATTTGCTCAAGCGGCACAAAATAGAGTTTTCCTTTTTCAAACATCTATGCCTCCTTGAAAGTTTCTTTACCCAAGAAAAAAGATAGCACTTATCGTGCTATCTTGTCAATTCTTCCGGCATTAAACCTCCCGGGTCTAATAGTTAGACCTCCGAGGTTTAACTTTTAGAGAGCGGTCCAGCCGCCGTCGACAACTAGGGTCGAGCCAGTCATGTAGCGGCTCGCTTCTGAAACCAAAAACAGGATTGCGCCGTTGTAATCATCCGAGTTAGCCATCCGCTTCAGCGGAGTCCGCTGCACGTATTCGGCGATAAAACGCGGATCTTGATTTTCTTTTACACCACCTGGCGCCAAAGTGTTTACCCGGATATTCAACCTATGGTAGCCGCAATAACCGGCAAGCCATCTGGTGAAATTCAGCACTCCGGATTTGGCAACGCTATACCCAACCGGTTTGTTGTAATCAATATCGCCATCAGCTCGGCGAAAATCATAAATTGACTGATCCGGACTAACTAATCCGTAAGTAGAAGAAATATTTACGATTTTGGCCCACTTGTCTTTGGCAATTTTCCCTGACTCGCGAGCAGACCGAAAATTCCTGATAAACTCCTGGCTCACCAAAAACATTCCGGTCAGATGAGAATCCAGAACTGCGTGCCAAGTTTCTTCGGAATAATTTTCAAACAGGCCATTATCCGATGCCGGCGCGTCAGGACGAGAATCCATGCCGGCATTATTGATAAGAATTGTAGGAGTACCGCGTTCCGCTTCCTCCATCCATTTAAAAAAACCTTGAATTTCTTTTCTATTGGTAATGTCGCACGTCCAAGCTTGTCCCGCCATCCAATGACCGAGCCCGCACATTTCGCGAGCCAACTTCGCTACGTCATCGGCAAAATGATCCTTAAGGTCTAAAGCGACTACATTTGCCCCGGCTTTCATGAGCGTCATAACATACTGACTCCCCAATAAGCCCATCCCGCCAGTTACAATCGCAACTTCGCCGTCCAAGTTAAACAATTTGTCAAAAAACGCATGCTGTATATCATTCCGGCTCTCGGGCCATTCATTGCGCATGCAAAATCCTCATTTTCGATACTATGTGATTCTAAAGTAATTGTAGAGGGTGCTAATAAAAAATCAACCCCGTCACTAGAAAATGGCATATTGATGCGCGTTTCTATTGAGGGGCCCACTGAGGATTCTGGATTAATTAATCGTTACAATGACCCGTGTTAAGAAGAGCGCATCAAAGAAACGCCATGCCATTTTCAGTGCGGGGTCAAGACCAAACAATATCTTCGTGCTTTATAACACCATCTTCGGCAATGTCGGCCTTGGCGGTTTTCCCTACTATCTCGCCAAGCATTCGTGGCTTTAAGCCATAACCCGGGCTTTTGCAGGTGAGCATTTCGGCGGTTATTTTGGCGCCGGCCGGAATCCGGGTTTTCGCGACAATGCTTTTGGAGTGTTTGTCGCGCGTCGGTTTTTCAACGTCAAAAAGAAACTTGCCGTATTGGCCCATGGCCTTTTCAATCCGGCGGGTAGACACCACCATGTGCTTGAATTCCACTGGATCAACGCTAACCGTAGCATGATCCGGACCCGGCAGATTTTTATCGAGGGTAATATGGCGTTCAACGGTTTTCGCGCCAAGGGTAATTGCGGCAAGTGTCGGCAAAAATCCTTTTTCGTGACCAGAATATCCAATTGGCAGTGGATTATATCGTTCTCTTAAAAAGGGGATGGTGGCTAAATTCAAATATTCATCCAAGGTCGGGTAAACCGAAACGCAATGTTTTATGATCAGCTGGTTATTATGCTTTAGAATCGTCTCGACTCCTTCATCTAGCTCCTCCAAAGAATGCATGCCGGTTGATAAAATCATTGGCTTGCCTTTTTTGGCCACATGTTCCAGGAGCGGTAAATTTGAAACGTCGAATGAAGCAATTTTATAAACATCCATCCCGACTTCTTCCAAGAAATCTGCGCTTTTTTTATCAAATGGAGTCGCGAAAAATATTGTGCCGAGCTTTTGCGCGTGTTCTTTGAGTTTCAAAAAATTATCCATATCCAACTCCAGGGCCTTCCGATACTCGCCATAGGTTTTGCCGAAAATCTGGTCCTTAGTTTGTTCTTTATTTTGAAGTTCTTTAGCAAAGACTTCGTCAATAAAACGCTTTTGAAATTTCACCGCATCAGCACCGGCTTTTACCGCCTCTTCAATGGTGCGTTTCGCCAAGAAATAGTCGCCATTGTGGTTATTCCCGATTTCAGCAATAAAAAATACCGGCTCGCCTTCGCCGACAAAGCGACCTCCAATCTTCACTTTCCGCGGCAAATCCTTAAATTTGTCTCGCAACATGATTATTCTATATTAAAACAAATAAAAAATGCGGCAACTGCCTTAACTAGAACGCAATAATATCGCCTATAAGTAAAGCCTCTGGCGCATTCATCGCGCGAGCCATTGGCCGGTATATGATTTTTTGTTTTTGGCAATTTCAGACGGTATCCCGCAAGCTACAACTTCGCCGCCTTTACTGCCCCCCTCCGGGCCGAGATCAATCAGCCAATCGGCATTGCGCAAAATATCCAAGTTATGCTCAATAACTAAAACAGTGTTACCTTTATCAACCAGTGCCGCAAGCACGGTCAAAAGTTTTTGGATGTCATCAAAATGCAAACCGGTGGTGGGCTCATCTAATATATACATTGTTTTACCGGTGGATTTTTTGGCCAGCTCCGTCGCCAATTTCACCCGTTGGGCCTCGCCTCCGGAGAGTGTCGTTGCTGATTGCCCGAGTTTCATATAGCCAAGACCGACTTGCACAAGGGTCTCTATTTTAATTTTGATTTGCGGAATTTTTTTGAAAAATTCAAGCGACTCCTCGATAGTCATCTCCAAAACTTCGGCGATGTTTTTCCCGTCGTAATGTATAGACAGGGCCTCGCGATTATAACGGAGTCCAGCACACTCCTCGCACGGCACGTAAATATCCGGCAAAAAATACATTTCTATTTTTTTGACGCCTTGTCCTTCGCAGGCCTCGCACCGGCCGCCCTTTACGTTAAAACTGAAGCGGCCGGCCTTATAGCCACGGGCTCGCGCGTCATGCGTTTTTGAAAACAAATCTCGGATCACCGCGAACGCTCCGGTATAGGTTGCCGGATTGGACCTAGGAGTGCGTCCGATCGGCGACTGATCCACCACCACTACTTTATCCAAATTATGAACGCCTTCTATTGTTTTGTGCTTGCCCGGCGTTTCTCGCGAGCCGTAAAAATGCTGCATCAATGCCTTGGCTAAAATATCGTTTACCAAAGTTGACTTGCCCGATCCGGAGACTCCGGAAACGCAAACCAGCATGCCAAGCGGAATTTCCGCGTCTATATTTTTTAAATTATGTTCGCTCGCCCCGCGTATCTTCAACTTGGCTATTTTACTTTTTTCGATTTGCCTGTTTGCAACTTTAACCTCCCTCTTTCCTGAGATATATTCCCCGGTCAAAGTATCCGCCTTCTTCAATTGCTCGTAAGTGCCCTCAAACACCACGCGGCCGCCATGCCTACCGGCTCCCGGCCCAAGATCCACTATCCAGTCCGCTTCCTCCATTGTTTCTCTATCGTGTTCAACCACAATGACACTGTTGCCCAGATCCCGAAGCTTCTTTAAGGTGGTAATCAGCCGCGAATGATCCCGCGAATGCAAACCAATGGAAGGTTCGTCCAAAACATACATTACGCCTGCCAAGCCGGAGCCGATTTGCGTTGCAAGTCGTACCCGCTGGGCCTCCCCTCCGGCAAGCGTAGTTGATTCGCGGTCAAGCGAGATATAATCCAGCCCGACATCAGTCAAAAATTCCAGACGCCGCGATATTTCTTTAAGCAAAGGTTCGGCGATTTTCGAATTTTCTTTTTCTTTTCTAACTTCGACGGCGACAGTTTTAATAAATCCGATCGCGCCATCAGAAGATAACCGTGAAACTTCAGCAATGTTTTTCCCGCCCACCGTAACGGCCAGCGCCTCTCTTTTAAGACGGAGCCCGAGACAATCTGGGCACTCCCGAACATTCATGTAACGTTCTATTTCGGCCCGAGTCCATTCGGAGTCGGTCTCGCGCCACCTGCGCTCCAGGTTGCCAATCACGCCCTCAAAGCCATCAGGATTATTCGCCCGCTCGCCACGCAAAATCAATTCAAGCATTTTAGGAGAAAGATTTTTTACCGGTTCATAGAGAGAGAATTTATGGCGTTTGGCCAAATCTTCCATAATCCACCAATACCATGATTGGCGGCCGACCCGATGCGAAGCTCTGGACCATGGCTGGATCGCGCCTTCGGCAATGGTAAGATTTTTATTCGGGATGACAAGATCCGGATCAACTTCCAGCTGGTTGCCAAGCCCGGTACAACGCGCGCAGGCCCCGTATGGACTGTTAAAAGAAAAAAGCCGCGGTTCTATTGGCGGCAACGAAACATGGCAATTGGGACAAGCGAAATTCTCCGAAAATAATGTTTCCTTTAAAACCTTCTCCTGATTTTTGAGATCAACTCCGATAACTTGTGCGATACCTCCGGCCAGGGTCAAAGCGGTTTCAAGTGAATCATGAAGCCGCGAGCGCTCAGTGGATTTATCGATAATCAGTCTATCCACCACTACTTCAATGGAATGCTTTTTTTTCGGGTCAAGCGGCAAATCAACTGCTTCTTCTATACGCATTACTCCTCCGTTCATGCGAACTCGCAAATAACCCTGCTTCTGAATACTTTCAAGGATTTTTTTGTGCTCCCCTTTCCGAGATCTGACAACAGGCGCGGCGATCAAGGCAATAGTGTCTTTAAAATTTTTGATAACCTGCCAAATCATCTGGTCAATGGTTTGCTTTTTAACGGCACGCCCGCATTCCGGACAGTGCGGCTCACCTACACGCGCATAAAGTATCCGGAGATAATCATGTATCTCGGTGATTGTTCCGACAGTAGAGCGAGGATTTTTCGCGATGGAGCGCTGGCTGATGGCAATTGCCGGAGATAAACCGGATATTTCATCGGCATCCGGTTTGTCCTTAACGCCTAAAAATTGCCGGGCGTAACTGGAAAGCGACTCCACGAATCTGCGTTCGGCTTCAGCGTAGAGCGTGTCAAAGGCGAGAGATGATTTACCGGATCCGGAAAGCCCAGTTATAACCACCAGCGAGTTACGCGGGATGTCAAGCGATATGTTTTTCAGATTATGCACCCGCGCTCCTTTGACGCGAATGTAATCATTGGATTCTTTTTTGGAAATACCGGCCATCTTTTTTTAATATTTCAGTATACTCATCAGTCAAGGGCTAGTCAATGGCGCGCCCCACTATGCGTTATGTACTGCCGGCTCTCCGATTAATTCATATTCTCCAGTATGAATCTTCCGATTCTTTCCCCGGATTTGCCGTCCAAATAAGCGCACTGCCGGCTTACAAGGATTTGCCGCTTTTCGCGATCAAGAGACGGATTATTAAGATAAACATTAACCCATTTCACTAACTCATCTTCATTCGCTACCAGCCGAATCCCGCCGGTAACCAAAGCCTGCGCGTAATGGCGTTTTACATAGTGACGGCGCGGGCTCGGCTTTCCCGGCGTATCTTCACCCACATCAAAATTGATATTAATAACCGGCTTATCAAATACCGCCGCATCAATACTAATGGAAGAAGCATAACATACCATAACCGACATGTAATAAAGAGAGTCTGAAAGATGTCTAAGCTCCTCTCCGGTCATATCCCAGTCATTGCCTTTATTTTTTGAAAAGCGCTCGCCGGGGAATTCATAAACCACTCCCGGAAGTCTACGGAATTTGCTGGCTTCGACTTCGTCATTTGGCGGACAACGCACCAAAATAGAAACCTTTTCAGCGAATCTCTTTTGTTCATTCAGGCGGCTTAGCAATTCGATAATTTCCCAATCGGCATTAGAATAGGCCAGCCCAAACGGAGCATAAAGAAGAATTTTACGGCTGGGGTCCAATCCGAGTTCAGCAAAGAATTTTTCGCGGCTGGCGTACGGCGCGTTAAAATGAAAATCATACTGCGGCAAACCGGAAACAAAAATATCCTCATCCAAAACCAAGTCAAATTTTTCAAGATCATTTTTAATGATATTATTAAAGACCACGCACTTATCGGGCAAGAGCCGCAAGATGCAGCGACTGGTCGTCCGATCCCACGAATTAATTAATCCTATACTCTTTATCATGCGCCGTTTTGCCTCTCTCAACATATGAACTTCAGTATCATCGAAAAGATTAGCTAGAAATACCAAATCAGGGCGATATTCATCAAAATAGCGCGCGAAAATATTATTTTTAACCAGCAGATAATCAAGGTAGCGAAACATCCTGACAGCGAATGGGCGGGCGAGAATTGCGTTTACAATATCTCCTAATTTATAAAAAAGATAATTCCGGCGCTTTTCATAAAGCAACCGCCGCCAAAGATCGGTTGATTCGGTACGTAATAGTGTAAATTTTAAGCGCATAAACCACTTGTCAGATCCGCTTATCTCCGGAAAATTGACCGTTTCACAAATTACTCTAGAGGTGGCAAACTCTTTTCTATAGTTATCCGCCCGGTTTCGATCTTTAGTAAACAGGACTACCCGCACATCTGGGTCGCCGAGAATTGTTTTTAAAACATCTGTACGCAAAAGATTCTTAGCTTCCACCCCTTCAAAAATTGTAATAAAAATTGTTTTCATAAGAGTCAATTGAACGAAAGTTCGATATTTTTCCTTGACAACATTTGTATATTTGCTATTATGATAATATCCATATGAAAAAGCACGGCGTATGCGGCGCGTCCCTACGCAGTGCTTTTTCTTTTTGCCAGCTTATTGGTGCCCTTATAAACATTTTGGCTGTCGATAAAAGCAAAATTATTTTCTTCTTTTTTCATAATGTTCATAATCAAAATTTTTATGCGCGATCCATTATTAACCAGTCAACGGTTTTAGCCAGGCCCTTATCTAAATCATATTTGGGCCGCCAGTTAAATTTTGAAAATGTCTTGGCCATATCTGCCTGCCATTTATCGCTATCGTAGTGAACCGGCGGGAAGGCGCCCCAATTTATTTTACTTTTTGAACCGGTGATTTCGAGAATTTTATCCGCCAAATCTCCGAACGAAGTTTTTGTGCCGCTGCCCGCGTTAAAAATTTCGCCCTTGAGGTTACCGGCTTTACCGGCAGCCTCAAGATATAACTCTATTATGTCATCAACGTAAATAAAATCCCTTACTATTGATGGTTCGGTAAGATTAATTTCTTGATCGTGAATGGCCCGGTAAATCATATTATAAATCAACCGTCCTTTCTGAATGGCGGGGCCATATGGGGTGAATATGCGAAACGTAAGAATCGGCTTATTTTTTGTTCGCGCTATGGCTTGGCCATATAATGTCTCTGCAAGCTTAGTTATGCTGTATAGCTCTGCCGGTTCGCAAACATCCGATTCTTTAATGGGCCGATCTTTAAGGCCGCATTCTGAAAACGAACCCGTATTTATAAAATATTCATAATCTACACTATCTAGGGCATCAATAAGATTGGCGCTACCTATTATATTAGTCCGGATTACTTCTTCATTCGGGGCCCGGACTCCGCTCATAATAGTGGAGGTTGCCAGATGAAAAATCCCTTGCGGGTTTATTTTTTTTACGGTTTTTCTTAGAAATTCCGCGTCCGCCAGATCGCCGAAATAAACTTTGAGCCGAGGCAATAAATTATTAATGCGCCATGGATCTGACTTCTCTCGCAGTATTACGTGAACTTCATTCCCGCCCTCTATCAATTTCTGGGTTAAATGTGAGCCGATAAAGCCGCCTGCCCCGGTTATCAATATTTTTTGAGTTTTGTTTATCATTTAACTAACCGGAAAGAGTTTGCCGATAACCGCAAGTTCGTCTTTTATATTGCGCCGCTCCTTATTCCGGTTGGCATTAAGATGAACCGCAAATGGCCTCCCCCGCCACACATATTCTTCCCATCCAAAAGAAGCCGCGTCGGGATACCCGAGTTCGGCGAAAGACGTTTCGGAATAATAACCGGGTTTTTTCGGCGCATAGCTAAATCGGTCAGGCAATATTTTTTCCAAAAAAGAAATCGGGTGTTTTGGCTTAAAAACGGGTTTGGCCAAGTCAAACCGGGCGCTTTGCGAAAAATGCTTTGATATTCTATAACCCGTATCCCGGGAAATTCTTATCTTGGCGCGTTCTCCCAAAATGGTATTCTGGGCGAACTGCCGAACGCGCTTGTTAACTCTCTGTAAAAAAGATCTGCCGCCAAATGTATCATTATAACCAGGCCTAAAATCCAACTCCCGGTAGTCAACACGATGCAAATCAATAAAAAAACAGTTTATGGAAGAAAAGTAGCGATATTTTATTAAACGGGCGGGATGATATGGTGTGCCAAAAAAATGCAATTTTTCTTCAAGCATATGTTCGATAACATCAGCAATCCATGCGGGACGCACCAGAAAAAAATCGCTGTCCAAAATAAGGGCGAAGCGCGTTTTTATATGTTCAAGTGTTTTATGAATTCCGGCGGCATGATGATAACTCCCCCTCATCCAGGAAGATAACCCCTCGGCTTTCGCTTCCCCAGGAACAATAATAAAACCGCTATCCCGATCGTTGGCCGGCACTTTCCCGAGCGAATTATCAGCGACTACCCAGGCAAAATCCGCTCCGGGATTCATTTTCTTGGTGAGCAATAAATTAAATTCGAGCAATTCCTTGGTCGCAGTAGTGTGGTATACAGATGAAATCGTCAGATCATGAGAAGAGTTGCCGCTCATCGTTATAAGATGCTGCTATTTTTTTAATCGCATCATTAAAAGTATATTGCGGCGCCCAATTTAGTTTCTCCCGAATTTTAGATGAATCTAAAGCGTAACGCATATCTTGCCCGGAACGATCTTGTATGAATTCAACGGTGTTATCGTTAAATGGTTTATCGTGAAGCGCCAGCACGGTACGCGCTACGTGGCTTACCGAATATTCTTCCGGAGAAGAAATATGATAAGTTTCGCCTGTTTCGCCTCTCAGCATTACATCATAAATCGCGCGGCAATTATCGCGCACGTATATCCAATTTCTTACCTGTTCGCCGGATCCATGAATTCTTATTTTTGCTCCTTTATTTATCTGCGTTAAGCAAAAAGATACCAGCTTCTCGGGGTGCTGACGTTCACCGTAATTATTGGTGGTACGGGTAATTATATACGGCAGCCCGTAAGTCCTTCCGAATGACTTTACCAGCATTTCTGCGGCTGATTTGGTTGCCGAATAAGGATTTGAAGGATTATGCCGGTCGTCTTCTTTAAAATGCCCCTCCTTGATGTCACCGAATACTTCATCGGTGCTTATATAAATAAAATTTGGCGTTTTGAACTTCCAATCATGCAGCAAATTATGCGTCCTCCCCTTGATCAATAAATTAAGAAGATTGTGAGTTCCGAGAATGTTGCTTTTTATAAAGACACCGCTCGCATTGATAGAATTATCAACGTGGGATTCGGCGGCAAAGTGGACTATGTAATCCGAATACGGAAGCTCGGTTAAATCATTGATATCTTTTTTTATAAAGCGGTATTGAGTAGGAAACTGCTTGGAGAAATACTCGCCCAATTTGATATTTGAAGCGTAAGTAATTTTATCTATATTTATGACATTGAATCCTTCGCCCAGCATAAGCCGGGCAAAATGACCGCCAATGAAGCCCAGGCCGCCGGTTATTAAAACGGTTTTATTTTTTCTGATACCTTGTTCCGGCATAAAAAATTAAAACTTTGATTTATAATCGCTAAAATCCGGCGCCTCTGTCTCGTTGTCGCCCTCTTTCCATGGATAATCGCATATATTTACCATTACTGCATCGTCCTTAAAGGGATTCCGTATAAGATAGCCAACGCCGGCCGGAATATCAAATAGAACCGGATGACTGTCGGCATTAACCTCTGTTTCCTTAAAAACTTCTGCTTCGCGATACGCAAGGATAATCCTCCCTTCCACAAGATTCAAAAGAGTCCTTCTCTTTCGGTGCAAATAAGGTCCTTTCTCTTCTCCGGCCCGGCAAGTGGCATAATAAACATAACGCGGCGTCATTGCCGGAAGCGAGTCATAATCTTTCCACAGCGGCATCAGCATTCCGTTGGTCCGGCCGCTAGTTTTGCTGACGGTTTTTATTCTAACAATAGGATAAGAACTTACTCCGGCCATCTTTAAATGCTACGGAATCCGGACTAAAAAATCAAGTTTTTAAAGGATATTCAGCTGTTTTACGGCGCCGACTGCGATTAGCTCTATTTCTTCGGCGGCGCGCATGCCGGCAGACACATTTAAACCGAGGGGGCGAATATAATTCTTCACAAACGCGCGCCTCTGCTCCATTTTATCGTCCTTCCCTTCCAAGAGATTCTCGACTAACTCGCGGAAATGTTCCGGTGATTTAGCAACTAGAAGACAACCTTCTTTAAGAAATTGCTGAAAATGAACAGCTTCGAGCTGGGTTTCGCGATACTTATCAGTCATTATGGCCACCCCCGGCTTATCTAATATCAACGCGTCAATCATTCCGCTGGTGTTTATACCGACCGTGCCGATAGAATAATATAGTGAATCGTAAAAAAACTGGCGAGCATCCGCTGTTGCCGGCAACATTCCTTTTTTAGGAACAATAATTACCCCGTCGCTTTCAATATTTTCATAAATCTGATAATTAGAAGGGTGAGGCCGTACTGCGATTTGTATCGCCCTAACCAGCTGGTCAGTGGAGTTATCAAGAGCTTTACGTAAATCCTTAATAAGCCATACTTCATTTTCGGCGATGTTTTTCGATGAACCAAGATAAAGAATATATGGCCAATCGGATTTCAGATTGTTTTCTCGACAAAATTCTTCACGCGAAATAGATGGCTTTAATTCCCTAAACCATGCGTCGAATAGCGGAGAACCGATAAGACGAATTTTTTCTCTCGGTATACTGTGATGTTTCATTGCTTCTTCTTGTTGTGCGGCATTCCAGACCAGCACGATGTCCGGAACTACCGGGATAATCCCGCGAACAGTCAAATTATCCCAACTCATTACGCTGACAATGCTTGGAATCCCGAGGGCTTTGGCGGCTTTTAGGTATTCGGTATCCGCTGAAGAATGGCGCATGTTGGCCGGAGAAACTACTACGGCGTTCGGTTTAAGTGTTGTTAGCTTGGTCTTAATTTGCGAATCGGCCGGACCAATATTTTCTACCAGTCCCAACATAAACCCGGCTACCCTATTTTTAATGATCCGGTTGGCGAACGAATTTTTTTTAAGCAAAAACGGTCTCGCCCGCCTTGGCAAAAAATTTATCCAGTCACGGCGATAGAAATCAGATTGCCCCCCGACAATTAAATAACGGCGATAATTCCTGATTTCTCTTAATGGCGATAAAATATGCCGCGAAAATCCGCGGCTGGACTCAACCAATTCATAATCGAATCTAGCATTATTTTCCTTCATCTCCGCCAAAACTTCTGCCGCGCCAAACCTGTCTCTTTTGCTCCACTTTTTATCAAAAAAAACTTTGACCTCGTGTCCGCGTCCGCATAATTCCTCGACAATGCTCCGGTAATAAGAGATTAAATTAATGCTCCGAAAAACAAACAATATGCGCATACTAATCAAAATATTTTCTTAGCCACAGTTCTAAATGAATCCACTGCCAAATGTGAAAAGAATTGGTATGGCTGATGATCGGAGCTTCGGTATATGCTTTGTATTCCGCGAGTATTTTTTTCTGGTCAAAATAATGGCGATTAGCGAATGACTTTGAAGAAAGAATGGAGGTAATCCATGGCCTAAGTTCGCGCTTAAACCATTGACGCTGGGGACTGGGCACCGCGCGCTTAGGCGCATTCAAAACATACTCAGGCATTATTTTTTTAAGCGCTTGACGCATAAAATATCGCTGTTGGCCGCTATGAATTTTATGCCGACCGGCAAGCGATATCCCTAGTTCCATCAAACGATAATCAACAAAAGGCACGCGCTGTTCTATGCCGTAAGCCATGGCCGCGCGATCAGCACTGTGAAGAATGCGCGGTAATTTAGTATATAAAATATCGCGATATTGCATATTTTGCAAGGCCGATTCAAATGGTTTTTCGAAATCCGGGCGCTCGTGGTGAGACTGTTTAATAAAATTACGGGATAGAACTTCGGCATTGGCAAAACTGCTGGCATCTGCCGATGTGCCGCCGAGAAAATAAGAAGATAAGGAGTTTATAAAAAATCTTAATACAGCGTGTTCATCAGAAATTGAACGCAGCATTCCGTAAGCATTCAATTCATCATACATCCGATCCAGCCCATCATTTTGCAAAACATCTAGAAAATAAGCGCCCATATAATACTCGTAGCCGGCGCCAACTTCATCTCCACCTTGTCCGCCCAAAATTACCGGAATTTTGTTTTCGCGGCAAACTTTGGCAAGCATGTGCAGGCCGAATGTCGGCAGCCCGGGGAACGGCTCATCTTGATGCCATAAAACTTCTTCGGCAAGGTCAGACATATCGCTAGGCGAAACTGTTATATACTCCCATTTCCACCCCAATCCTTTCGCCAGCGCCTTCATAAAAGGAATTTCTTTGTCCTTATGGTCGCTGTAAACGTGCGAAAACAGCCGGAAATTTTTCTGGCCGCCAACTATATGGTGCACCATCGCGGTTACTGCCGAAGAATCAAAACCGCCGGAAAGCTGAACGCCGATCGGAACATCGCTGCGTAATTGGATGCACACCGCGTCTTTAAAAACGTGGAAAAAATCTCCTGCGGCTTTTCCGCCGCTCCAGTTTGATAAATCAAGCACACGATCTTTTAGATCCCAGTATCGTTCAATCTTTAGTTTTCCGTTTTTATAAAGCAAAAAGCACCCGGCCGGAAGCTGATGAATATTTTCAAAAAAAGTTTCGTTGGTGTGATGATAATAGCCGTAAGCCAAATAGTCATAAATAATTTTATCGTTCGGCTTGGTTTTAATGCCGGCGACGAGTAGTGCCTTTATTTCTGAAGCAAAATAAAATACGCCGTTTTGAATCGCATAATAAAATGGTTTGACCCCCAGGTGGTCTCGCGCCGCGTATAATTCTTTTTTGTGTTCGTCCCAAAGCGCGAATGCAAAAATGCCATTTAGATGTTCCGGCGTTCGCTTCCCCCATTTTTTATAACCTTTAAGCAAAACCTCGGTATCCGAAGAGCTCTGCCAGGGACCGGACAACTCTTTTTTTAGCTCAAGATAATTATAAATTTCACCATTGAAAGTAATCCAAATTTTTCCTGAAGTATCGGGCATTGGCTGATGGCCAGACGCGCTCAAATCCAAAATACTCAAACGCCGATGCCCGAGCGCCGCGTTATCCTTTATATAAACTCCCTCATCATCCGACCCGCGATGCCGGATGGCCTTGACCATCCGCGCAAGTAATTTTGACGGTGGTTTTTGATTTTTTTTACAAACAAACCCGGCAATGCCGCACATATGATTATGATATTTTAAGCTTTATTATGAAATAACGCAAAGATAAGATCCAAGTCAGGTATTTATTTTTAGTAAAACATGGTATATTTTCTTCATGGAAAAACTCCTACGCATTCCCCGGGCTAACTATGCGAATCATCCGGCTTATGGCGAGCTCTTTGGCAAACCCTCATTATTTTTACGAGCTAGGGCTCTTAAGCGTTTTCTGCCTCAATTTTTCCGCCAAATCAAAAGAGCAATCGCTGAAAACCGCCGACCGGTAGATTCTCTCGAACTGACTGCAGAAGATAACCGCCGCTTTCCATTGCTGGCTACGCTAGTTCGGGATGGAATTGCCGCGCTTAACTTAAGCGATCAGGAGATTACGCGCATCCGTCAAAACGCCGAACCGCATATTCAAGATTTACAAAAACACAAATATTCAATTCCGGTCGGTAAACGGCAATTTAAAGATAAAGTCCGCGCCATACCCAAAAAAGAATTTCCGGAATTCTTCACTATGATCAGTGAAATATTGGGCGGACATCAAGTTATAGAAACATTATCTCGTTATCGGGGCTTCGCTCTGGCCTTCAATAACATCTTTGTTCATATCAGCGACCCCGACGATGTTGATTGGCGCAACAAATTTAGCGACATCAATCTCCCTGACCCGAAAAGCGTTTATATGCACTTTGATTCCAAAATCCAACGCACGAAATGCCTGCTTTATCTTACGACCGTTACTGCCGACAATGGCCCGTTTTGCCATATTCGGGGGAGTAACCGCATTAAAACCGGATTTCTGGAGTATGTGACCAGAAAAGCCAATGATAAAAGCGGTCTGGATGGCTGGGAACCCCAAACGCGGCGCCTATTTTCCGCTCTGCCGAAATTTTTTCAGCACAAATCAGAGTTCGGCAATGACCTCTCGGACTCTGATCCGGAAACCCAAAAGATGCTCGCCTTAGAAAGGCAATTCACTACCACTGACGGGAACCTGCTTCTTTTTGACACCGATAGTCTACATCGCGGTGGGATGATAAAAGAAGGACAGCGTATTATGCTGCAAATTGATTTTGTCCGCGCTTCCAGCGCGTAACTGGCACGCCATGAACATATTCATCGACGAGCAACTTGAACATTACTTTGCCCGCTACCCGCTTACCTTAATAGACGTCGGCGCAAGCGGCGGACTCCAAGAAAATTGGCGCGAGGCCGAACGATTTCTTAAAGTAATCGGCTTTGAGCCCGACTCCCGCTCCAAAGCCATGGGGCCAAAAACTTCCGGAAACATCAACTTGGAATGCGGGCTCCACAATAAAAAAACAGCTGTTGATTTTTATCTGACTCGTTCAAAAACAAAATCATCATTCTTTAAGCCGAATTTTGATTTTCTTTCCAAGTTTCCTAAATCCGATTTCTATGAAATAGTGGGCAAGCGAAGAATAGAATGCGACACGCTTGATAATCAATTGCGCGGGCATAGTATCCAGGATGTTGATTTCATAAAAATAGATACGCAGGGCAGCGAATTATTTATTTTGGAAGGCGCAGAAAACCTGCTCGCTGGCCCGATTTTCGGGATAGAAGTTGAAGTGGAATTTGCATCAATGTACGAAAACCAGCCGCTTTTTGCCGAAGTCGATTTGTTTTTAAAAAAGCACGGATTCCAACTTTTTGATCTCGCGCCTTGTTACTGGAAGCGCAAAGGCGGGCGGGCGTTAGGCGGTCCGCAAGGACAATTGATTTATGCCGACGCGCTATATTTTAAAAATGACGCGGCCTTCAATAGTTTCATCGGCCATCTTACGCCGGATGAACTAAAGAGATCTAAAGTTTTACGCGCGCTTTCCGTATGCTTGCTTTATGGCTATTTTGATTACGCTGTGGAACTTTTTGAAGCGAATAAAAAAATATTCGGCAAAACTGAATCCGAATTAATTGAATCGCGGATTAAAAATGCCGGTCAAAAATACGGCAAAAACTTGAAATTCCGCGGCCAGGAAGCGCTCGCGCGCGCGCTCTACAAATTATGGAAAATCTTCACGCCCAAAGATTATGGTTGGAGACGTTTCAGATATAAACCGGGCAATCGCGCGAGCGACTTCATTTCGCAGTGATTCGAAAAAATTTAACTAAATCCGCCGTCCCAAATATATTCTATCTTTTTTCTTTTCCTGGCCGAGGAAGCAAAAATTCTTATTTTCAAAAATTTATGAATGCGTTTATAGACGCGCCGGAATGAACCTTCTCTTAAAAAAACTCTCAGACGATAACGCAGATAAAAAATCCTCGAACAGTATTCGCGAGCGATTCGCAACCTGGCCAATTGATGTTGCCTTCTTCTGGTATTAATAATGCTATGCGGGTAAATCGCGTGCTCAAATAAGTAGATTCGGCAAAATCGCACTCGGCCGCCTTGATAGATAACTCTCGCGACAAAATCACCGTCCGCGGCCACTGAATTGCATAGTCCGAACTTGGCAAAGGTTTTTTGGCGGTAAACAAATCCCATGCCGCAGGCGTTATATCTAAACACGTCTTCCGGGCTCGACCCGTAATTAGTGCCGGGCGGCAGCCAATATGGGAGTTTTTTGGTGCCATATTTGCGCATTCCGCCGCACACCAACAAATCAATTTCCGAATACCGGTTCAAAACCTCAATTGCTTTTTCAATGCCTTCACGGTAAACAATGTCGTCATCAGACATAAGATAAATGTATCTCCCCCGGGCCAGCATAATTCCTTTATTGGACGCCTCATATGCGTTGCCATCCGGCTCAGATACAAAAACGTTAACCAGATTTCCGAAGCTCTTAACTATTTCCAAAGTATTATCATTTGAGCCGCCGTCAATAAGCAATAGTTCGTCATCCGGACCAATAAGCTCTTTTGCGCGCTCAAGCGCGCTTTCCAGAAATCCTGCCCGGTTTTTTGTAGCCAAGACATACGAAACCCGCTTGGAATGCGCGGCATCGAAACTATAAGCACTATTTTTATCAGTATTAATCATTTTCCGGGCCAAGTTCCGATAAATCCTTGCGAAGCGGTTAAAATGCCTTCGTTTTTATACGAGCGCACTTCGTCCCTCCGAGTCTTGCTGAATTTCCGATAAATTCCCCACTTTTTTGCCCCCCAGCCGCGAGTCCACAACCGCATCATAAGCGGGTGGTCAAATTTCCTGCCGTAAGTTTGCCACAAGCTTGAATTCTTTTTGACAATCTCGTTCAAAAATACATTGTCGGCGTAAATAACGAATCCGCCCTTTTCAATAATTCGCAGGGTCATATCGGTCTCTCCGTGGCTCGAAACAAAACGGTTGTCCAGTCCTCCCAAATTCCGCCATACGCTTTTCTTATATATACCGCAAAGATATGGCATCAGCGGAGAGCCTTGGTCATCACGGATGAAACGATTTTCTCTTTCCCTATCCCTATGCTTTTTATAAATTAACGAACCAATAGCTAAATCGCTTTTCGCGCCCAACATCGCCGCGTATAATTTATCAAGCGCATGTTCGCTATAAACAATATCATCAACTGTTGGCATTATATATTCGCCTTTAACAAGGCGGCTGGCCGCCTCTAGACATTGCTGCGGCTTGACATCGCTATACACATACTTAAAATTTTCGGGAAGACTAAAGGTCGGTTTTTCCGGTCCGACAAAAATTAGCTCAAATGGAACTTCGTTTGACTTCAGCATTTCATAATAAGCCAGCCACAACTTAGTTCTTTTCGCCGGACCAATTAAACTTATGATCGGGTCCGGCATACAAGATATCCAGTATATTTATAAATCATAGTACTTATTTTTATACCACGTAAAACCAAGAATTCCAACATTAAAAAAGACAGAGCAAGCTTGCTCTGTCTTTGTGCCCTTTGCTTTAATTAAACATTTTTACGCCGATGATACCAAGCTATGGTTCGTTTTAGACCTTCCTTTAGTGTTGTTTCGGCTCTAAAGCCAATCAATCGTTCTGCTTTCGCGGTATCAATCAGACGTTTCGGGATCATTGTCGGTTTTGATTCGTAAAAAATCAGCCGAGGCCCGTAACCTTCGATTTCAAAAGCCAAACGCAATACATCTTTGACCGTAACCGGAACGCCAGTCGCGATATTGATCGGCTCGAAAGTCCCCAATTTCTCCATAGCCAGAAGCATGCCGCGAACAAAATCACTGATATAAAGCAAATCCTTAATATCGTTACCGTCGCCCCAAACTTCAATTGGATTGTGGCGTTCAATTACTTTGCGGATATTGGCCGCCACCATATGCGAAGTTGCCCACTCAAAATCATCATATTCGCCATAGAGATTAGCCGGACGCACTACTACCACCGGCATGGGATTTTTGATTTTCCCTGCGTACATCTCGCACATTACTTCGCTAAACTGCTTCATCCAGCCGGCAAAAAAGTATTTTGAAAACAAATTGCCATACTCCATTTCATCTTCTTTGACCGGATGATCGGCTACAGGATAGACGGCACTGGAAGAAATGAACAGAAACTTCTTGACCGCGGCCTGATGGGCCGCTTCCAGCATCAAAGAATTCATGATTACGTTTGGCGTAACGTGCACAAGCGGCGTCTTTTCCATAACTGCCGCGCCAGAAGTGTTGGCCGCGCACATAAAGACATAATCCATGCTCCGGACAATGCGTCTTGCATGATTGCCATTGGTAAGGTCGGCGAATATGTAATCAACCCCCTCATTTGTGTACTGCGGAAGTTTTTTGTGGTAAGTCGCCCGCACTTCCGCCCCCAATTCAACCAATCTAATAATCAGATTTGTTCCGACAAACCCGGCACCACCAGTAACCAAAACCTTTTTACCGCGGAAAAAATCGCCCATCTTATTCATCTACTGACCCCCTTTCGTCTCTCATCGACACTATCGGGTTTTTGACCGGCCACCACACGTTAAAGCGCGAATCGTTATATCTGACGGTAAACTGTCTGGCCATTCCCTGATACACGCAGGATTGCTTGTAGTGGAAAATTGCATCTTCGCTCATCACCACATAAGCATGGCCGTGTTTAGGTGGAATCAAAACTTGCATTTTGTTCTCGGCGCTCGGAACAAAGCTCTGCCACTGACCAAACTGGTCTGAATCCGAATCGTAATTCAACACCACTATATAAAACTTGCCCTTAAGGCAAGTCACCAGTTTCCAGGTTCGGTCATCGCCATGAAAACCACGCAAAACGTATTTGGATGATTTGGCAACGTTGTCTTCCAGAAATTCAAGCTCAAAACCAGTTTCTTGTCTGATAACATCGGTATAAACCTTCTTGTTATACAACTCCTCATATGTGCCGCGATGATCCTCAAAAGCGAAGTGTTTAAAGACCAAAACGTTTTTTAGTTTTGTCCTTTCAACCGAAACCATACAGTCCTCCTGCCTTTGAGTGGTTTTTATGTCAAGGACCTTCAGACTTAAGGAAAATGATAGCAAAACCAAAAAAAAAGTCCAGAACGCAAGCACCATCACAGGTTCCCGTATCAATGTATTGACGTTCCGGGAACGTCAAAATGCCATAAATCTTGGCAAAAAAAACCCGCTTCGCACATAGCGAAGCGGTTCGGTTCATTTGTAAGGATTAAATCTCGTTTCTTTTTTATTCCGGTTATCTTTATACCATTCGACGGTCATCCGTATGCCATCATTTAATGAAACGCGCGGGAAAAACCCATAAGAACTTATCCGTCTGGTATCAAGTATGCGCTTACGATCTCCTGACGGCTTAGAAGTATCTGAGGCCACCGCCGGTTTGGCTTTTGCATATTCAATAATCAAGTTAAGCAATTCCAGAATTTTAACACCGTGCCCGCTACCAATGTTTACCGGTTCGTATATTTCGCTTTCAGCCGCAAAAAGCATTCCTCTGGCCACGTCTTCGGAATAAATAAAGTCGCGCTCTTGCATGCCGTCGCCGCTCAAAATTACAGCGTTCTCTCCGTCGCAAATTCTGCGTATGAGCGACGGAATAACCATCGCGCCCGCTGACCAAAAATCATCATAAGGGCCGTAGGTATTCGCCGGACGCACAATCGAGGTCTTGAAGCCGTATTCAATACGATAAGCTTCGGCCTGCATTTCACCAGTCAATTTTGCCCATCCGGGGAACAAATCATTTGACGACGGCAACGCCTTACGGGCGTTATCTTCGTAAAAAACTTCAGCTGACGGATATACCCCGATAGAACTCGCGAGAAGATATCCTTTAACGCCGGCCTCGCGCGCGGCGCGCAAAAGATTTACGTCCAGAAGAATATTGGAATCTAGGAGCGTTGCGGGCCGGGTCTTGGCCATCACCGGCGAACCCTTAACGCAAAGCAGATTAAAAACATAATCCATGGTGCTACAAGCCCACAAGCAATTCCGATAATCAAGCAAATCAAGGTTATGAAAAATGCATCCAGGATGCGCGCGCGACTTATGGTCTAAGGAAACCGCAAAAACCTGCGCCTCTTTAGCAATAAGCATTTCGACCAGCGGAATTCCAATAAGCCCGGTCCCGCCAGCGACTAAAACTCTTTTCCCGCTAAAGTCCATTAGAAATGCCCTCCTATCTCCGAACCCATCGGTTGATTGCCGTAAAGATAGGCGCCGCGCTTATTGCCATACCAAACTACATAACGAAACCAATCTTCCCAACTCCACCATTTTTGCGAAGCGCGATCAATGCTGTAACGAAAACTGCCTTTCTCGAGCTCAACCTCTCGCATTGCGCGCTTACCCTGATAGAATTCGCGGAGATTGTAAGAACTCTCAAACACCAAATCTTTATCGCAAAAAGGCAGTTTAACAAGAGCGCGATTGAAACCGATGGCTTCCTTAAGCAGCTGCGGGTCAACCACCAGCGGTCGTGAAGCAAAAAAACGAAAGAGCGCATTCTTGGCTTCAACATAGAACTGATCAAGTTTGCCTTCCCGGCAAAGTTTAATGAAGATAAACTCATCCGGCGGCCAATAGATATTCAGCCATTCCTTAGACGGACATTGCTCAATCCCGCCCTGCTGGATGCTTTTGGCTTTGTCGGTAAAAAATGACCCGATTTCAGAGAGTATCGGAAACTCGGTTAAATCACCTTCGGTAAATACTTCTATTAAATCGCGGTAGCTCGCTAGGGTCGTTTCGGCGAGGATGATTAATGGAATCTGAAATATCTTGTCAAAATGCAAGAGTGATGTTGTCCAACAAAATACCCGGGTGCGTACCCAATCTTCTCTGGACATCGATTTTGTTTCAATGACAATATCTTCCGTCTCTGGTATTCCGCCCGGATCTTCATCAATTACGCCGTGATAAATTACTGATTCTACTTCCACGGTTTTCAAACCGTATTTCTCAATGTATTCCGGTTCAGCCATTGGAGCATTAGGCATCATGGATAGATTGCCGAACTGAATACGATTATGCTGGCCTTCCTTGATAGTGAGGGCGATGCCGTCAGCAAACGAATCATATGTCTCTTTGGATAATGCAATGATCATGTCGCTATATGTTTCTATATTGGCCTCAACAAATCGTCGGTTAAGATTTATGAAGTCAATGGAAGAAATATTTTCACGGTCGATGGCCTTAAGGACTTCGGGGCTCCGCGATTGAAACGCGAGAGTCACGCCCTTATTCAATCCAGCGTCAGCCAAAATTTTTTGCGCTTGAAAAATCCGTTCTTCGGCGTTTTTGGCGTTTTGCACCGAAAGCGCGTGCGGATAGCCATACTTGGCTTTCACTTCCGCCGCTTTGCGCGCGATGTCTACATCTCTGGGGAAAATGCCGAAGTTAGCGTCACAGCAAAAAATGAATTCAATTTTGCGTTCGGCAAACCATTCCAACTCCTTATAGAGCGTATCCAATTCAAACCGCATTACTTTGCTCTTGGTGTTTGAACCCCAATCGCAAAAAGTGCAGGAGAAAGGACAGCCGCGGTTAGTCTCCCACATAGCGAGCCACTTCTCGTTTTCGTTTTCCCGCATCAAAGCATCGAGTGCCCCATTTAGATAAGGCGACGGCATGCTAGTCAAGGACCGCATACGCCCCATCCATTCGGTCTGCCGGTATACTCCACTTTCAGCGATAAAACTTGTTGAAGGAATTAGATCCCAGTGGCCTCGCCCGAAAAAAGCTTTTTCCAGAATATGCACAAAAACCTGCTCTCCCTCATTGTGACAGCAAATATCAACAAACGGGTTTTCACGGAGGAACTTTTCGGAGCGGTCAGGAACTTCCGGTCCTCCGAAAACAGTAATAATATCGGGTTTTTTTCTTTTAAGCCGGCGCGCGATTTCCCGCGAAAGGTTTTTATTCCAGCAATATAAACTGAAGCCGACCAGATCAGAATCTTCCAGCTTCTCCACCGCTTCATCTACCGGCATACGCTTGTAAATCGGCGGCGCGAAAGTGTAACATTCGGGCCGCGCGAGATTGTGTTCGGCATAAACCTGCAAATCCGCCACCGAAAGCGGCAGATAACTTTCTCCGGAAAAGCTGTTGTTGATTTGCACCAAACCGATATTCATCGCGCGGCTTGGCGCAAAAATCAAATTTTCGGTTTTTTCTGATCCCTTAAACTGGCTCTGCGGGCTGATGACCGGTAAAACTTGACTGACCATTATTTAGTCTCCTTAATTTGTGGCGACTTTCGAATAGTTTTTATCAGCGAACTTGTTTCTATGTCAATCCTTACATTTTTTTAGCTGCTTAGTCAAATGCCGCTAAATCGGTAACGCGTATCGGGGCCAAATAAAAAGCCGGCGTAGAATACGCCGGACCTGAGCCAACCTTCACCGATTGACTTTTTTGGGCCTCCAAACAACATAGGAGTGCGCGTCGTGATATAATCCTCCGCATTCAACCTTATGCGCCTTAATTATTTCAATCTTACCTTCGGCTTCAAGAGCGTAAAGGCGCGTTAGATATCCGCGCAAATAACTTCTGCGTAGATTATGCTTTAGCGCCAAATAATCGCTTAGATTGTTGGGACGGCAAAACTCCAGAAAAGCATCCACATGCACAAAAATAGCCGGGGACTTCTGCAGACTAAATTGCAGAAATTTCTCAAACCTCTCCCCCAACTGCTCAAGTGACCATATGGCTAAAAATGCGCTATTGGGTCCGACGGCTAAATCATCATCCGGGACAAACATATCAAACAGCTGGCCGGTAATTTTGTAACCGCGCTTTTCGGCAAGCAGACGGATTATTTCAAGAGGAGGGCTAACCCATTCTAAACCATGGAGCTTTTTATCGGGATACATCCGCGCCAACTCAACTAAATTATAAGCTGGCCCGCAGCCAAATTCAAAAATGTGTTCTGCGCCGGATAAATATTCTTTAAAGAGCCAAGCGCGTAAAACAGTAAATAAGTTAAGCTCAAAATTAGGATCTTGCGGCATGACATAATCGCCGAACAAACGCACTGGCTGATTCGGTCTTATGTATTTTGGGATCAACTCATGAACATCAAAACCGCCGGCCGTAAAACTATCGAGGTTTTCTTGCCAGCCTTTTTCCCAACGGCCCACAGCGTTTGGACCGGACAAACCCAAATCCGAAGAATCAATTTTGTCAAGAATTTGGATAATGATTTTGTCGCGCTCGCCTGCTGTCAAATTACGATACGAAAAGTCAAACCGAAAATCCGCGAGGTGTTCCGCAGCTTCGGCGATCGATATGCCAAGCAACCGAGAGAAACCAGCTGGTTCTAGCTGAAGCGGAAAACCGAAATCCATCATTAGCCTCCCACGGAATGTCAATATGCTTATGCTATTTATAATGGTACGTAAAAATCTAATCCTGTCAACAAAAACCTCCGGCCGAAACCGGAGGCAAGAGATCAAAATGGACCTTTAAAGCGGTGCTCGTAATTATAAAACTGCTCTCCGGACAAATCAGCTGCTTCTAGGCCAAGTTTCTTCTCAATTACGCGAATGATGTTAATGGCGGTTGGGTAGAAAGCGTCTTCGAGCGGCCGGGTAGTCGGACAAGGCGTATGCGCAAACCCGATTCGGCTAACCGGCGACTTCAAATGACCAAAGCATTTTTCAGAAACAACAGCCGCAACTTCCGCGCCAAATCCAAAAGGGACCCAGTCATAATCGGCAACAACACAATGGCCGGTTTTCATAACCGATGTCGTGATAGTTTCTTCATCTAGCGGAGCGATTGTCCGCGGGTCAACTATTTCAACGCTGACATTGCGCTTGGCTAACACCCGTGCGGCTTCACGCGCTTCCACATTCATCCACGATGTAGCGACAACTGTAACGTCGGAGCCTTCGCAGAGAATCTTAGCTTGGCTTAACGATTCAACATATGGTTCCTCCGGTACTTCGCCTTCCTGCCAATAAAGCCAACGATGCTCAAAAAACAAAACCGGATTATCGTCGCGGATGGCAGAAATCAATAATCCTTTGGCGTCATATGAGGTGGTCGGCATTACTACTTTCAATCCGGGTATATGCGCAAAAACAGAGTGCATCGTCTTGGAGTGCTGGAAGCCCTGCCCCCAACCGCGACCGATCATCGACCGGATGACTATTGGAACTTTTAATCTTCCGCCGGATCCATACCGAAGGCTCGAAACCATATTGGCGAGCTGATTCATGGCCAGCAGAAGAAAATCCGCTCGGATGTGGACATTAATCGGACGAAAACCATTTATGGCAGCGCCCAAACCAAAACCAAGCAAACTATCTTCGGCGAGCGGGGTAGAGAAACACCGGTTTACGCCGAAACGTTCACTCAATCCCAAAGTGCTTCCGTAAGTACCCTTATGATCATCAACATCTATGCCGTAAACGAAGATTTTCGGATCTCGTTCCATTTCCTGGATATGCGCTTCACGGATCGCCTCACAAAATGTTATGACACGCTGGTTAGTCACAAAGCACCCCTTTTCTTAATTCAGAGGCATCCGGATAGTTGGCAGATTTGGCAGCTTCTATGCTGTTCCGGATTTGTTCATCAATCTCTTCTTTAAGATCCAGCAATTCTCCTTCTGTAATTCCATACGCGAGCAATTTAACAAACTGTAAATAAAGCGGATCTCGTTCTAACCACTTTCCAAATTCATGTCTGGTCCGGTATCCGGCCCGAAAATCTTCGCCTATGCCAACATGTTCAAGATAACGATAGTAACGTAAATGCATAAAGTAGGGCCTTTCGGTTTGACGCATAAAGCGCAATGCACCCAGAGCCGCCAAATAAATCGTTTCGGCATCAGTTGTTTCGGAAGAAAAAATTCCGCATTGAAAACGAGACACGATATCGGTAATTGAATTGTAACCGTGGCGTTTTGCCGCCGGGATATGAACGGCTAATCCGTTATCCTCGCATACAAACAAAACCGGCAATTTCATGAGAGTAGCGATATTTAACGATTCCCAGAAATTTCCCTCGTCAATCGCGCCATCGCCGAAAAATACCGCGGAAACATTGCCATTGCCCTCCTGTTTTTTGGCAAAAGCCGCACCAACCGCCACTGGAATTGTGCTCGCCACTACTGCCGAAACTACCATTAAGCCATGATTTGGCGCCGAAAGATGCATAGAGCCAGCTTTACCTTGGGCCATACCGGTAACTTTCCCGTACATTTCGGCAAAAAACTTGTCGGTTTCCATGGTTTTAGCCAGATATAAAGCATGACTGCGATAAGTTCCGAACACCTGATCGCCGGGCCTTAACGCCTGGCACACACCGGCTGAAATCGCTTCCGATCCCATCGACATATGCATTGGCGTTTTCATTTCATCCTCGGGATAATGCTTAATGATTGCCTCCTCGGCTTTACGAATAAGATAAATTCTTCGATAAAGCTCAAGACTAGTCTTCCGGTCAACTAACATCATCCGGCTCCTTTCGTGTCCGTCTATTCCAAATTATTTCAAAGGCCGCTTATTCTGTTATTGATACTATCAACGCCGAGATTAATGTCAATATTTAATGGTTCGAACCTGCATGCAATTATAAATTCAAACAGCAATAAAACCCCCTAAGCAGGCGGTCCTTATTGCACGGAACCAAAATGCCTAAAAAAACTATGGCCCCCAATAAATACTTGAATTTCGTAATGACCCGTCACTATTTACCTTCATTTTTATGACTACCGGTGAAGTATCGTCTTTGTCTCCCGGCCTTATTTCTTTTCTCTCAGTAAACCATCTACCGTAATTTGCAGAACGATTCGGTTTATATCTCCCTCGAATTTCATACAGCGTAGAACCGTCTTCGTGTTCAAACTCTCTATAGCCTTCTAATATAAAAGTTGAAGCTTTTGCTTTATCGGAAGCAAGTTCTTTAATTACCGGGTCTTTTATTGAATGTGGCAGGCCATCAATACTCGCCTCCCACTTCCATTCTACGTTTGAAATACTTTCAGGTTTTCTAACATCACCACCAGCTTCATCGTCATTATAAAAACCTTCTTTACTCATGTTGGGCTATATATAACCAATAAAAATTATTTTATGTCATTTTGAACTCGTTATCAACTCCGAATTGTGGATAATGTTAAAGCCGCCATCCAATGACAAAATGAACATGCCGATGTTATCGCACCACTCTCTATGCAATATCCGATATTGCACAACATTGATAGAGCCACTGCGGTTTGTTTTCGCACAAAAAGCGGCCTGTGTTAAGCCGCTTTCGTTTTAATAGACGGAGTTTATCCGGCATAATACTCGCGCCAGTATTCGAGAAGGTCCGAAAGGGTTTGCTCAAACGGAATTGTCGGCTGCCAGCCGGTTTGATTGAAAAACTTCATGGTACTTCGCTTCAACTCATTAATACAAATGCTCCTGAACGAATGGAATAAGAGCTGACACAACCGCATGGCGATAAAGTTCTGTACGATCTATAACGCCCTTTGTTAGCAAGCCGATTGCACCCATATTTTGTTTTGAATTATTTTGCCTAAATACTATATCACTTGCGTCTCCGACTTCCTTACCATCTTCTAACACAAGTTTACGGAAAATTGGTGGGGCAAGAAAAGTACATGTTTTCCCTTTGCCGACTTTTCCTTCTTTAGATTCAACGACAATCCACGCAAATTCGTGAAGCTCATTATTCACATCTTCAACTCCACCCTCAAGACCGACATAAAAATCTGCTCCGGGAGAAATTCTTCTTGCGTCAGCCACTCGATTGATTGCTCCTTTAAGCGTTTCCCTATCAGAAAGCGGCTGGTCTGAAATGCCAGATGAAGCTTTCACGCTACCGAATTCAAATCGGGTTTCTGGAAAAACAGAACTAAATGCGCGTCTGACGGTTTCAATCTTAACAGGATTTATTGAAGCTATAATGACAATCTTATCCATAAAGTTCTACTCCTGCTGAATTAATACTATTCATTAGGATACTTTATAAAAATATCCGAGCTAAATAAAATTTAAGTTCAATTGTTCTTACTCCAGTATAATAGAACACTGGGCTTTATCTAGTGTTTTATCATTGCTTTGGATTGCGGACGACACTAGAACCATTATCCAGCAACAAAATGAATATATCTACATAACTAACCTGAGAGAGCGTTCCAACGCATAAACCTATCTCAACCGGCCGTTCACTATTCCTCCAGCTGTATTGCATCTATGTGGCATTTTTGCTAAAATATGGTGAATTGCCAAAAACAAAGGAGGGTTGCGATGTCCAAAAAATCTTTCCTAGATTGTCCTCATAAAAATGTTCAGGAATTTAGTGAATGCTGTCTCGATTGCGGTTATAATATTTACACCACTAAAGAACAATACCTCAAAGACTTGAGACAGGAAGCTATCCGTAAAGGGATTGATAAAGATACGCAACAAATCCGTGATTTGGAGAAAAAATTAGGCATAGAATAATTCTTTTTACAAACATAATCGGCTTGACTTCGTTCAAGCTGATTTCTTTTTTCATACCATTAAATGAAGGCGGATTTGCCTCAGTTTGTATTAACATAGAAAAAACGGCTTATTTGGTTAAGCCGCTTTCATTTTAAAATACAAGTTTTATCCGGCATAATACTCGCGCCAGTATTCGAGAAGGTCCGAAAGGGTTTGCTCAAACGGAATTGTCGGCTGCCAGCCGGTTTGATTAAAAAACTTCTCGGAGGATGGAATCTGCATTGAAACATCTGATGGACGTAATCTTTTTGGATCGACTTCGACCCGAATATCATTTCTTAAAGACAACGCCAAAAGCTTACCCAACATATCGCCGACAGTCATCGTAACATTGCCGCCGATGTTATAAACTTCGCCGGCTTCGCATTTTTCGGTCAAGACCCAGTAAGCCCGGACTGCATCGCGGACATCCATGAAAGTTCTGACGCTTCTAAGGTTGCCGACTTTCACAATGGGCTCTTCTTGCAAACCGGCTTCAATCGCCGCTATCTGCTTGGCAAAGGATGATTCCACAAAAACCTCGCCGCGGCGCGGACCGGTATGAGTAAACATCCTGGAGCGTATAGTTTTAATCTCCCAGCTGGTCCAATACTGAAAAGCCAGCATGTCTTCGGCCACCTTGCTTACGGCGTAAGGAGAGGCCGGACGAAACGGGTTTTCTTCGGTAATGGGGATTTCGTCTTCGCGCACCTGACCGTACACTTCCGAGCTGCTGCAAACATGAACAATCGGATCATAATCCGAAGACTGTTTAACGCCCTTGATTACCTCAAGCAAATTACAGGTTCCGATGACGTTTACGTCGAGAGTTGCCGTGGGATAGATAAAGCTAGCATCAACGTAAGATTGAGCGGCCAAATGAAATATTTTTTTAGGCCGCCAAGTATCGAGCACCCTTTTTAGTGAACCGGGGTCCGTTAGGTCGCCGTATTCTAATGTCAAAGAATTAAGAATATGCCGGATGTTATTTTTAGGAGAACGCCAGCGCACAAGCCCAATAATTTTAACTTCCGGATTATGCGCTACAATATAATCCGCCAGATGACTGCCGACGAATCCGGTAATGCCGGTAATTAGCACATTCACGGCCCTTCTCCTCTAATGAAAACTGGGAGTCCCTTACTCTGCGGTCATGTTATCACCTGTGAAATATTTTCGCAAGATCTTTTCAAGTCTCTTGAGTTTTATATATTATCTGGCTGCCGCTTTTATCGAAATCAAAATCAACGCGCTGAAATTTCGCGAGGGAAGAAGAAATTTTAGGATGAAGTTCCGGATTGGCATACACCAATAAAAATCCTCCGCCGCCAGCACCCAACAGCTTTCCGCCAGTAGCGCCGGCTTTTTTGGCTCTGTCGTATAAACTATCTATCAAGGGGTTAGAAATTTTTGAGGCAAGAGTGCGTTTAATTCGCCAGCTTTCATCAAGCAGGCGACCGAATTCATCAAAAAAATTATTACCGCTCTTTATAATTTTTTCAGCTTCGTCGGCAATCGCGAGCATAGCTGTAAGCTCTTTCTCTTTTTTCGGCGTATTAGCGATCTGCTCTTTAGCGATCTCGGAAGCAGTCCGCGGCATGCCAATATAAAATAACATCAGGTGACGATTAAGCGCATCGGAGACCGAGTCAGCGATATTTACCGGACTGACGCTAAGGCCATCAGATTTAAATTCAATCACGTTAAACCCGCCGAAAGCCGCGGCAGTCTGATCTTGCGACCCGACATTCTCTTGAATAATATTTTGCTCAATATGAATCGCGTCATTCGCCAATTTAATTTTATCAGTCGGTTGTCCGGTCAAAGCGCATAAAGAATTAAGAAAACCGACCGTAAAAGCGCTTGATGAGCCGAGCCCGCTCCTTGCCGGCCAGTCAGCATTATGCTGCATCTCAATACGCTCATTGCCCAAATTCAAATATCGTAAACATTCTCGTACAGACGGATGACGTATTTTAGATAGGTCATTACGCTTTTCTTGAAAGGTATAACGAATACGATAACGGTAAACAAAAAGCGGAGACAAAAAACGCGTAGTGATATAGCAATACTTGTTAATGGTAGTGCTTATTACCTTGCCGCGATTTTGGTTAAACCACACCGGATAATCGGTGCCGCCGCCAAAAAACGATATACGAAACGGAGTTCTAGATATGACCATGTTGACTATTAAAGTATAAAATTTACCATAAGTTTATGCAAAATTAAAGACCTGCCTGCCGCCTGCCTATCCTGTCTACCGGCAGGCAAGCGGCAGACAGGGCAGGCGCAGGCGGTTGATAAACCGGCGCGGATATAATATGATTTGTTAAGTCAACATTGGTTCTCTGAGAACAAAATAGCGACCGGGGAGGGACAAAATGGGTTCAAACGTGGCAAATGATCCTCGTTTACTTATCGAACGTTATACGCAACTAAAAACCAAGTACAACCGCGACGCCAAGTGGTACACCGAATACCCGCACAAGCATTTTTGGTCTGAAAGTTTCGGTGAAGAGGACCTTAAAGACGCTTTGCGCAATTTCTTCCTGACCAGAAACGATCCGACTCTACTTTATTTCCATATGCCTTTCTGCAACAAACAGTGTTATTTTTGCACTTGTCATACCGAAATTTCACAGGATTACGAAGATATCTTGAAGTACATGAAATCGGCATACATGGAAATAGAGCTATACCGCAAATTCTTCGAGACACACGATGTTAAGCCCAACATCCGCGAGGTGCATTTTGGCGGCGGTACGCCTTCAAATCTTAAAGAAAAAGATTTCGGTGAATTGAAAAACGCTCTTAGCGCCTTCACCGACTTCGGCCAAGTTGAGGAATTCGCGATGGAGATAGACCCGCGCTACGTTAAACCGGACAAACTGCATTTCTTTGCCGACTGCGGCCTTAATCGAGTGTCATTCGGCATTCAAGATTTTAATGACAAAGTGATGATGGCGGTTAACCGCCGACAACCGGCTAAAATTATTGAAAATCTGTTGACGCCGGATGTCCGCGCGAGATTTCAGAGTATCAATTTCGACATTCTCTGCGGACTTCCCTTTCAAACCCGCGAATCATTCAAGGCAACCATCGAAAAAGTCATTGAACTGACGCCCGACCGCATCGCACTTTATTTTACATCCAAACCCAATGTTAAATTCTCTCCGCACTGGCTTAAGATGCCGCAAGGTGTCATACCGAATGAAATCGACAAGAAAATAATGTTCGTGGACGCCTTAGAAATGCTGCGAGATGCCGGCTACATCCGCACCGGCTACGACATGTTTGCCAAGGCCACCGATAAAGTGGCGAAGGCTCTGGATACCGGCCAGACCACCTGGAATTCATTCGGTTCAACTCCTGGCCGGTGCCTCGATTATCTCGCCCTTGGCGTGCATAGCTATGGCCGCCTGGGACCAGAGATCTACTACCAAAACGTCTATGAACTCCAGCATTATGAGGGTTTGCTTACTGCCGGAATGTTTCCGGTGTTTCGCGGGCACAAACTGGGTAAAGACGACCAAATCCGCCGTGACGTTATTGTCACGCTAAGGGTATACTTCGACATTCATTTCGGGACAATGGAAAATCGTTATCAGATAAACTTTCGCGATTACTTCCAAAAAGAACTTGCGATTTTGCAAGAATACGCCGACGACGAGCTGATCGAAATCAAGCCGGATGGCATCGTGATTACCGAACTCGGCAAACAGTTTGCCAATCTCATCTGTGCAGTTTTTGACAAATACGCCAAAGATCGTAAATAATCTGACAAATAAATAACCGTTCCGGTATTACCGGAACGGTTTTTCTAATCTCATTAGCAGTTTAGCCATCACGAAAGGCATCATAACGATGGCCAAGCTTGTCGCGGTTCCCTTTATACCACAAAACCGTATCGCCTATTCCAAACTCCAAAGAAATTGTCGGATGAAATCCATAACTTTTGGCGCGGGTCGTATCAAGAACTCTTCGACGGTCACCTCGTTCGCCTGCAGATTTCTCAGCATTCCATTTTATCTCCGGCTTAACTTCCAAATTATCAACTATTAGCCGAACCAACTCGCGAATTGTGGCGCCCTTACCGCTGCCGAGGTTAATCGGCTGATATATTTCGTTTTCGGCTGTAAAAAGCATGCCGCGCGCCACGTCTAAAGCATTTATGAAATCGCGCTCGGAGGTTCCATCGCCACGAACTTGCAGAGGGTTTTCTCCATCTACCGCCCGTCTAATTAAAGACGGAACCACCATCGCGCTCTCCGCGTCAAATGCATCATAGCGCCCATAAGCATTAGCCGGACGGACTATAGAAACTTTCCAGCCATATTCAATGGCAAAAGCTTCTGCCTGCAGTTCGCCCATGCGCTTGGCCCAGCCGGCAAATTTATCATTCTCCGATGGATTCGCTTTCCACAAATCATCTTCAACCAAAAGTGGTGCCGGATGATATGCGCCGTAAGTGCTCGTGTATAAATACCCTTTTACCTTGCGTCTTCGCGCCGCTTCCATCAAATTGGTATTGAATTGCAGATGAGTAGTAAACATGGTCGCCGGCTTAGTTTTAGCCATAACCGGCGAACCCTTTACCCCCAGCAGATTAAAAACATAATCAACGCCGCCGCATGCCATCATACAATTATCAAAATGGCGTAAATCAGCGCAGATAAAATGCACACGCTTATTTGCTGTCTGCGGTCTATCCAGCGAAGCAACTTGGACAAAAGCGCCGCGCGTAAGCAGCATATCGACTAGCGGTCTGCCGATCATACCGGTGCCGCCGGCAACCAGAACTACTTTACCGTCGAAGTTATACATGCCCACCTCCTCTTGGTTTTTATCAGTAGATGAGCGGCCGAAGTTCAATGGCTTCGCGCTTAGCATTTTTGCCAGACCAAAATGCGACTCCCTTATTGATATATGAAACCGAGAAAAGCGGACGCGAACGAGTCGGCGATAAATTCGGATGCGAACCATGCACCAAATCACCATGCAATACGAGCATACTGCCTTTCTTGAAAATCAAATCAATCCTGGGGTATTTCCCATACCGCATGGAATCGCGTATCACCTTGCCGGGATTTGCTCCGGGCGCTTCATGGAAGCTGATAGTTGGCCGGGCATCCAGTAGTCCTTCTTTATGAGAACCGGCGTAAACATACAAACTGCCATTTTCGCGATTAGCATCCTCCAAAAAAATGTTGATGGTGATATACGCGCCATGTTCAGCTTTAGGATAGGCGTTATCTTGATGCGGATTCCAAGCTTGCATCGCGTATTTGCTTCCGGCTTTTTTAAAGAGCACTTGGCTCATCAGAGCGACAACCTCGCGTCCCTGCAATTCCTCAAGGATAGTAACCACCCACCACTTACGCATAATACTCCGTACTGACTCCGACTCACGGTCTAAATTCATAATCGCCGAAAAATCCGCATCCGCATGATTTTCGATCTCAGCTTTAATCGCATCGCACTCTTCCGGCTGATAGATATTATCAACGATCAAATAACCAAAACGGTGATAAAAAGCAGTATCTACTTCATATAAGACTTTTAGCTTTTCCACATTAACCCCTCTTTCGTATATATGCTTTTACAATTCTTCACGAATACTACTCCGAACAAAAATGTTAGTCAAGTTAAAAAAACCGTTCCGGAAGCACCGGAACGGTTATCTAATCTCGCTTGCGTGTCTAATCTTTCAATTGTCGAAGAATGTCATAAACCCCAAGAACTTCATAACGCGAACGCCAGTAAGCGGACTCGCAAAGGATTTCTTCCGTGGCCTGCATTAGTCGCAACGGCGCTTCATTATCGCCAAGCTTCTTCAAACACAGACCGTAAAAAGTGTGCCCTAGTGGGTTTTCCGGGGCAACGCGCCGACAAATATCCTCAAGCATTTTTGCGATTTTGGCGAGTTTGACAGGATCAGCAATACCGATTATTTTTTCATAATTAATCTTGTAATCCACTAAAAACCAATAATCGCCTATATCCTTAGCATCGGGGACAGAGTCGGGATCGGCCACCTTAAACAAATCAACAAAATCCCTAGACCGAGTCTTTTCGCTGGATTCGCGCAGATATTGCCGGCCATGCGGCCCAATTAAGAAGGCGACATCTTTAGTTTGCAGACTCTCCTCAATCAACCCCTGCTCTACCATCGCGTAATATATTTCAGTTGACGGCAGAGGGTTTAGGGCTTGAAGCGGATACCAATCATAACAAAGCTCAAGAGCAAAATTTACCGTATCGGAAATCATGCGCACCGTTTCATTCGGAAATCCCAGAATCAGAAATCCTTTTACAAATATATGCGGATATTCGTCAATGAATGTTTTAGATTTTCTGAAAGTCGCGAGTGTCCCTGGTTTATGCATGGCCCGGAGCATCTTCTCATTGCCGGATTCGATTCCGAGATTAAAGCCGATGCATCCTGATTCAGACATCGCTTGCATAATTGCCGGCGTAATTGCCGCCGAAATCAAGCCGTTGGAAGCATCCCAGGTTATGTCCATTTTTCTTTCGGTTATTTCATTGAACAAGGCCATCGCTCTTTTACCGTCAAAGAGCAGGTCGTCATCAAGCCAGGTAATGTGCCTGATCCCATATTTTTCGCTCAACTCCTGAATTTCATCGACAACGCTCTTAACGCTTCTCTCGCGTACTCCTGGTCCATTGAAAGAAGCAACTGAACAAAAACTGCAATGCGCCCGGCAACCGCGGTTGGAAAGAACGCAAGCGGCCCTACGCCCTTGCCGCATATAAACATAAGACCCAATTTGTCCTCGCGCGTCATAAAGCTCCACCGGTAAATCATGATATAAAGGTGCTGCGTCAATTTCGGCCGGACCCGGAGTAGCCCGCTCCTCAATAGCAACGTAATCGCCGCCAATCATAGTTCCGATTTGCGCCAAAACTTCTTCGCCCAGATATCCATTTACAAAATCCAGAGTATCCGGAAAGCTTTTATCGCATTCGTATACGCCGATAAAATCAAGGTGCGGACAATCTTCCATGGCCAACTTTCTGGCGTTAGATAAATGAACTCCGCCGCCAAAAACCGTCAATTCCGGGTCATGCTCTTTGATGGCCGCGGAAACCAGCTTAATCGCGCTATGCGACATGGTAAACATTCCGGAGAGTCCGACCAAGTGCGGCTGAAATGAGCCGAGACGTTCAATTAACTTCTCCTTCCAGACACCGAAATAAAAGCTTTCGCGCGCGATATGCGCGTAGTCAAGAACCTCAAGATTAAGATCCAAGATGTCGGTCTGGTAGCCGCGGTTTGTGAGATCGCGGCAAAGCACTCCCACCCCATAAGGCTGATAGGCCCAGTAGCGATTGCGTATAGCGCGGTCTACAATAAAAGCATGTTCTTCAATGTGCGGAAGCTGAATCATAAGAATGCGCGTGCATGGCGTCTTAACCACCGCTTTCAGCTTACGCGCGATTTTCAGCCGTGCATCTTCGCCCTGAGTACTTACCGGCAACTTCCAGGTCATGGCTATCCTCCGTCATATAAAATTGTCAGGCTTTACTCTAGCGATAATATAAAACACTGCTAAAGCCGTGTCAATAAAAATACTCGGCGTTTTGCAGCCAAGTATTTTAAAAATTTTTAGTATTGAAGCGATATGCCAAGATGCGGCAAGGCAAGCATAGTCAAAACAATTGTCTTCGAATCAATAATCTTTCCCTCCCAAATCATTTCAATCCATTGCCGTAAATCAAAGGTTTCAGCTTCAATATACTCAATATCATCGAGCTGTAATTTTCCTACTTTTACGCAGTCGGTCGCGAGATAACAGCCGTATTGCAGCCGCAGCCCATCCGGCTCCCACCACATGGCCGGGCAAAGCTGTACGATTCGTCCGGGCGCGTAACCCGTCTCTTCTTTTAATTCCGACTCAACTATCTCGACATCGGTTTGGTTTCCTTTTGGATTGCCGCCAGGCAACTCAATAAGCACGTCTTTGGCCGCGTGCCGGAATTGGCGGGTGGCAATTACTTTTTTGTCCATAGTTACCGGAAAAACAATGACCGGATGAATGCCGATACCAGCACGAATCAATGCATAAGTATAAGTTTCACCGGTTTTCGGATTAAAAAAATCTTCAGTGATAAACTCTTTGCGATACAAGCTAAGCAAAACCTTCGGCTCGCCAACTCTTACCGGAGTTTCCATCGCCTACTCCTCTTGAAAAAATTTACAAATCTAAGTCATTACTATCAGGACGTACGATATATGTCAACCAAGCTCAGCTTGGTTAACCAAAAAACCTCAATGTATCACGCATCCAATCTCCCAAATATTTATAATGCGGGCTGGTTATGATTTTACCGTCAACTACCGACGGAACGTCAACGTAAGTCGCGCCAGCGTTTTCGATGTCGTCCTTAATGCTGTAATAGCCGGAGATTTTTTTGCCTTTAACGATACGCGCTGAAATTAAAAGCTGCGCGGCATGGCAAATACTGGCGATCGGCTTATCCGCGTCATGAAAATCTTTTATGAATTTTATCGCCTCCTGGTCCTGTCTCAAATACTCCATACACTTTGCCCCACCAGGCAAAACCAGCAAATCATAGTCCTCCCCCCTAAGACCTGCTATATCCTTAGTTGGCACTACTTTTGTGCCGAGAATCCCTTGCACTTCAACATTGCCGCGGACTGCCACATCAACCTTAAACCCCGCCTCTTGCAGACGGTAATATGGATAAATAAATTCGTGATCCTGAACAAATTTTCCGGTTAAAATTAATGCCCTATTCATCTAAATTGTCTTAATCAATAAAAATTCGCTTTCGCCAACGCACTTAAGATGGCCTTGCTTTTTAAAATCGCTCCAACTAAAGGCGTCGCCTACTTCCACTATACATTGTCCATTTGAATCAAAAAAGTTCCCCTTCAGGGCGCAAGCAATATCCGCATCTAAAAACGGCAAAGCGCTTTTAAGAAAATAGTCGTTTTGATAACGAACCACCGAAATATGCGAATCGCCAAAACGTTTACCGTGATGGTATCGCTCATTATGTTTATGAAAATGCGGCATTTCTGGATCTAGTCGCTCATGAAATTCCGATCCCTCATAACCCTGGCCGCTTCTTCCGTAATGATCGTGAAGACGGACCAGGTCCTTCTTGTTAGTCGGAGTTTCCGTTTCCAGAATAATTACACCATCGGACAAAGCTTCGGTTGCGTGGAAAACTCCCTTATCTATCAAAAAACCCTGACCTTTTGACAAAATCGCCTCGGTCTGTAATGTTGGGCACTTCACGTTTCCGGAAAGAACCACCAGGGCGGTTTTTTTATTGGGGTGAGCGTGCATCGAAGTTCTCGCCCCTTTGTTAATTTGCAAAATCCATACGGCAGTATAATCGTTCTTAAATACCAAATACTCCTCGCCCCACGGCTTTTTTATCACCACCCGGGCATAATCAAAAAAATCATCAACTAAGTCAGATGGATTTAGGGAGGCAGTAATTATATGTTTTCTATCTTCATCAGAAACAGCGAGTCGCTTAATCATGCTTATTACTATTGCATAATTTTACGGAAAATACAATGATGGTGATGATGCCAAGATCGCGAACAAGCAAAAATAAATATATGGTACTGCTTTGCGGCCTGCCCGGCACCGGCAAAACTATCCGCGCTCAAGAATTAAAGGATGGATTGAAAAATTTTGCAGTCATTGACCAAAATACAATTCGCAGAAAACTGGGGATTAGGCGCATGCCGAAAACCCAAGAAGAAACCCTGCGCGCAGTCGATAGAACTGCGGCGCGATTCTTAAATAAGAACGCGAGTGTGATTATAGACAGCGTTAACCGTCACACTTTCCGCCGCCAGCAATTATACGGCGTTGCTTCGGCGTGCGACGCGCGCGTAATTACCCTTGAAATAATTTGCCCGGAAAAAACCGCAAAATTCAGAATGCGCAAAAGGGGGAAATCAGACGGCTTGTTGTCCGATCCAAATAACACGAAGGTTTATGACAAGATTAAAAAACTTTGGGAAGACGTAAAAATAGATTTTAGGTATCCGGGCGAAGACCATGTTTCTTACGCCCAATTTAATAGCGGCAAGCAAAAATTTATTCCAGTAATTGTCCGACCGGAAGATAAAAAAATGTTAAGAACAATAGCAGAAATTCTGGAAGCCAAGTGAAAAGGCGTCCCAAACATGGAACGCCTACCTCGCTTTAGATTCTCAACATTTCTTTAACTTTTTTACAAATTTTTTCTTCTGTTGGCGGAAGGTTATCAAGATGCGGGGCAAAACCGGCGGCCCGCTCTTCAAGGCACAAAACTTCAATGTCGCTCGATCCGCTTTCGCGCATCAAATCATAAGCGACACACTTTGCGACACCGTTTTCAAAATCACCGTCAAGCACCAACCCTCGATCGTGCGACCTAAACAAAGCATCTAACATGTCTTCTGTAGCCTCAAACGGTTTAAGCCATAAAAGGTGGACCAAATTACATTTAATCCCATCTCTCCCAAGGGTCTTCACGGCTTCGATAGCATTAAGCCGCGTAGAAGAAATCGCAAAAATAGTAACTTCGGCATGCTCATGAATAATATCGTCCATTTCATAGTCAATCGGAAAACTGCGGCGATGTTCGCTCGAATACACCGGAACATCATGACTCATGAACCGATCCCAAACCTCGCGATATTCTCCGGGTGTCATTGGAGCGGCAACGGCTACGCCCGGCATCCTAGTGTAAATGCCGTGATGACTGCCGGATGCTACCGGACCAATTGCGCCGTCCATCGCGATTGAACGAATAAACACCGGGCATGAAACCCCCCACATATCTTTTGACTTGGCCGCGTAGTTCAAAATGAACGGGGCGTTAAACCACTGGAATCCCTGATAGCGGACAATATAAATAGGTCGGCGTCCGGCTATTTCTCTGCCATCAACAAATTTCGGCAAACTATGACCAACCGCGATTCCTCCGCCGGCCACATCAGCCATGGAAAGTTCAGTCAAGCCATCTTTTTCGGTAAGCCCTGGGACGGTTCCGCCGACCCAACCAACCGCGGTCAAACACTGCCCAAGCGCGACACCGCCGTTTTTAAGATGCTCGCGCGTAATACTGCGTATTGTCTCGGCTACGGTTAGACTATAGTGACTTGACGTTTGCACTTGCTTGATTTTATGGGTTTGACGGTAATTAATGGCATCAGGCGCTACATTCTCTAATTCATCTTTCCACAATTGCATAGCCAAAGTTTCCGCTTCACCTTCAAGCTCTTTCGCTGACCCGGCCAAACCGAGACGATGCATTTCTTCCTTAACCAATTCAAACCTATCCCACTCCGGCGGACCATCGTTACCTGTGCCGTTATGCCACAGATGACGAACAACATGGATATTCATGAACGCCGGCAGACCTTCAGCAATTAAGCAGTTAGCCATATACATAATTAGCCAAGGGTCATCTGTTATATCAACCGCATACATTTTAAATGCTTGCGCGATATCCTTCACCAGCCAGTTCCGGCGAACTTCAACTTTAGTAAGAATTGAAAGCCCGTTGTCCATACAAACGAACAAAACCGGCGCCTTTTTATGGCTGGCGTATCCGAGAGAAGCCAACGCATAATCTTCTTCAGCTGAAGCATCGCCCATCACCGCGAGTGTCCTATCGTTATGCCCGAGCGCATATCCGACCGCTATCGGAATTTGAGTGCCCATCAAGCCGTCGTGGCCGAACATTTTTATTTGCGGGGAATGAATCGAGGCCGAACCACCCATGCCGCGAGCGCATCCGGTTTCTTTATGCAACAGTTCATCGCGCAACGCTGCCGGATCGCCGCCATAAGCCAAATATAAATCATGCGAGCGGTGCTGGCCGAAGATTGCCGGATTTTTGAAGACAGCCGCCAACCCGGCCGCAACCGCTTCTTGTCCGACTGAAAGGTAAACCGGCATTTTTATCAATCCGGCATCATAAGCTTCTTTTACCCTCAACTCAAAATAACGGATCCGGCACATCCGCCCGAACATTTCTAAAGAAGTTTCTTTGGAAAACTGTCGGGAGACATTAGAAATCATCCCAAAATCCTTTGATCTGGCCATTTCCGAGTTTCCTCCGTGATCGAAGTGCGTGTCAATTAACTCTACCGAGAACTATAGCAAAAGCAGCACGGCAGTCAATGCGGTTAATATTATGTTAAATTGTTTTGGAAACACCGGTTACTTCTTTGACGATTTTTTCCATGCTGGCGAGCAATGACTCGACGCTCGGATCAATTACTAAATCAGGATCTTTAGGCGGCTCATAAGGTTTATCCGGAGCAACCTCTCCGCCCTTTACATAAATCCAAAAGGGGTTTACGATATCGTCAATTTTCCTTCGTGAATCTTCAAATGCCGCGATAACCGATACTACGACGTTATGCCCCTGATTGGCGAGAACCTTAGCCAGCCGGGCGACGCGAAGATAATTTTCTTCGCGATGCTCTTTGCTGTATCCGAGATCCACAGAAATCGAAGTCCGCATTTCATCACCGTCTAATACCACTGCGTTCAATCGCTCTTTCAATAAATAAGCAAGCGAGGTTTTGCCCGAACCGGTATTACCGGTAAGCCAGACTACGCCTTTTTTGACGCCCCTGACCTTTGTCGCCGAAATTTCTTCGGTTTGTTTATCCAAACGCACTTTCCTTATACCCCAGCCGACATCCCGCCCATAGCACACTTCGGCAATATCCGGAATCGTAATTATTTCTACGTTAGGATTATCGCCATAAATACGTTTTATGCGTCCTATTCGCTCATCCAAGCGATAAGGATTTTTCTCGCTAAATGCCGTTTCTTTGACTGCGATAACCACGCGTTTCCCTTCGTTAAGAACCGAATCAATCAATTTCTTATGTCCGTCATGAAACGGCTGGTATCTGCCGATAAAAAGCGATGGTCCGGTTGGATTCGTTTTATTGGGCATATATTTATTCGAGTGCGCAGTCTTTTAAACTTAAATTAAAATCGTTCATTCTCTTTTCTACTCTTTCCAGGTCCGTCTGATTAAAAACAGCTTTCCATTTCCCCACTGCGCCGCCGCGGATTTGGGTGTCGCCGGGCCTGGCACGATCATTGGCTAAGCTCGTTCCTAAATTATGTTCCGCGGCTTTCAAATTGCTTTGGCTGGATAATTCTAGGGCTTGCCGGACTAAATCACGCTCGCGGTCAGATCTAGACGCAAACCCGAAATGCCGAAGCATAACTGTAAAAATTTTTTCCGGCTCACGAAGCAAATCCTCATATCTGATCATCAGAATGTTGCCGGGAAACATTTCGCGCATCGCCTTAAAGGTAAAAAACTGCTTTATGAAAGCGTCGAGCCCCGCGGAATAAACATAATCTTTTTCGCTCTCAAAAGGCAGCTTACTGCCGGCGGCATCTTTTTTATACATAATTTGGGGGTTTTTATAATTTTCCAGACTTTTCATAAAAGACATTGCCGAATCCAACGGGTTGCGATAAATATAAACTATTTTTGAATTTCGGTTATAGCAAGGGTCAAAAACTTTTTTACGCCTGCCCTTTTGCATAATCAAATCGCCATTATCATGCACATGCCCCTCGCCGTAAAATTCCAATTTTTCCCAAGCCGTTCGTAAATCACCATTATAATGCTCTTTAAAGCCCGGGCAAGTGGCATGCGCAATAATAAGTTTATCAAGACCCAAAGTATTCTTTATTTCCTTGCCAAATTCCCGATTTTCGGCGTAAAATTCGCGGACAAGTTCGGTGGAATCAAAAACATCTCCTTTCAAAAGTTTATGGAGAGCAAAGAAAAAACACCGGCAATACCACGTCCCCGATCTGGTAAGGGTGGCCACTACGCCGACTTTCGGCGGTTTCATCTTAAAAATTATCTCCGAATATAAACGCTCAATCATTTATATTGACGGGGCATAAAAACAACGCCGTGCGTTTCAAGAACCTTTATGCCGAGTTTTTCACCCTTGGCCCAAGTGAGTTTCATCAACTTATCAAATTTTTCGGCGTCATGATTTACGTCAGAATATAAATCCTCTTTATCAAACATAATTGCGCCGACTCCAGTCGCGGACACGATATTTTCCAAATTCAAAATTCCGCGCTCGGTCTCGATTTTTGGAACAATTTCAATATGATTCGGGAGCATCTTTTTTATTTCATTAATGCTTTCCGGTTCTTCCACATTTGAAACCGCGAAATATTTGACGTGCGGAAATTGATGGGCGACGGCAATCGTCTCCTCCAAACTAATCTTGGGCTTAGGCGGCTTAGTCCGGCCCTGCGGATAATCAAGGTAAATATCATGCTTGACTTTATTTAACACTCCGCGGAGCTCATCTAAAGAATCTAACCACGCGACATTAACCCGCGCCACCATATGCTTGGGAAACTCTACATCCATTTTATCAAGCAAGTAATGAGATATGATTAACATCTAAATACTATAGACACTGCGCATTCCGGTGTCAACCAGGCTCAGCTTGGCCAATAATTAAATCCCGAGATATTATCTCGGGATTTTTATTCGTTAAAAGTCCTGACCTGCGTAAAACAACTCGGCCAGCACATGCTGACAAACCTTCTGCGGGTCAAGAACAAAAAACTGCCAGTAGCCGGGGTTGTCCTCATCCGGCTTTACAAATAGATGACACCACCAATTTTCATTCAGCCATTTATTCAACTCGTTCTCGTCTACCGGATAATAATTGGCGTAAAGATGTGCGCCATTGGTGTACGGAAAATAAGTTGGATCGTCTCTTACCTCGAGTTCGACATCATCCGATGCTTCGCTCTCAAGTTTTTGTTTCAGGCCGGAAATAACTGGGTCAAGTTCTCTATCGCGATACGCCGTACGCCGGTCAATCACTTTCATGCTGACCCCCCCAGGTATACTTATACCATTTAATGGTCTGCCCAATCCCTTCTTCTAGGCTAACAAACGGTATCCACCCTAAACGATCATGGGCTTTACCGAAATTCATCATCAGAAATATCCCTCCGATTGATGGCTTATTATAATCAAATCGCACTCGGCCAAGCTTTTTTCCGGATAACCGTATCACCATCTTAGTCAGCTCTAATGTTGAATACACGATCCCGCTCCCTAAATTGAATACCTCATAAGCCAGACCGTTATCAAAGGTCAGTTCAATGAATCGCATAAGATCGCCAATATATAAAAAGTCGCGCCGCCCTTGGCCATCTCCCCAAACTTCTATATCTCCGCTCGGCGGAGCATCCATAACCTTCTTGATGGTGGCCCCTAAAACATGTGAACGATCCAGATCGAATTTATCGTATGGCCCATAAACATTGGAGTGCCTGATAACGGTAAATCGCGTATGCCCAAGCTTAGAATAGAATTCACAGAGTTTTTCCCCGTAAATCTTCACCCAAGCGCCGGCAAAATATTTAGGATGAATGCGGTTGTAATCAACATCATCCTCGGTGACCGGCCGACCCAAATCCATTGGATAAAGCACTGAACAGCTAAGAAAAATAAAGTGCTTGACGCCGTTTTTGTGGGCGGCTTCAAGTATATTGGTATTTAGAATTGTGTTATCAAGCAAAAATCCCGGATCATTAACAATATACTTTGCGCCAGCAGACACGGCCGCGGCATGAATCACGATATCCACATCTTCAGTAATTTTTCTAACTTGCTCTTTGTCCATCAGGTCGCAAGTCCTTACGCTCCACAAATAGGGATTGAGAGTAAGACGACTTCCGTTATAGTCCAAAGGATGACGGCTTACACCAATAACCTCTAAGTCTTCTCTTTGCCGTAATTTGTCAAATAGGTTCTTGCCGATAAAACCGCTGACTCCTGTTATGAGCACTCTTCTAGTCTTCATGCCGCTGACCTCACAGTCCCGCCGTCAACATTAATGACGGTTCCAGTGATGTGTTTGGCTTTATCCGAGGCGAGAAACGCCACGAGATTCGCGACGTCCTCCGGCTCACCCATACGCTGAAGCGGCGACTTCCTAAAAGTGGATGCTTTGATTTTTTCAGCGGCCTCTTCTATGGAAATATTGTCGCGATTCGCGCGATCCTTAACATTCTCTTCCCAAAGTCCTCCTTCTAAAGTATTGGGCCTTATGGCGTTTACCAAGATATTGTATCTGGCAAATTCATTGGCCATAGATTTTGTCAAATTTTCCACCGCGGCTTTGGATACGGCGTAATGCGGATTAAATTCCCCGGGCTGTTTCGCCGGAACCGCAGAAAGGTTAACGATGCGGCCGCTTACGGATTTCTTTAGCCATGGCAATGCCTCGCGCGTAAATCTGACCACGCTCATCAAATTGAAAATCCAGTTGTCCAACCAATCGTCATCCGCAAGATCTTCAAACTTTCCGAAACTCAATGGTCCGCCGAGGTTGTTTACCAAAACGTCTATCTTGTTTAATTGTCGCCACAGCAACGATCGAAACATACCCTTAATTTCATGCGCCTTCATGGCATCCAAACAAAAATAATGGCAATAATTTACCGACACCGATCGGACTTCATGATAAGCTAAGTGGGTTCGTGCTTCATCGCGACCACAAATGACAGTTACCGCGCCTTCCCGCGCCAATTCCATTGCAATCGCCTTGCCGATGCCGCGGCTCGAACCGGTTACCAGCGCCACTTTCCCCGAGAGCGCTAGATCCATTTTTATCTCCTTTCTGTCTTGGGTTTTACGGCAAATCCACAAATCCGCGCCAATGCGCAAGCAGTACACACCCCAAAGCGGTCAACTGCTGAAACTCGCCGGAAACGACCTTGTTTTGGAATTCGCTAGATGATACAACAAAAACCTCCACGCCTCTTTCCGGTTTTCGGCTGGGATCTTTTTCGGCATCTTTGGCACAAACAATGTGCACGCGGCTATTAATGCGATCGGCTCCAAAGCGCGCGCTTCCGACATACTCCAAATTATTACAGCAATACCCAGTTTCTTCCAGAAGTTCTCTACGGGCGGCCTCTATCGGATTTTCTCCATCATCAACCGATCCGGCCGGCAGTTCCAGCATCCAGCTGTTGCAGGCCGGGCGAAAGTGTTTTATCAAAATAAATTCATTATTCCTAGTGGTTGCCACCACCACAACGCTATCCGGCATATTCATCCGGTAAATCGGCTGGCCTTTGAGCGCCGGCAAGTCAAATTCTTCGCTTTCAATGCTAAACCACGGCGTCCGGAAAACCGTTTTCTTTTCGGGCATTTCCAATCTCCTATTTATAGGGTTTTCAAGCAACTAATTTATCTCCACGAGTATAACACCAAAATAAAAAAAGTCCAGCGTCTAATGCAAAATTAGTGGTTTGAAAAATAACTTTCGCTTATGACTTGATACCCCTTAATCAATTCCTTGATGCCCTCCGCAAGGGAAACCTGGGGCTTAAATCCGGTTTTCTCTATTTTCTCGTTTGAAACAATGTAATTTCTTTTATCTTTGTCTTCGCCAATTGGCGTATCCGCAAAATACAAGTAAGGAATATGCTTCTTTATTTCTTCGCAAAGTTCGCGCTTGTTTAAATTGGCATCTGACAACCCGAGATTGAATGCTTGATTTTTCATTCGCTCAAAATTATCGATTGCGTACAAAAATGCCCGGCCGACATCGCGTATGTGAATAAAGTTTCTCTTGAACTCCGGTTCAAAAAGCATAATACCGGCATCATGCACAGCGCGATAGACAAAATTATTAACTAGGAGGTCAAGACGCATACGAGGGCTCGTTCCGAAAACCGTTGCCAGGCGGAAAACTACGGCATTTCCGGCAGACATTACCAACCGTTCCGCCTCAACCTTCAATCTCCCATATAACGAAATCGGCTTAAGCGGGCTTTCTTCGGTGCAAAAAACTCCTACTTGGCCTATACCATAGCCACTATTGGTATTGGGGAAAATGATTTTTTGTTCCGGACGGCGCAACTCTAATATTAGTTTAACGGCCTCAAGATTTATAGTCTTGGCCTCTATCGGAAACCGATCGCAGATTGGAGCGCCGACTAACGCGGCTAGCGGAATTATTATGTCGGCGTCTTTAATATATTTTGCCATCAAATCCCGATCCCTGGCATCTCCGCGTATAATTTGCAATTTAAAATCGTAACAACAATCCAAGAGCGTGGTTTGTTTAAAAAGAAAATTGTCGATAACAGCGACCTCGTGCCCAGCCGACAAAAGCATCGGCGTCAATACCGACCCTATATATCCCGCTCCGCCAGTTACTAATATCTTCATAGTTCGATTTTGCTCACTATGACCCTGAGTATAATCGAAGGGTCATAATAATTTTACGCTATTAACTACGCCGCAAATAAATAAAACGTCTTTCTCGCTCATTGATTCATTGTTTGGCAGAAAAAACCCGGTGGAGTGCACGCGGTCCGAAACCGGATGATGAAACTTTCCATATCGCTCATACCAAAACGGATGTAGCCCCAAATTGCCTGCCGAGAAAAGCCGAGTTTCAATGCCGCTTTTCACCAATGCCCTTACGATATTTTTACGATGTTCTGGATTTTTTGCAAGAGCGCCGAAAGAAATGCTTACTGGACGTGCCTCATTCGGCCATTGCTGAAAATCAACGGTTTTTAGATTTTTAGCGTATAGCAAATGGTTTTGATGGCGGATTTTCATAACGCGGTCGGCTTTTTTCATCATTCGAAGTCCGAGAAAAGCGTTAACATCGGTTGACCGCAAATTAAAGCCAGGAACAAAAAAAGTGAAAGGCTGGTGAAATTCATCTACTTTATGCTTGCGCATATAAGCAGAACGAACTCCTGGCGGCAAGTCCTTGCCCCAACCATGACTGCGAAGCATTAATAGCAGATGATATAAATCTTTGTTGCTGGTATTAACCATCCCGCCCTCAATCGTTGATAATTGATGGCCGAAATAAAAAGAAAAAGTGGACATGTCAGAAAACGCGCCGATTTTTTTGCCGCCGTATTCGGCGCCTAGCGCCGCGCAAGCATCTTCAATAAGCATAAACCCATATTTTTTCTGGAGAGCTTTCATCACACGCATATGCGTCGGCACCCCAAGTACCTGCACTAACACGACGACCCCCGGTTTATGTTTTTTTAATAAGCCCTCCAATTCCGTTAAATCCAAACCAAGACTATCCTTGTCCGCGCCGCACATTACCGGCTCGAACCCAAACTGGATAAATGGAGCAATGGTCGTTACCCAGCCGACCGAAGGCACGATTACTTTTTTATTTTTCAATTTGCCGGAAAGCAATGCCGCATACGCCGCGAGCAGATTGGCCGATGAGCCGGAATTACAAAAAACCGCGTATTTAGACCCAATCCAATCCGCCCACTTTTTTTCAAATTCTAATGTGAGCCCACCTTTGGTCAGCTGATTGTTGCCATCGAGCCACTGTTTGAGCGCTAGAATGTCGGATCTATCTATTATATTTTTCGCTAGCTTGTACTTCATGCCAATTTTTTTATTTTTTCAACAAGTTTAGTTGTCGAGACTCCTTCGAATTGGGCGGGGCAAGTTCGTTTCAGGACTTCCAGTTTTATGCCATACTTATCTGCCAACTCACGGCGCGCCGTAATTCCGAGGACATCGTCATTAATAGCGTAAACATCCGGCTTTAAATCGGCAAATGCCGTTTTAATTGCTCCGAACGGAATATCATCCGTCTCGTGGGCAACCAAGCAGTAATCAACCGGCTTTAAAGATGAAACCATTTTTAGCCGCATATGCTCATTAAAGAAAGGCCGCGAGGGACCCTTTATCTGACGTATGCTCGCATCGTCCCCAACCTGAACAACCAGGACATCTCCTAATTTTCTTGCATCCTCAAAAAAAAGAACATGTCCGGGGTGAGTCAAATCAAACACTCCGGAAACAAAAACAATTTTTTTGTCTTTATGCTCCTGCCTGATTTCTCTAAGGTCATTATGTTGAACAATCGACATGTTATTTTTTTTCATTGGCGACATAAGCGCGGCAATAATCCAATAAGAATTTTACGCTTTCTTCAAAACTATATCGCGGCTGCCAGCCGGTGGCCTCGGTGAATTTAGAGTTGTCCGGAATTTGCAAAGTGACATCAGAGGGCCGCAATAATGCCGGATCAACCCTTGAAGGTATTTCGGCCTTAGCATGTTTCTTCAGCAAATCCAAAAACTCGCCTACTTTAATAGATCTAGTCCCGCCTATGTTATACACTTCGCCGAACTCGCATTTTTCAGCAGCTGCCCAGTATGAGGCCATGGCATCCCGCACATCAAGCGGAGTGCGCACAGAATCCAGGTTACCATGCAAAAGTTCCTTCTGGAGTCCGGCTTCAATCCGCGCTACCTGCAAAGCAAAAGCGGTGGCGAACAAATCATGACGGCGAGGATTTATGTAAGTAAACATTCTGGTTCTTATGACTTTCATACCGTAACTGCGAAAATAAACATAGCCGAGCATATCCTGGAAAACTTTTGACGCGGCGTACGGATTTGAAGAGTTAAGCGGGCAATCTTCTTTAATCGGAACATTTTGGGGGTCAACTTGCCCATACACTTCCGAAGTGCTGCAAATTTGCACCACCGGATCGATTTCAGCCAAACGAATCGCTTCCAAAAGATTGGCGGTGCTCCGGGTATTATTCTCCATTACTGCGAGCGGGTTTACAAATGAAGCCCGGACATTGGCATGGGCCGCCAGATTAAAAATTACATCCGGCTTAACTTCGCGTAATATCCTAAAAAGAGCGCTGAAGTCATTTAGGTCGCACTCGTGCATTTTTATTTTACTGCGGGAGTTTTCAAGATTTTTTTCCGTGCCGGCGGCATGCCACCTCGAAATTCCGTGAACTTCAACTTCCGGATGGTTTTCGACAATATAATCGGCAAGATAACTTCCGCCTGAACCGGATATACCGGTAATTAACGCGCGGTTAAATTTTCTCATTTAGCAATAATTTCTACGTTTATCGATAACCCCTATTTTAAATTATAAACTTTATAGAAATATGAATTATTGTCGGCAAGCAATTCGGCTGGTTGGCCTTGTTCAAGAATTCTACCGTCGCCCAAAACAATAATCCGGTCGCAATTTTTAACAGTAGATAGACGATGAGCTATTATCAGCATAGTATAATGCGACTTTACCGCCTCAAGCGCTTCCTGAACAGCTTTTTCAGATTCATTATCCAGGGCGCTGGTCGCTTCGTCAAGTATCAGGATCTGCGGGTTTCTCGCGAAAACTCGGGCAAGCGCCACACGCTGGCGCTCGCCGC
>CAYIFA010000002.1:0-49231 GCA_964362625.1 uncultured Candidatus Saccharibacteria bacterium
GAGCCGATGGTGATGTCGGCATTTTTTTCATGCAGGCATTTCATTAGGTTGGGAATTTCTTCCGGTTGGTGGTTTAAGTCGGCATCCATAGTCAGAATTAAATCGGCGCGGGGGAGAACGTTGGCAAAGCCAACCAGCAGTGATTTGGTAATGCCAAGCCGTTTCGGATTATAGAGATAACGGATTCGGGGATGGCTTAAATTATCCAAAAATTCCCGAGATCCATCGTCCCCTTCAATTGCATATAAAATTTCGTATTCCAACCCTAGGCCATCCAGGGTTTTGATAAGTCTGGGAGTCAGCTCTTTTAGATTTTCTCGTTCCAAATAAGCCGGTATAACAGCGGAAAGAAACATGGTAATATCTTATATAATATGAATGATAAGGGCAAACTCTGTTTCATAATACCGGAATATGACCGCGAAACCCCGACGCACTTCAGCTATCTTTATGATTTTATTGAAAAAATCTCGGAAGGATTTGATATTTTTTTAATAGCAGAAAGAGGGAGGGGCAATCCGCCAAAAGGAGTGAATCGTTTTTATATTCAAAAATTTCAGCATCCAGTTTTGCGGGTTTTAGAAAATGAAATCATGATTGAACGCGCGCGCCTGGCCGGATATAAAACTTTTTATGTCCACTACTCTTTTCTATCGGCTTACCACGCTTCAATAATCACACGTTTTTGGGGCGGTGAGGTTTTTTATTGGAACTGCGGCGAGCCGTGGAAATATAAACGCGGCTTAATCCGCAATTTATTTGAGCGCGCGGTTTATAAATTGGTCCACTTTCTTGTTACCGGCACCGAAGGACTGAAAAAGAAATACGCCGAGTATTATGGATTGTCGTCTGAAAAGATCAAAGTAATGTCGAATTGGATCGATGTTTCTAAAATCTTTCGTTCGGCTACCGACGTCAGAATAGATTTAAAAATATCATTAGATATTCCGGCTACTTCAAAAGTCATTCTTTTTGTCCATCGTCTTTCCAAGCGCAAGGGCGCGCATTATTTGCCAGAGATTTTAAATGAATTAAAAGATGAAAATGCCGTTATGGTTATAATCGGAGATGGCCCCGAACGAAAAGACATTGAATCAAGAGTCAAGAATTATGAATTATGGAGCAGGGCGCGATTTTGCGGATGGGTGCCGCAAAAAGATCTTGCCCGGTATTTTTCTATTGCCGATGTTTTTATTATGCCGTCCGACGAAGAAGGATTTCCGCACGTTTTACTCGAGGCCATGGCTTATGGAGTGCCGTTTGCGGCGTTTGACGTCGGGGGTGTGCGAGAGATAATCCCTGATCAAGCCTTGGAATATGTTACGCCGAGCGGGGACGTTAAATTGTTCGCTAAAAAAGCCATATTCTTTTTATCCATGCCGCCTGAAAGCAGAACCAATCTAAAGGAAGTTTTAAAAAAACACGTTTTAAACTATGACATAAATCTAGTTGTCCGTCATTTTCAAGTTATGACAAATAGTTTGGTATAGTATACGGAGCACCCGCTGGTCATTGATACGAAAATAAAAAGCGAGAAGCCACAATGGATAACGGCATGGTAGCGGTTATTGCTACTGAAATAGCAGTCCATCAGGAATTGCCTAAATACGGCGGAGGTATGGGTTTTTTGATCGGTGATGAAGCCCGCTCAGCGAAGAAGCTGGGGATTGACGCGGCGTTTTTTGTTCCGTTTTGGCGTCATGGTTATTATACTCAATTGATAGAAAATAGGCAGATGAAGGCCGGCTATGAAGCTCGCGACTACTCGGGCGTACTTGAAAAAACCGATATTCGATTCGCGATACCCATCAATAGTTCGCAGTGCTGGATCGAAGTTTGGAAGCTTCCGGAGGAGCGTTGCAATACATCGCCGGTTTATTTTCTTAACGCCGATGTTGAAGGTAATGATTATCTTACACGTCTGAACAACCATGCATTATACGCGGAAGGGAATAATCCCGAGCGGCGAATCGCCGTTTCACAAATTCTCGGGGTCGGAGCGTTTGAGGCAATAAAGCATCTCGGGATTACTGTTAAGAAGTTTCATTTGCAGGAATCCCATTCCGCGTTTACTGCGGTTGAATTGTTTCTCAATAATTACCGCGCGAACGAAGATGATTTTGAAGCCGCTCTGGCCGATACCAGATCGAAGGTGGTTTTTACAACCCACACGCCGGTGGCGGCCGGGAATCCGGTGTATGATATGAATACGGTGATAAAACTTTGCGGTTATTCCGCGAGGGTTGATCGCTCGGTGATAGAAAAGATAGGACAAGACCCAAAGCATCCGCACCTGTTTAACATGGCCGCGGCGTGTCTCTACCTATCCGGCAAGACTAACGCAGTATCAAGGGAGCACTGCGAGGTCGCCACAAAGATGTGGAGTGGTATGGATATGGCCAGTCCGATATTTCCAATTACCAACGGCGTTTCTCAGGATTTCTGGCAGCCGGTTGAGTATCGTCAGGCGCGTACTCCTCAACAGCTGGAGAAGGCCAAATTGGGGGATATTCGGAGCGGCATCGAATATGTGGCCAAACATACCGAATATCGCGGTGGAGTTCATTTCAGCGAAAACGTCCCAACTTTGGTTTTAGCCCGTCGGGTGGCAGAATATAAGCGGCATAAATTGCTTTTCAGAAATATCGAATGGTTGTCCGGACTGCTGAAGACGAATAAACTGCAAATTGTTGTAGCCGGCAAGCCGCATCCTGATGACGGCCGGATGATCAGCGCGTTTAACGAAATTCTCAGTATTTCATATGAATTACCTAATCTGGTGGTTCTCGCCGGGTATGAGATTGAAATGTCATATTTCTTAAAAGGCTTAGCCCGCATTTGGTTAAATATTCCGCGTTCTCCCTTTGAAGCATCCGGCACATCCGGTATGAGCGCGGCTTTGCGCGGAGCCATTCATATGTCAACGCCGGTAGGGTGGGCTCGTGAAATGAATCCGGAAAACTGTTTCATTTTTGGAGCCGCCTGGCCTACGGATTCTGATATTGATCTGGAATCGGACAGAGCCAAGCAATTTAGGGAATGGCAGGATGCCTATGATGCCCAGGAACTGCAAAAAATTCTGCCAGCCGCTCTGCAGTTGTTTGAAGATCGTGATGCCTGGAACCGCAAAGCATTGGCCGGTATGCGCGAAGTCGAAAAAGAATTTACGAGCGATCGTGTAATGCTGGAAACCGCAGAAAAGCTTTACGCGAACTAAAAAAAGCCATTTCACTTTTTGTGAAATGGCTTTTTATATTCAAAAATTATTTAACCAACTGCTTTAACTGCCAGATTATTTGATAAAGTTCCCGGTCGTTATTCAGTAGATGCGCAATGCGTTCAAAATGCGGAATGCACCACCCGGCAACTTCTTTGTTGCCATGGGCAAATTGCCATGGAGGACAGCTATAAAAGGACTTTCTCATCAGCTCCGCTAGTTCGGCGCTGTAATTTGGGGCTAACTCAGTTCGATGGTGGGCGAGTCGGGCAAAGCCGTTCCATAGTCGGTGAAACGGATTAGCCGGATGGTCCCAAAGCGGATAAGGTATGCCTTGATCCAAATGCTCTTTTTCGGTTGACCAGGAAGCCGGGATGAAAATGTCTGTTTTATCGATTTTCGGAAACTTCTCATGAATTTCGTTAAGCGGAGTGGTCCGCACGGTGTCTTTATGCTCCAGAAGTTTGGCTAAAAACGGCGTTATAAAATTAGTCACGCCATCTTTCTGATGGTGGCCGAAGGTTTCGAGGTCCATAGCAAGTATCAGGTATGAGTCTTTGGCAATTTGAGCGCGAGCCCGCCAGTCATTGTGGCCGTCCAGAAGCTCATTAAATATTTGCTCAGCGGATTCGTGATGCTGGCGAAAAGCAATGCGTTTTGACCAGTAACCCGATCGCAGCAGCACCCCCGCCGCTCCGCATTGCGCAATCCAGTTGAGCGGCGCTTGTTCATGTTCCGGCAGGTGCAGGCGTTTGTATGTAAATGAATGGTCCTCGGCCAGGCACCACGAAAAATTATAAACTTCAGCATCACAGGCCATATCCGGCGAAAATGCCAGTTCCGGTAAAAATAATCCCGGCAGAGCATTGCCTCCGACGAATTTTTCTCTGTAGAATTTTCTATTAAGCAGCAGCTGCTCTTGTATTACAGATTTGTCGAAAAGCGGCAGAAGATAATGATACGCGGCGGTATTGAGGAGCTCTATTTTTTTGCGCAGGTAAGCATCTCGAATTAATTCCAAAAACCAATCCGGTAGGTGTTCACCAAGACTAAGCGTTATATCCATCGAAAACGCAAAAGACGGATAAGAATTGGCAAGAGCCAGAAGCGGCCAATAAGATTCAAAAAAAATTCTGCGTCTGGTATTATCAGATTGAGTCCATGGTTGATGGGCATGTAACAGGAATCCCAGGTGGATCATCAGTGTCTCGCTTTCAAGGGTCTCTAATCCGGCCGCAGGGTTCTTTTAACATTATAACTCTGTTTATTGGCTAATTCATCGCGCATGGTTGCCTGCAAACCCCGGACGCGTTATTATTGGCGCTATACTGTGTGAATGAATTGAAGTTAAAATCTGGCCGGGCCCTGGTAATTGTCGCTCATCCCGATGACGAAACGATCTGGATGGGTGGGGCTATTTTAAAAAATCCGCAAATAACTTGGACGATTTTTGCGCTTTGCCGGGCCGCTGATAAGGATCGCGCTCCTAAATTCCGCGAAGTTTGCAAATATTATGGCGCTCACCCGATAATAACCGACCTGGAAGACGAAGATATCATGGATATCCGCGAAAGTATCCAGAAAATCCGGCGACTTATAAAACAAAAAATCGGCAGGCAAAAATTCGATTATATTTTTACTCATGGCTCGAACGGAGAATATGGGCACCCGCGGCATACCGGGGTAAGTCGGGCAGTAAAAAGTATGATTAAAAATGGAGAGATGCGGTCCGGCCAATTACTAAATTTCGCTTACACTACCGATGGCAAGAATAGTATTTTAGAGGATAAATCCGCAAAATTTTTTATCCGGTTAAGCCGAAGGGAACTAGCAAGTAAAAGAAATATTATCAAAAAGCTTTATGGTTTCAGCCAATATTCTTTTGAAAATCTAAGCTGCCTGCCGCTTGAAACTTTTAAGTAGATGGCTAAGAATATTAAAAAATTGAAGTACGCCATTTTATATGCTTATCCGCCCGAGCCGGATGGTTTGAGTTTGCAGGGGCATATGCTCTATCTAGGACTTCGTGAAAACAAGGAAGATGTAATGCCTTGTAATTTATCATCAGAATTTCAGAAAGAGTGGATGTACAAATATTTTAAGCCGGATGTCGCAATCGGGGTCGGATACTGGAATTACACGCCCGATATAATTACACACCCCAAGCAATTCGGTGTGATCCCGGTCCCGTGGCTGGTGGCCGACGGTTGGGTGGCTAATTATCACAGCATTATCGGTTCATTGCCGCTGGTGCTTACCACTAGTGACTGGGTTAAAAAGACCTACGCCCGAGACGGCGTAAAGACAAAAAATTTCGTGCCGGTGCCGATCGGAATAGATACCCATCAGTTCCGGCCGATACCGTCTAGCGATTCGGGAGTCAGGATCATCAGGAAAAGCTTGGGAGTTAAAGAAAACGAACTAATGATCCTCACTGCCGGAGGGGATGTTACATCAAAAGGCGCGCAGGAAGTTTTGCAGGCGTTAAAAATTGTTGACAAGAAATTCAAAAACTGGAAATACATTTGTAAGGTGTACGGCGGCCCGAGCGCCGATCAGCATTACGAAAATGAGGCGCGTTTAATAAACGAACTCGGCGCATCAAAGGCAAAGGTGAGGTATTTGGAAGGACCGCTTTCTCCGGATTTCATGCCTTATCTTTTGAATGCCGCCGATATTTATGCAGCACCCAGTCGATTGGAGGGTTTTGGCATGGTCCAGGTGGAGGCCCAGGCCTGCGGCACGCCGGTCATATCTATCAATGAAATGGGGCCGAAGGAAACAGTTAAGCACAACGAAACTGGTTTTTTGGCGAAGGTTGCCAAGACCGTTGATTTAACGGAAGAATGGGCTTATACCCATATGGGGTTCAAAGAAGATCAGAAAGTAAAATTTAGTAAACCTAAAACATTTGAGTATCGCGCAGATCCGGTGGAGCTTGCGGATTATATTTTAAAGCTAGCCACCGACAAATCGCTCCGGACTAAAATGGGCCAAGCCGCCCGCCGGCATGCCATAAAAAGTTTTGAATATCATCATATTGCTTCTACTATCACGGATTTAATCCGCGAGAAGTTGAGTCTGGGTTAAATTAAAAAATCGCATGCAAACTCGGCTGAATGATTTTCAGAGAATAGTCATAATGAACACTCTGTCGGGTATTGGCACGGGCTTCGTTGGAATATTCATTCCAATTTATTTATTAGAGCTGAACTATTCTTTTTTTACCGTTGTTGCCTGGCTTGCTATACATCATCTTTCTCTTATGGGCGGAGCATTTTTGGCAGTTCGTGTTTCTAATATTATCGGTCTTGTCCGGTGTTGGTATGTTCGCATCTTGTTGGTCGCCGTGCTTTTCGGAGGACTTGTATTGTTGCCTGAATATTCTTCATTACTGTTCTTTCTCGCGTTAATTAGCGGCACGGAGGCCGCGTTTTTTTGGATTCCATATAACATACTTACAGTCCGGAAAACCGAAGCGGCTACCATGGGTTCATCGCTGGCATTTATGTCAAATGTCGGGTCTATTTTCGGAATGGCAGTTCCAATTATCGCCGCGGTACTCATTGTTTCTTATGGCTATGCGTTCTTGTTTGCGATTGCGTTAATGTTTATTCTCGTTTCAATCATTTCGGTCTTGCCGCTTAGAAGCGAAAAGACCGATTTTCAATTTAAAGCCCAAGAAATAGCCAAGGTTGTAAGAGTAAATCGGCATTTTATTATTCCGGAAATCATTGATAACCTTGGTCAGGATGCGCAAGTAATTTGGATCCTGTTTATCTTTATAACCGCTCTTAGTGTGGTTGATATTGGGATTCTGGGGGTGTTTGTCGGTATCGTAGGGCTCGCAATCACGCATATTACCGGCGCCCTTATAGATACGTGGGACAAAAAGACGGTCGTACGTTTGGGTGCCGCTGGTACAACAGTTATGTGGATAGCGTCATATTTAGTTGCGATCTGGGCTCCGACACCGTTATTGCTTTATTTGGTAACAGTGCTGCGCGGGTTTATATTAGGAATATTCGTTGCCGCTTACGGCGCGATTATGTTCAATCGCGCCCGCGGTGCCGATGCGCAGTTTCTTGTTTTGCGCGAAGTCCCCACTATACTTGGCCGCATAATCCTTTTTGGAACCACGCTGGTATTGATATCAATTGGGCAATTTGAACTCATCTTTCTAGTGGTTGCCATCATATCAATATACTTCTGGTTCAACAATCTCGATTCTTTGACGAAGCAATTACCGCCAGAAACTCATTGGTTTTAGTATTTTCTACACCGTACTCGGTAGGTAATATATTATAATTAATTTAACAAACCGATCGTCGTATTAAATTAATTATGGCAAGACCTAAAATAAAAATAGAAAATTCACTAACCAGGAATTCGTATTTGAAGGGGGCTGTATTAAACATCCTTGAAAATATCGGGGAGGCGGCTTTTATGTTTATTGATGAAGGATTGTTGAATCCCGCTTACTCATTTACTGGACCCGGACGCGCTTTGCTGGGTTTAAGCCAGAGGCATGATCAGGTAACTAAATATCGAAGAAAGGAGGTTAAGTTGCGTAGGAATCTTATCGCGGTTACTATGTGGCGGCTGCAAAAAGAGGGTTTGGTTTTCAGGACCGGGGCAAAACGAAATTTTAAGTGGAAAATTATTGAATTTGGCAAAAGATACACTAAAGAACGCAGACTTGATAACCATAATTTTGAATTACCTCCTAGAGACGGAAAAATCAGAATTGTGAGTTTCGACATACCGGAAAAGGAAAGACAAAAGCGCGCAAGATTGCGTGAATTACTTAGCGTCTGTGATTACTCGCTTTTGCAGCGCAGCTTGTGGATTGGTCGCCGTCCGCTTCCGCAAATTGTTTTTGGGCAGATTAAAAGATGGAAACTGCGTCACTATGTGCATATTTTCGAAATTTCCGCGCGAGGGACTATTCGCGGTCTCATATAAATTTGTGTGGGGTGTCAGTATTCTCGTGCTTTTGCACTGCCAGAATTTATAATTAATTTAATAAACGATCGGCGTCTTAAATTAATTATAGATTTTCCCACATTTTTATGTTAGATTTTTTTGGCCGATTTTGTTTTGCAGTTAAAAATCGAAGGGCATCCGTGTGGATGCCCTGTTTAGTGGTTATGAATAATCCTGGACGAGGATAAATTCAGTAGGTTTTTCTTGGGTACGCTTTGTGAAAGACTCTAGACGCTTTTTTAGTTTCTTGGTTCTGTCCAAAACACAAGAATTATTCATTCTCAACTCCACCTTATCAACAAGGCCGCTATCTCCAATCAAATAATCGTATGGGGATCTAACTTCTAAAGCCCAGCCGACATCCGGTATATAAATAACTATAGAACTACCTCTGACAAACGCGAGCGCTTCCGTTGCCTCGTAAATAGTAATCGAAGATCTTTTTGCACCGAATATTTCTGATAAAAACTCGAAAATCTTGGCCTCGTAGTAACCGGATCCTTTTTGAACCTGCGTTTTTGCCATAGCCGTTGTCTCCCTCGGCTTTTCAGCCGTTTTTTTGTCCGCTTGTTCTGTGATTTCCAAAAGCCTTTTTAAGAAATCCGTTTTGGATTTGCCTCTCTTGAAGATGGCTATCCAACGAGCGGATTTCAATTCCTCGCCCGTAAGCCCCAGGGTTTCGCCAACCTTGGCAGCTTCTGACGGCGTGGAACACGCTACACCGACAGCAGTGAGGAATAAGGCCTTTGGATTGTTTATCGCATCTCCCACCATCGAAGCAACGTATGCTTCGCGGTCGCCTGCAATAGGCATTTTAGCTCTCCTTTCCGGACGCATTGTCCAAGGAGCTCTATAGACTTTTTATATTATAGATTAATTTTTGTCAATATGTTGTAGTCGCCCATTATCCGAAATAAGGCACACGTTTTTGCTTCACGCATTCATAGGCGAAAACATACATTCCGGCTGACCAGGATTGGTAGGGGTTGGAGCCGCCGATGATTTTTCCGGTGCGGCCGTCGAGCCATTCATAAAAACCGTAATCTTTAACCGGCGCGTTTTTTTTAACGAGCTTGTTGGCTTTGGCGAGCAACCCTAGTTCACTCTCCGCTTTTTTAAGTTGCCCGGTTTTAACCAACGCCGCCACATAAAATCCTCCGAGAAACGGCCAGATACCTCCATTCAAATAATGATAAGGTTCGCGCGCTTCGGCATCTTCGAAATAGTCCTTCCACTCTTTGCTCCCACGTTTTATCGGCGGATAAATCGCCTTGCAGGGATAGGGCCGGTTTATTTTTTCTTTTTCGATGTAGCGCAGAATGGAGGCCGAAATTTTAGGCGTTGCGAGCCCCGAAACAATTGCCATCAAATTTCCGAACGTGTCAAACCAATGTTCTTCTTCGCGGTATTTGTTATGCGTTTTCCAGATCCACGGCAGGTAATGGCCGTGTTTGGAGTCGTAGAGCGAAAGATATTTTTCAACTTCGCCGTTTATAACGCGTTTAATTTTGCCTGCCTTTTTTTTCTTTCCTAAAAAATTAAGCGCGGCAAAATAAAGCGCTTCGGTTGACAGCACCCGGCCGTATTTGTGCGGGAAGGCGTCCTGCCAGTCCATAGTCGGCTGTTGGACTATTAATTTATCTTCGTTTGGGTCCTGGTAGCCAAGCCAAGCAACCGCGCGCGCAATATTTTTTTCATGTTTTTTTTGGAGCTTTTTATTTTTGTAGGCAACGGCGTATACAAAGTGCCCGATTATATACCATAGCGTGGAATCAATCGAGTTAAATGTAATTTTGCTTTTTCGCTCAATGTTGTAATCGCCAACCGCGTTAGGGATTTGTCCGTGTTCGGATTGGTTTTTTGACAGGACCCCCAAACTTTTTCGGAATGGCTTTTCAAATTTATTTCCAATTAAAGACGCGCCAAGAGAGGCAACCATGCTATCTCTGGCCCAAGTCGCTTCGTAGCCGCCGGGTAAGCCGGATGCGAAAAATCCGGCAGGCCTTGCCGCCGTTTCCAGTACTTTTATGGCCGCCAAATATGCGCCGTCAGCTATTTTTTTCATGATTCGATTATACTCATCATGACCCTGCCGTTCGAGGCCCTGATGGGGCCCTCAGGCCATTGCAGGGAGTAATATCGAAGGGTCATGACCGGAGTTTTGATTTAATTTCCGGATCCTCAAAAGTTAATCTAGCCATCAGGTAGGCAAGGGTAGATTCTGCGCCCTGATTGATGTTCAAACCGGTTTTACCAACACCGTCGTAACAACCGCCGGTATGTTCGTTGTAGACCATTAGTCCCAAGTGGTTTTTGCCCAAAAACCATGAAAAGGCCTCAAGGGCGTCTTGGAGATGCTTTTCTTCCCCGGTGGTTTTGAAGGCGATCAGTTTTGTTTCAGCCATTGCGGCCGCGTCTTCCGGTTGTTGGTCAAAATAGGCGCGATACTTGTTTTTGGCATACCACCCGGATTCGCCGATTGGCGAGTAGTGTTTTGGCTCAAAGGTGATACTCTCTAAGAATTTCAAAGTTTTTTGAGCCACGCGCAAGTATTTGTGGTTTCTGGTTGCTAAGTACGTTAAGAAGAGCGATTCTGGCAAGCGGCTGTTGGAATAAGTCAATTGATCCTCAAACCACTGCCAATTGGTAGAAGAATTATCGCGATATAATTTGATTTGGCGGTCAGCCAATTTTTGGATGAGCGACATTGCAGCCGGACTTCTGCTTTTCTGAAAACCGACATAGAGTCCGGCTATTGCAAAGGCAACCGAACGCGGCGAAGTTAATTTTTTTACATTTTTAAGGGCCTGCGCTAAAAGAACCGAGGATTTAACATGGAGTTTTTTTGGTAATTTTTCGGAATTGGCCGCGGCGCTTAAAGCCAAAAACGACCGGCCGAAAACATCGCTATCCCGCGTATTGTCGCGTTTGCGTCCGGCGTTGACGATGTTGGCAAAACTTCCGTCCGGACGCGAAACAAATTTGATGAAATCCAGATAAGTTTCGATTAAGGGGAGGAGAGATTCGTTTCCGGTAAGTTCAAAGTGCTTTACGGCCACCTGCAATGCCCGCGCGTTATCGTCGGTGCTATAACCCCAGCGGCGATGCGGTTTGTCATATGTGGCATGCTGCAAAATTCCAAACTCATCAGTCAGGCGGAACACGTGATCGAATTTTATTTCCGGCAATTTCCGTTCTTCCGGCGAAATTCCAGCGAATTTTTCATAGAGCTTGGCGTAAGAGGCCGCGACATTCGGCCAGGTCATGTGTCTGGTTTCTTCATAGGCGTTTTTATGCATATCCATCAGCTTTTTATCATCGGCCAATAGCTTTGCGAGGGCAACAGTAACTGATTTCGAATCATTAAATTTTACTAGCATCCCGTTTTCCCCTTCTTTTATAATTTCCTTCGCGTATTCGGAGGGCGTGCTGATTGAGGCGCGTCCGCAACCCAGAGCGTAAGAAAGCGTGCCGGATACCGACTGGTTTGGGTTTAGGGCTGTAGATAAATAAATGTCGGTTGCCTTGAGGTATTTGACAATTTCATCGAGAGTCACATATCTATTGTAAAATTTAACATGGTCCTTGAGGCCGAGCCGTTCTGTTTCGTTGAGTAAGAAGTTGCGATATTCTTCGCCTTCGTCTCGGAGCACCACCGGATGAGTAGCGCCGACAATAAGATAAATGAGTTCAGGGAACTTTTTAATTAAGGGCGGGAGCGCTCCCAAAACATACTCTATTCCTTTGTCGCGGTTAAGCATGCCGAAGGTCGAGAGTACCGTTTTATTTTCAAGGCCAAGCGCAGATTTCGCAATCTTCGCCGGCTCAAAGTTAGTTTGCGGGATGCCGTGGGGGATGAGTGAGAGTTTCGATTTCGGTATTTGATAGTCGGTTTCCAGGATCTTTTTGGACCGCGCGTTCATTACCACCAACGCGCGCGCCCGCGCCCCAATAAAGTTGACGGTATCTTTTAGACGTTCGTCGGGAGCTGGCAGGACCGAATGCAGTGTGACGATAACCGGTTTTTTAACTGTTTGGAAAAAGGGGACTAAATAATCTCCCCAATTACCGCCAAAGATTCCGAATTCATGCTGAATGTTAACCAGCTTTACCGAACGTTGGTTGTTGATTTTTTCGGCAAGTTCCACATAGCTCTTTAGATCATCGGCATTAATCGCGGTCGCGACTGCGCTCGGATAATTATAATGAGCGGAGGAATTTTCGTTGAGCGCGATAACTTTGGCTTTGGTCACCGGATTATATTTTTTGTTGAAAGCCGTGATTAGATCGCGTGTAAAAGTGGCAATGCCGCATTCACGGGGCGGGTAAGTGGCCAGATGCAAGATTGAATTTTTTGTTTTAGTGGCCGCCGAAGGTTGCATGATGCGGGGATGACTTTTTTAATTCGTTGATTAGCTCGCTGATATTTACTTCGGCAACCGCCACATGAGTGTCGGCAGCTCCATAGTATATATAAAGTTTATCATCAAAAACCGCGGTTCCGGTGGGGAAAACTACATTGGATACGAAACCGGATTTTTCCCATTCTTCGGTTGGCGAAAAAAGCGGCTCATGCAGGCGGCCGGTAACCAGTTGGGGATTGTCGTAATCCAAGAGTGCGGCGCTGGCGTGATAAACCCGGCCGAAATTAGTCGCTTCCACTGCATGAAAAATCAATATCCAGCCATCTTTAGTTTTAACTGGCGGCGCTCCCCCGCCAATGTGCCTGGTTTCAAACCAGTGTTTATTTTCTAAAACCACATACACGGCAAGATTTTTAAAATGATCTGTCCAGAAATCCCGGGAAGCAAGATCTGTAAAATCATTAAAGTAGGTTATTTGGATGTCCGGCAAAGTCCGGTGCAACAGAGCGTAACGTCCTTTTATTTTCTCCGGGAAAAGCACGACGTCTTTTTCCCATAAGAACACATCACGCCCGGCCTCTTCTTCGTAAAAAGAGGAGAAAAGACGGTAAGTGTCTTTTAGCTGAGATTCGTTAAAAATTTCCTTTATTTCATGATAGCTGATTCGCGGAGTTATGACTCCGCGTTTTTCAAAATGCTTTAGGTCGGTGCTAGTGGCATAAGCGGTGACTGCATTTTTGCCGTCATGGGCCACGTAGGTCATATAAAATGTATCTTCAATCTTTACGATCCGTGGATCTTCTACGCCTTTGCTTTCATGATCAAGTTCGCGTTCGATAATTGGTTTAGCCCAGCGTTCCACTACTTCAGTCGGGCCTTTTAATTTGGCATAGCCTATGCAAGATTCGTGATTTTTGTTTATTGCGCGGTAAAAAACATGGACATTTTCGTCGTCCTGATACACGCCGGGGTTAAGCACCGCCAGATTTTCAAACTCGAGCTTGGTCGGTTCCAATATCGACCCCAATTTTTTTACTTCAAGCATGGTAGTATTATTATACATATAACTCTGGTTTTATGAAAAGAAAAATATGGCTTATATTGGCCTTCGCGCTTTTTTTGCGCCTGTGGGGCGTTGAATACGGCTTCCCGAATTTTCTGATTAGTGACGAACGGGCGCTGGTGTTTGGGGCGTTAAAAATGATTGAATTAAAGACCTTGGTTCCGGCATTTTATCCGGAAGAATTCCGGCCGCTCTATTATATGCCGTTCATGTCTTATGTTTTTTTGATCTGGCTTTTGCCGTTTTTGGCGATAAAATATGCTCTCGCCGGGTTCCCGGCACTTGCCGAATTTAAAACCAGTTTAATTTTAGATCCATCTTCTATTTGGATATGGTCGCGGGCATTGGTGGCGATACTGGGGGCTTTGAATGTTTACATCGTCTATTTGATGTCCAAAAAAATTTTCTCAAACGAACGCGCAGCGATTTTTTCGGCGGCATTTTTGGCAGTAAGTTTTTTCCATGTCGAGCTTAGCCACATGACTCGCCATTGGCTGCCGGCGGTTACGTTGACCTATTTAGCTTGGCTATTGATTTTGCATATTCGAGATAGCGACCGACTAAAAAATTACATTTGTGGTGGCCTCGTTGCCGGAGCGGCATTCGTCACCAACCCCAGCTCGGTCGCCGTGTTCGTGTCGCTTGCTCTAATGCAGTGGTCAAGGCGCCAATTATTAAATAAAAATAATTTTATACTAGTTGGAATATTTTTGTTGTTCGGCGCGGCCTTTATTCTGCTGCATCCGTTCGGAATTACTTTTGCCGAGCCAACAAAAGGCGGGCTGGACCCAGCTGGTAGTGTTTTGTGGCGGCTTAGAAACATCTTTGGCATGGGGTTCGTGGGTATTGTTACCAATCTCCAGCTATATTTCGAAACACTTGTTAAGTATGAAATTTTATTGTTTGTTCTCGCGATACTGGGATTCGGCCTCTCGTACAAATATCGGATATATCGTGTGGAAACCTGTGCGGCTTTGATCTTTGTCGCGAGCTACGTTCTCGTCATTTTTTTTATGCTCATTTCTTTTTCGCGCCCGGTGGTCATGCTTTTGCCGATTTTCGCGGTTTGGGCCGGTTTTGCGTTCAATTGGCTTTTTGAAAAGTTTTTACGTACACCAACGTTAAAATGGCTGGCCGTAATTTTAGTGTTTGGCAGTTCATTCGCCTTTAGCGCGCAATATGATTATTTGATGGGCAAGAAAGATACCCGTTTGATCGCAACCGAATGGATCAATGAAAATATTCCGGCCAATTCAAAAGTTCTGGCCTATCTGCCGCACATGCGTCTGCCGAATTCCAAAGAGGGGATTTTAGAGATGCAAAGAATCGACCCCGGAAGCTTGCGTTCCGCCGATTTTGCCCTGCTTGGTTTAGCGGATGAAAAATATCCGTCGCCGAGCTTTAGTGTTTTGAATCTGCATTTTATTTCTACCAACTTCCGACATCGCAAGTCGGAAGATATTGAATTTTTTAACGCACTGGGGTACGAATATTTCGTTGTGGAATACGCGGAAGATGGTAAAAGTGATTTAGATAAGGAGGTCCAGGCGCTCGCGAGGCAGAGTAGCTTAATAAAATATTTCCCTGGTACCTATGATCTCCGCGACGAAATCACCGGCATCTGGCCATGGGATATTTTTAGATATGATTACTTTGGTCCGAATATTGATGTTTACGAACTGAAATGATAGGAATTAAGTATGAAAATCTACTATATCGCTAACGCCCGGATGCCGACCGAAAAAGCGCATGGGATACAGCTAGCCAAGATGTGCGAGGCGTTTGTTGCGGCCGGCGCGGATTTGGAGCTGGTGCTGCCAAATCGCAAAAACACAGAAAAATCCATTGAGGGGTTCTACGGGTTAAAACAAAAAATTCCAATAAAAAAACTTCCAGTTTTGGATGTTTATAAAATGGGCCGGTTTGGCTTTATAGCCGGAACCATTTCATTTATATTTACGGCATTTTTATATCTTTCAAAAAAGCGGATTGGCGGAGAAAAAATGGCTCTTTACACAGTGGATATGGATAATTTTTCATATCTCTGGCTGCCGTTTTTGTTTACCCCGTTTTTTGTGGAATTACATAATGTTAAAACCAGAAATTTCAGAAATAATTTTTGCCTTAAACGCGCTAAGGGCATTATTGCCATAAACAATATTATCCGGGAGAAATTAATAAAATATTTCGGGTTTGCTCCGGGGAAAGTTATTGTACATCCGAACGGCATTGATCTTGAGAGATATGTTTCATTGCCGTCCAGAGATGAGGCAAGAAAAATTTTAAATTTACCGATCGGGCAAAAAATCGCTTTGTATGCCGGAAGGATTTATGATTGGAAGGGATTGGGGATTCTTTCTGCGCTCGCGCTTAAAAAATCCATTATGTTTTATGTCGTCGGCGGGACGAGAGACAACTTAGAAAGTGTGACCGGCGAAAAAATGTCCCACAGCGTTATTTGCGCGGGCCCCTGTGATTTTCAAAGTATTCCAACTTGGCTCGCGGCCGCCGATATATTAGTCGCTATCGGCACAAAAAATAATCCCTATTCGTATTATCACACTTCGCCGATGAAGATTTTTGAATATATGGCTAGCCGCCGGCCGATACTCGCGGCGCGCACTCCGGCGATCGAGCAGATTATGACTGATGAAGAAACCGCTTTTTATACGCCGGATGACGCCGGCGATCTTTCAAGCATGATTGAGACGGTGGTTGCTGATCCTGACACCGCGGCGGCTAAAACCGAAAAAGCATACGAAAAAATGAAAAAATTCTCGTGGGATAATCGGGCGCGTGATATAATGAGTTTTATTGGTTGTTGACTTCAGAGTATTTGTGAATTAGCATAATACTATCAATGACTACCCAAGTTCTTGTTGAAAAACTTGATAAAGAGGTTGGAGAATTGCGAATGGACATCAATGAAATGAAGCGTTTTCTTTTCCAGCCGCTTAAGGATCCAGAAGGGGAATACAGAGAATCATTCATCCGAAAGATGTTCAAGCGGTCGTTAAGTTCGAGGCCGTTTACTAGGTTTGCAGACAAAGAATCTTTTTTAAGGCATGTCCGAAGCAAGAAATGATGTCATATACGATAAGCATTTTTTGCATGACATCCGTAAACTCCCGGCAGAGTGCCAAGAAAAGCTAGCCGAACTCATAGATTTATTGCAAAACGATCCATTTGATCCGCGTTTTCATACTAAGCCCTTAGGGCCGCCGCTTCAAGGGATTTTTTCTTTTCGAATTACCCGCGATTATCGTGTTGGATTTAAATTTTTGTCAGACCACGTTATCCAGCTGATCGCCGCCGATAATCGTGATAAAATTTACAAAAAATTAAGCCGAAAATAAGACATGGAGAAAGATCTGTGGACGCTCAAAATTTATACGCCCGACGGATTTGTTAAAGAAGATATTTTTAGCGGCATAAAAGTTCTGGACGTCGGGTGCGGACAGCGAAAATTGCTCGGTTCCGTTGGTATGGATATAGTTAAGAATTCATCGGCCGATATTGTCCACGACATGAATAAATCTCCGTGGCCGTTTTCGGATGGGGGGTTTGATTTGGTTTTCATGAACCACGCGCTTGAGCACGCCGATGATGTTTTGCAGATTCTCGGTGAAGCTTGGCGCGTAACCAAAAGCGGCGGCCGCCTAGTTATCCAAGTTCCGCATTTCCGGGCGGTTGACGCTTTTGTTGATCCTACCCACCAGCACTTTTTTGCTTCGTATTCAATGGATTATTTTTTGGAGGGAACAAAATTGTCAGATTACAATTATGTGAATTTTAAATTCCGCAAACTCGGCTTTTGGTACGGCTGGCCGCATCCATCTAAAAATCCGGTTCGCCAGATGATAAAAACCTTTATCCACCGCTGTCCAATTTTTTATGATCAATATCTTTCTTTACTTCTTCCTACCGAATGCGTTACCTGGGAGCTCGAAGTTGTAAAATAGAGATTCAGTAATAAATTCGGTGCGGGGCAAACCGGCATTGATAACTAGACTTCTATCACCACTGGCAACACCATTGGTCTTCGCTCTGTCTTCGAAAACAAAAATTGGCCGAGTTTGTCTCTAAGGTTATCTTTAACCCACTCCCAATTTACCGGGTGCATGTTTGAGGTGGCATCCTCAATGATGCGTTTGGTAACTTGGCGCGCCTGGAACAATAATTCCTTTGACTCGCGAAGATAAACAAATCCGCGCGAGATAATGTCCGGGGACCCGCGCACTTTTCCGGTTTGCGAATCAACCACCGCGATAACCACGAATATTCCGTCTCCGGCCAGCATTTGCCGGTCGCGTAAAACCACTTCTTGCACGTCGCCGACGCCCAAGCCGTCAACCATGACGTAATTCGCCGGAACAAATTCGTTGGTCTTGGCCACCCGGTCTCGGCTTGCCTCAACGATTTGGCCATTGTCGGCAATGACTATATTCTCGCGCTTCATTCCGGCATCTAGCGCAACTTTCGCGTGTATTTTCAGAAATGAGTGATTTCCTTCAATTGGCATTAAATATTTTGGCCGAACAGTTTGAATCAATAATTTAAGATCTTCTTGCTTAGCGTGTCCTCCGGCATGAATATCAAGCATGCGATAATTAATGACATCCGCGCCGTCGCGATAGAGTTTGTCCGTTAGGTATTGAACCTGCCGCTCATTGCCGGGGATCACCGAAGAGGAAAATACTACGGTGTCGCCGGATTCGATTTTCAATACTTTGTGACGCTTGGAAACAATTCTCATCAGCACCGCGTTTTCTTCGCCTTGGGCGCCGGTAACCAGGATTATAATTTTATTTTTTGGAAAGTCCTTTACTTCGGTCGGGTCGATCATTATTGCCGGGTTTATTTTCATATAACCTAGGCGGCTCGCGATTTCTATATTGGTTCGCATACTGCGTCCGTCAACTGCCACCCGTTTGTCGTGTTTTTCGGCCAGTTGGATGATTTCATTCAAGCGGCCAAGAAGGGAAGCGAATGTTCCGATGATCAGCCGGCCCGGGGCATTTTTTATGATATCTTCCATCTCATGCTGGATTTCGACTTCGGAAAATTGGCGTCCCGGTTCTTTGGCATTGGTGCTGTCGGACATCAGCAGCAATACACCGTCATCGCCGAGCCGTTTTAGTTTGTCCAGTTCGGTTACCCCGGCAATAGATGAACGAATGTCAATTTTAAAGTCGCCGGTGTGGGCGAGCGTACCAATGGGAGTATGCGCGACTACTCCGAGGGATCCCGGAATGTTGTGCGACACGCCAAAAAATTCTATCTGAAAAGCGCCGAGATCCAGCTTGGTGTCATTGGAAACTTCCTGGAGGTTCAGCTCTCCATTTGATCCAGTCCTGAATTCCTCTTGGCGCTTAGCTATTATCGCAAGGGTCAGGTCAGTCCCAAAGATCGGTATTTGGTGCCCTAATTCGCGCATGAGATAAGGGATTCCGCCGATATGATCCATGTGCGCGTGAGTTATTAATATGCCGCGGATTTTTCTTTTTTTGGGGATGAGCGATTTTACGTTAGGAATAATATAGTCAATGCCCGGCATATTATCCTCCGGGAATTGCAGGCCCATATCAATTATTATTATGTCGCCATTAAACTGCGAGCCGGGGTCAATGTATTCGAGATACATCATGTTTCGGCCTACTTCTTCGAGGCCCCCTAATGGCGTTACTTTGACCCGCGCATCCCGTCCGCTGCGAGGGACGTTTAGTTTTTGCACACCCCGCGCTTTTGTTATATTGAATAATTCCGCTGTCGGCGCGTTAATCCGTCCCGAAGTTTTTCGGAATTCGGAGTGGCGGATCTGCCTTGAAGGCGGTCCAAAAGATTTTCTCGGCCGAACTGGCCGCTTTGATCCTGAATTTGGTGTCATCATGAGTTTGGTGAAAAATTAATTAAATAATAATATTTTAGGCGATAGGCATTTTTACGGTGGCGTTTGCTATAGAATAGTTTAATTTTACGTTTTTACTAAATCCGGTCGGACTTTTTTCAATTGGTCAAGCGCAAGTCTGCCTAGTGCAAAAGTGAGGTAATTTCTAAACTCTGCGCTTGCGTCTTGCGCGCCGTCGGTGTTGTGATGAGTTTTCTCGTGAACATAGACATCAGCCGCACGGGTAAAATCTGCTAAGGTTTCTCGTAAGAGATGAATACTTGTTCTATCAGAGTAACCAGCCGCTACTTTTTGATCCACAGACTTGCGCTTGTACACTCGTATATCGGATTGGCGATTGTTCGGTAGATATTCGTCAATCGCAGTCAAAACTTCTATCAGCGCTTTTTCTTCTGCCGTCAATTCTTCATCGGGGATATGCTCAACATCAGTCATTTCTTGCAAACGCGATTCATAAGTTGGCAATCCCAATCTCTGTAAAACTCGATAGACAGAAGATGGGAAAGATACAAGTTCCAAACCAACATGCTTGTTCTGTTGCATAGCGTCGTAGTCCTCGGAGCGCATATCGCGAATTGCCGTGTCTTTGCCGAAAACCTCCTCAAAAATCTTTTTCCAGTTTTTTGCGTCTTTCGGGCTAAAGTCCATAGAAAATTCTACTTTATCTTTTCCGCCACCTTTTTGTGCTTCAAGATTTGCCTTGAACAGAAAACTTTTTATAACTTCGGGGTTTTCGGTTTGCGACCAAATTTGAGCAATAGCAGGAGAAAGTTCTTGTTGATCAACAAAACTCCTATCCCGATTTTTAATTTCCAATCTCGGCAAATGGTAAGTAAACAGCAAATTATGGTCGCCGGGAATCAGTAATTCGCGGACATATACCATCCCGCCCTCAAGCGAAAGCACATCTCCGTTTGGCGTTCGCTCAATCGGCTTAGTCTTTTCTATCGCCAAAACTTTTTTGTTGATCTGACGAAATTCTTGCAGTAATTCCGGTGTTAAGTTTGAAAATGTTGTTGAACTGCTCTGATAAAGTCCTTTATCGTCGTCTATCTCCTGTTTTTTGACAGTGTGGATTACGTCAAAAACAAGCTGGTCAATTTCATTTCCATCAATTTCTTGACGCAAAGCGCGAGGTTTAGCCGACCAATTTTGAGAGCGCAAAGTCATGTCCATGCTTTTGCGAAGCGAAGCTACGCAAAGCATTTTCAAACCCTCGCCAAATTTTCCGGTGCTTTCAGTTGCTTCTTTTGTGGAGTAGAAGAAGCCAAGCAGTCGCGAATCATAACCGCGTCCATCATCATAAATTTTTACTGATTCTATGTCTTCGTCTTTTGCGTCCGGTAATTCTGAAAATGAGTGCCACTTGCTATCTTTGGCTTTGAAACGTAAACCGATATTTGAACCACCGGAGTCGCGCGGTAAATGATTTTGCACTGCGTCAAGCAAAATTCGTTCTTCATTCCAAATATCCTTTCCATACTCAAGCGTTAGAGAGGTCGGAATTGTTTCGTCCCAAAAATCAGGAGTCGCTTCGCGGTCAGTTTTGATACCGGCTCGCAAAAGCAGACTGGACATGCCAGACGGCAGTTTAACTTTGGTAAGCGGCTTATCTTTGAAGGCATCTGGTATTTTGAAGCCGGTATCCAAAACTGCGTCTTTCCCAAATGCTTCATAAAATCCTTCAATCCAAACGCTCGGATGTTCGGCTTCGAGATTGTAGTACGAACTTTCAACAGCATCCGGTTCCAGAATACTTTTTTGAAGCATTGTTTTGACAAGGCGTTTATCAGAAATTTCTCTAACAATCTGCGCTATTCTTCGTTCCGGTTCTTCTGAAACAATTGTATTCCGGTCTCGGTTTGTTTCTACGTCTTCAAAGTTGTAAGAAAATAAAGTTTTCTTTCCGGTTACATAAATACCTTTTACGAATAAACCGCCGGATTCGCGATCAACGATTTCTCCGGTACTTCCCACAAAAGCGGGACGATAATTTTCGCGCAAAGCCAAAACTTTCTTTTCGATCTGCATTAACTCATTAACAAATGACTCGGTTGGGTTGTGAAATGTGGTGCGAGAACCAATCATCGGCTCACCGGTCAAATGTTCAACTCGGAATGATAACTGCTGAACGGTTTGCTCTTTTTGATGGTGGGTATCAAAAATCTTTACTTCTTTTGGTGTTGGCTTTGCGCGCCAGTCTTGTGACTCCATTTCCGGCTCTAATCCCTCGCGTAAAGCGGCGGCGGCCATCATTTTCATACCTTCTCCAAATTGTCCGCGAGATTCTTTTTCGCCCGCCTTTGTGGAATACAAGAGAGCCAGATTTTTAACATCAAAACCAACGCCATCATCAGCAAAGCGCACGGCTTCTATTTCATCTTTCTTTTGTTTTGCTTCTGCGAGGGAAACCCATTTGCCACCGACCAAACATCTAACCCAGACATGTTCGCCCTTGGAATCGGATGGCAAGTGGTTTTGCACTCCATCGAGACATATTCTCTCAACGCCCCAGTTTTTCTTTTCATATTCAAGGGTAAGCGAGGTATCCAATGTTTCTTCGCCTACTACTTCGGAGGGTCGTTCTTGATTCAGAATTTCTTCTTTCGAAAAACCGCTTTCCTGCTCAAGCTGAAAATCTACATGGCGGAGACCACGCAGCGAAGCTATTGTTTTCTCGGCAAGGAGGTATGAGCGGGCAGAAATATTTTCAATGGGCTTTTGGGATTTTCTTCGGCTGGGCAAAAAACGATACGCGCTTTCAAGATAACTCTTCCACTTATCCACCTTCGATGCTTCAACATCTCGTTCTGGCTGATAGCGTTCCACCAACTGCAATACACGAGTTAAACGAACACGGTCTTGCTCATCAAGAGTTTTCTGCTTCAAAAATTCGTTAATTTCCGTCCGCGAAGATTCGAGCGTCTTTTTTGTTTCTGTAAATTGCGCCTCAAAATGTGGCTTTTCCATAGATTAAAGTTTGGTAGTTATTTATGCTCGGGGCGGGAGTTGAACCCGCAAGCCCTTGCGGGCATTAGCTCCTGAAGCTAACGTGTTTGCCAGTTTCACCACCCGAGCTTAATTTGCAAAATATTTAAGGACCTTTTTTGTTTTAAGGTGCCAGGAGTGGACTCTGGCGAATCTCTCCGGAGGCACCGTGATATTTTCAGTTTCGAATCCCTTTAATCCGTCAGTCGTGGCATAAAGATATGACGGGGAATAGAGAAAGACAGCCGGAACGTCATCGGCGATCTCTTTTTGAAATTCAATATATTTTTGTTTTCGCTCATCTTCATTTATTGTTTTGCGCGCGGTCTCGAGTAGTTTGTCTACGGTGGAATTAGCGTAAAGCGCGATATTCAATCCGGGGTCGTTCATCTGTGAAGAGTGCCAGAATGCGAATGGGTCCGGATCACGGCCGACCACCTCTCCGAATAAAAGTGCGTCATATTCGCGCGGACGAATTACTTGCTGGTTTAAATCCGTGAATTCGAAGAGCTTGATTGTAATATTAACACCGAGTTCCGCCCACATTGATTTTAAGAGCTCGCCAGTTTCGGCCAAGTCCGGAGTATTGGCGGTAGACAACGTGAATGAAAGCGTTTTTGTTTCTTTCTTTGTTTTTTTTGTAAGAATTCCGGTTTCCGGATCTTTGACCCATCCGGCGCTTTTTAGCGTTGAATTCGCTCGGTCAATCGGCCGAGCCGCGTCATCGTTTACGAGTTTGCTGTCAGCATCTTCAGAAAAATCTCCGAATGTGCCAGGCGGAATAGGCGAATTGGCTATTTCGGCATGCCCGGCGAATACTTCGTTTACAATTCTTTTCTTATCAACGGCTAGATCAAGCGCCAAGCGGATGTTTTTTTCAGTGAAAATCGGCGCGCGGTTTTGGTTGAAAAAAACCCCAAAGATCCTTGGCAGAGTAAGCTCGTGAATTTCGATGTTGTTGCCGCCAATTTCTCCCAAGTCTTTCGCTACCGCAACGCTAATGCCGTCGATTTCTCTTTTTTGGAAATCCGCTTTAAGTATTTGTTCGGTGGGATAAAACTTGATTTCAAAGGTCGAAATATTCGGTTCTCCGCCGGCGTATTTATCAAAGGACCTAAGAACAAATTTTGTGATTATGCCGGATGAGTTCGTAGGCGTGCTGGCTATTTGATATGGTCCGCTCCCGATTGGTTTGTGGTTGAAAGCTGAAAAGGTGAATTGTTCCGGCAGGATTCCAGACCAAATGTGCTTGGGTATGATGCCGAGCGTCGTATTTTCGATAAACGGCGCATACGGATTCGCCAAGGTCAATTTAACGGTGCGCTCATCCGGAGAATCAATTGTTACTCCTTCCCAGTTGGCGCGTACCGGACTTTTTAGCGCCGGGTTCTTCGCGGTTTCGATGGTAAATACGATGTCTGCTGATGTTAAGGGTTGGCCATCGTGCCAGGTAAGATTATCTTTCAGGTGGAAAGTATAAGAAAGTCCGTCGTCCGAAATTTCAAAACTTTCCGCGAGATCCGGTACGAGCCCGCCATGGCCGTCAGCGCGCATTAGCCCGGAATAGATGAGCGTTGTCGTATCACGATCAGCATCAGATACTGCAAGCAATGGATTTACGAAACTCGGCGACCCCACTATTCCTTCGCGCCATTTGCCGCCATGGGCCGGAACTACAACCGAATATTTATTATTTATAGAAATAAAAAATCCAATTACTCCCGCGAGTAAAAGAGTAAATGACGCTAAAAAAATTAAGCGCTCGGATTTTGAGAAATCACGGCTGGCTGCGCGAAATTGTTTTAGAGGCGGAAAATTAAAACGCCAAGAAAGCATTAAGATAAAAATTCTTTTTATACGCTTAGATAACCAGATTCAATATTGCGGTGATAAAAAACAAGGATGCCAAAACTATGGTTGAAGCAAACAATATTCGTTCAAATCCGCGTTTGGTTTGATAGATATTTCCTTCACCGCCAAAAGCGGCGCCGAGACCGGTGCCTTTTTGCTGGAGAAGTATAGCGGCTACGAGCAGAATTGCTGCCAGCATCTGTACGTAGGGCAAGAGTACCTTTAAAACCTGCATTTTTTCTATTGTAGCATACCGCATTTAGGAGTCAAGTTGTTGTATACTGTTCGTATGGGAAAACCCAAAAAATCAGTACATTTTCTGGGGGTTGCAGGTATCGGCGTAAGCGGACTGGCTTTGTGGTATAAAAACTTGGGCTGGGTTGTCACCGGATCTGATATAGCAGTATCCCCGGTAACCGAGATGCTCAACCGGTTTGGTATCAAACCGGAAATCACCGCCGATCAATTTAAGCGCATTCCTAAAGACGCGGATTTAATAATTCATACACAGGCCATTGATCGCTCAAAAATCACTACCACACCCGGTGTGGTAGTGAAGTCTTATCCAGAAGCGCTGGGTGAACTCACCAAGGATAAATTTACCGTCGCGGTTTGCGGAACGCACGGCAAAAGCACCACTGCCGCGATGGCCGGACTTTTAATGCTGGACGCCGGGTTAAGTCCGACGGTGCTGGTCGGCACTATGCTGCGGGAGTTTTCCAATTCCAATTTTCACTTCGGCAGTTCCAGGTATTTAGTGATTGAGGCCGATGAATTTCGCGGAGCGTTTTTGAATTATTATCCGGACATCGCGATTTGGACCAATGTTGATAACGATCATATGGATTACTTTAAAAATCTGGACGATGCTGTCGGGCACTTTAACGCTTTTATAAAACACATCCCGGATAACGGATTTATTATCGCAAATCGCGACGACAAAAATATAAAAAAAGTTTTGAGCGCCCAAAAAAATGTGATTTTTTATTCTTTACGCGATAAGGAGTCGGGGCGTATCCGGCGCCTGCTGAAGATTCCGGGCGAACATAATGTTGCCAACGCGCTGGCCGTGCTTAAATTAGCGCGAGTGCTCCATGTGCCGGACGAAGCGGCCTATGGCTCTATCGCGAACTACCGCGGTTCTTGGCGAAGATTTGAATTAAAAGGCGAACTTAACGGCGCGAAAGTTTATGACGATTACGCCCACCATCCGACCGAAATTAAAGCGACGCTGGCTGCTGCTCGCGCCAAATTCAAAGGCAAAAATATTTGGTGCGTTTTTCAACCGCATCAATATGAGCGCTTAAAATTTTTATTCAACGATTTTTCGCGGGCGTTTAAGGGGGCTGATCGGGCGTTAATTCTGCCGGTCTACGGCGTAGCCGGCCGAGAAGGTGGGAATAACGGCGTTGATTCAAAGAAGCTCGCCCGGGCAATAAAAAAGCAAAGCAAAAACGCCGACTATATGGATGGCATGAAAGACGCCGCGCTATATTTGAAAAAAAATGTTAATGAAAAAGATATCGTAATAATAATGGGCGCCGGCAATATTTGGCAGATTTTTGAATTTCTATTTTAGCAATCTCGAGCGCCTTTTTCGGTGGTAAGAAACCGCAAAGCGATGCGCTTCGTTGCGCAAATGTTGCAGAAGATGCAAAAGCGCCGGCGGGCCTTCCTTGAGTTTCATTATTTTGCCGTCCGGCAAGTATAGTTCTTCTTCGCGCTTGGCCAGCGCAATAATTTTAATATTAAACCTCCTAGGTTTAACTATTGATAAGACGGAGTTTAATTGCGGCTTGCCGCCGTCTATTAGCATGACATCCGGCATGGGCCATTCTGTGTGGTTTAAGCGCCGCGACAGCACTTCGCGAATCATCGCGGTGTCGTTCGGACGATTTGGCATTCTAATTCGGAATTTGCGGTATTCGTTTTTATCAGGCCGGCCATCGTCAAATACCACCATGGAGCCAACCGCGAATTTCCCTTGGATGTTTGAAATATCATAGGCCTCAACTCTCTTTGGTGTTTCTGGCAAGCCCAGTACGTTTTTCAGGTATTCCAATCCTTTGTTTTTGTAAATAACCTCATCGCGCTTAATGATGAAACGGTGTTTGAAAATATTTTCAAGCGCCTGAATTTGATCGCGTAAACTCCCGGCCTCTTCATAATTTTTGTTGTTGGCAGCCATTTTCATTCCGCGACGGGAAGTTTTTAACACGCGGGAATATTTGCCCGAGAGAACCGCTTTGATGATTTTCACGTTGTTTCTGTACTGGATTCTTCTATCTTCGAAATCGTCGTATATTTTTTTCGCTCGTTCGTTTTCTAGGCAACAAACCCCGAGACAACGTCCGATTTCGGCCTGTTGGCAGGGGCGTTTATGAGTCTCTTTACATACACAATACGGAAATGCCCGCCGCAGACTTTTTAAAATATATCTAACCGCCCAAGCGTCCGTGAAGGGGCCGATGTATTTGGCCTCGACGCCTTTGGGTCGGGGCTCCGACCCCCGACGCGTGATGCGGTCGGGGCGTCGGAGCTGGTGAGTAAAAAATATTTTCGGGAACTTTTCTTTAGTAAAACCGACATACAAATATTGTTTGTCATCCCGCATCAGCACGTTATATTCCGGCAGGTATTTTTTTATCAGTTCTGCTTCCAAAATCAACGCCTCGACATCCGAATCGGTTTTGCGCCACATGAGCGTATCGGCCTCACGGACCATTTGCTGTTTTCGTTCATCCGGTTGGCGAGCAGAAAAATACGACGCAGTCCGCGATTTTAAGTTTTGCGCTTTGCCGATGTAGATAATTTTTGCGCCTTTTTTGAAAAAATATACACCAGCGTTATTTGGGATATCGGGAGGTTGCTTTTTCACGGCGATTACATAATATATTTATAGGTTGCTCATTGCAAGGAGCGAGCGATGGCCATAACCAAGAAGAAGAAGAAATGGGACAGGTTCCCGTCAAGCTATGATAAATTTCTTGATGCCACATTACGCATTATGTGCGCGGTTTTGAAAAAAACTAACATAGTATACGTTGTGGATCTAAAATATCCAGAACCGGAGCGAACTAAGAGCGGCAGAGTTGTCTGGAGGCGTAAACGGGTATATGGTTCTTATGAACCTGAAACCGATACTATAAAAATAAGAATAGTTAAATCGCCGAAAGCCGGGGTACATTTCCATAACAGCGTTAAGCTGATTGTAAAGACGGCTCTGCATGAAGCAATGGAGAAGCTGAAATCGCGGACGGAATTTTCTATTCGTCACGAATTCATAGAACTGTGGGAGTATAGTCTATTTGAACGCATGAATGAAAAGCAGATTGCCTATGTTTGGTCGCTTTTGCCATCATTACCCAAAGATCAATAAAAACCCCTCACCATGAAAAAAGTGAGGGGTTTGATTTGCTCGTAAGCATTAATATATGATTATTGGATGATAAATAAGCTGGCTCTAGCCGCAGAAAAACCTGGGTATGCTTTTCGATATGCTTTCAATGTTTTTCGGAAATATTTTTTGTTGAAAAAAGTCATTAAAAACGGCGAAGTGTTTCTAAGATACAAAGGCGATCTTTATCCGGGGTATCTTTTTAAGAAAAAAGCATCATCTTATATAAGGGATAAAGCGCTCGAGTATTGTACGGGGCAGGGAATTGACATAGGCGCCGGCGCGTGGCCGCTGGATGGCGCTTACCCAATTGAAAATATTCCCGAAGAAAACGCCTATAATCTTGATAAATTTGCGGACTCAAGCTTGGATTTTATTTTTAGTTCGCATTGTCTTGAGCATTTGGATCGCTGGCCAGAAGCGTTGAAATTGTGGATCAAAAAATTAAAACCCGGCGGTATTTTATTTTTGTACCTTCCGCACGAATCCATGGTAATGTGGCGCCCCGGCGAAATATTCGGGCTTCAGCACGTATGGAGTCCGACGTGGCAAACCTTAAATCCTTTTTTTGAATCGTGTGGCATGAAGGTCGTTGACTACGACTCTAATCGCGATCGCTACTGGAGTTTTTATATAGCAGCCAAAAAAACACTACCGCATCGGGAGTGGTAGTACTTTATGATAGTTTCTTTTTGGAAAAGATATCTTTTTCTGTTCTGTTGTCTGGTTTTTTCGCCAGTTATTTATTTTTTGATTTGGTTGAGGAAATCCAGAAACCCGGCCACCAAAGGCGAGCCTCGCCAAGGGCGGGAAACCCGACCGCCGAGAATACTGATTATTCCGCATTTGGCGACTATCGGTGATTTAGTGTGCGCTACTCCAGTTTTTCGCGCGATCAAGAGAAAGTATGCCGATTGTTTTTTGGCGGTAGTTGTTACAAAAATGACCGCGGGGATTATCCGGCAAAACCCGTATATTGATGAAATAATAATTTATCGCTCAGACGACTTGATCGGCCTAGTCCGGCAAATTCGGCGCGCGAAATTCGATTGGTCATTTTCTTTGACCGGCTCGCTTTTCGCAACACTTGTAAATTTTTCGGGATTAATTCCAAATCGCGCGGCAACGGTTTATGCGGGGCTGAGTTTTAGTCAGCGCATCACTAATTGGTTAAACAACCATACGATCTTTTATCAACACCACACTTATTTGCCCGGGCATTACCTGAAGATGCTTAAACTGATTGGGATTCAAAATGCGGAAGATAAAAAAGAAGTTTTTACTACCGTTGAAGCTGATAGAAAAGCTGAAAAATTTTTGCAATCTCACGGCATAATTCCGGGCGATTTGCTTGTCGGGGTTAGCATAACTGCCGGAAATAAAATAAAAGAATGGGGAGATGAAAAATTTAAGGAGCTTGCCGTAAAAATTGCCGATAAATACAACGCCAAGATACTTTTTCGCGGAGCGAAAGCCGATGAAGAAAGAATTGATAAAGTCTTAGTCGGTCTTGATGCCGGGCGTTTTATAAAAGAAGTTGATTTTTCCCTGGAGGAGATGCCGTCAGTTATTAAGCGTTTAAATTTGTATGTTGCCGTAGATTCCGGGCCGATTTACGTTGCGCATGCGCTTGGTGTTCCGGTAATAGATATTATTGGTCCGGTAGATCCCGGCGAACAACCGCCTCATGATGCTATGGCGATTCAGGTTCGCCCTCCGGCTAATATAAAACCTTCAAGTTTTGTTTTCAAAAAACCCGGGGCCCCGCAAGAACACAAGCGAGCGGTAGATTCTATTACTGTTGATATGGCCGTGAATGCTGCTAGCAATGTGCTAGCGAAGGCCAGCTTTGATAGTTGACAGTTTATCCACAGTTGAAGCTGGTAACTTTTTCGGGGTGGGGTGATATAATTAATAAACGGTCAAAATTAAACAATTTTATCAGCAATATAATTTTTCTATGACAAAAGAGAAAAATAAGGGCTATTATTATTTCATTTCCGGGCTTACAGCATTTTTGGTGGCGGCTATGGGGGTTTATGCGACAACCATCGGTGATAGCGTCACGGTCAGCAGTTCTTTTACTTCTAGCGGGTCGGCGACGATGAGCGGCACGCTGGCTGTAACTGGCGCGACTACTCTAACCGGTGCCGCCACATTGAGCAGCACGCTTGATGTCACGGGCAATAGTACGTTGGCCTCTGCAGATATAGGCGGCGCTTATAGTGCCGGCGGTGGTTCGGGCGCGACAATAACAGCTGCCGGAAAAGGACAGTTTAACGGCGATTTGGAAATTAACGGGTTTGCTACAACCACCGCTGCCAGCGGCAATTTTGTTACCCAAGGGACAGTTGGTGTCGCAACAACCTCTGCTTGGGGTACACTTTCAGCAGAAATGGGCACAACTAACCCCTCATTTGTAGTCTCCAACAACGGTTCAACCACCCCAGCGTTAATAGTTGGAGGGGTAAACCAGGACGGGCGAGTTGGTATTGCTTCAACTACGCCTAGCAATACATTGGGAGTTGAAGGCAATGCTATGTTTATTTCAGCAGCTACCACGACCATAACAATTTCCTCCACCGGTTCTGTCAAAGGCGGGTGTTTGCAAATGGAAAATGGTGCTGGTACGATCATGTATCGGGCATATATTAACGGACCCGGCACCGGATGGACTGTGGAGGCTGGCACTTGCCAATAAGATTTAATTGTTGCTTAAAAATCTTCTTAAATGAAAAAAATAGCTTTGCTTTTAAGCATAGTCCTCGGTCCGCTTACAGTGTTGGCGGCGAACGAGGTCACTCACACCGGCGTTGTTACTTTAGTTTTGCCTTCAGATAGTACTGAATATACATTAGAAGGTCATTCCAAATTTGATTCATTAAAAATAAACAATGCCAATTTTGAATTCGTACTTTCTACCGGCGGAAAAATCTCTATTCTATCAGCTGGTAAAAAAAATCTGAAAAGCAGTGTGGCCGGGACATTTGTTTGCGGTGCAAGCCAGTCATCAATATATGTTGACGCACAGCCAGATAGCACTACTGTCACCATAACTCCTTCCGGTTCATGCACGACTAGCGGCGGTAGCGGTTCTACCGGCGGCGGAGGAGGAATTATTAGTTCCGGCGGCGGAGGTGGCGGCGGAGGCGGCAGTTCTGTAGTTAGCGCGCCAACAGTTGCGGCGGCAGAACCAGTAGTTACACCAATATCGCAAACTCCAGTCGTTTCTCCTCCGACGATTGTTGAGCCAGCGCAAGTTGCGCCAACAGCCCCTGCGCCCACGGCAGTTTTTGAAAAGGATCTTTTCTTAGGAGTAGAAAATAATGATGTAACCCGCCTGCAGCTTTTATTGTCAGGCGATAAAGAAGTTTATCCAGAAGCGAAAGTAACCGGGTATTACGGTTCGCTCACTAAAAGAGCAGTGGAGCGCTTTCAGGAAAAATACGGAGTAGCCAGCGCCGGTGTTTTGGGTTTTGGCCGGTTGGGTCCTAAGACACGCGCCAAGCTAGCTGAAGTATTTGGCGGAGAAGCGCCAATCGCCATGCCTAAAGCTCCGGAAGTTGCCCAGCCATCTCCGGTGGCAACAGCAGTAAGCCCGGTGTTTGACAAGTCGCTTTATTTGGGATTGTCTAGCCCGGATGTTAAACGGCTTCAGCAACTTTTGAATTCAGATTCGGACACGTGGATCTCGGCTTCCGGAGTCGGTTCTACTGGCAATGAAACAAATTATTTCGGCAAGCAAACCGAGAACGCGGTAAAGAAGTTTCAGGATAAATATGATTTGGCGAAGGTTGGCGATCCGGGCTACGGCTACGTTGGGCCGAAGACCCGCGCGAAATTTAACGAAGTATTCGGTGCCGCCGTAACACCGACGCCACCTCCTCCAGCCCCTGCTCCGTCCGAGACTTCGCAGGGCGCAGCGCCAGCATCTCTTCCTCCGCTACCCCCTCCACCTCCATCTCCAGCTCCAGTACCTGCACCAGCCGCAGCGCCAACCGAAGTGTCAACGCCAGGCGTACAAACAATGTATCCGACCAATGGTCCTAGCGGTAGCATCCAATATCCGTGGGAACAGTGATTTGATAATTTCTCTCGGCAAAACGGCCCGGCTAAACCCCGAGGCCGTTTTTTGTTGAAAAAATTCCACAGTCCTGTTAGTTTAAATTCATGGTCAAAAACAATAAAACCGCCCTCATAACCGGCATTACCGGCCAGGACGGCTCTTACCTTGCTGAATTTCTGCTTGAAAAAGGCTACAAAGTTTTTGGGTTGGAAAGACGTATCAGCCACAAGCATTACGAGAATATCGGGCATTTGCTGGTACCGAAAAAGAAAATAACTCTTTTGTCGGGGGATTTGCTCGACGAAGCTTCGTTGGTGCACGCCCTTCGCGAAGCAAAGCCGCGGGAAGTTTATAATCTCGCCGCCCAATCTTTTGTTGCCGACTCCTGGAAACAACCGATATTTACCGGAGACGTAACTGCCCTCGGAGCATTAAGAATGCTTGAGGCAATCCGGCAAGTTGATCCAAAAATTAAATATTATCAGGCCTCCAGTTCTGAAATGTTCGGCAAAGTCAGCGAGACCCTGCAAAACGAAAAAACCCATTTTTACCCGCGGAGCCCTTACGGCGCGGCCAAACTTTATGCGCACTGGATAACGGTTAATTACCGCGAATCATACGGGCTTTTTACCGTATCCGGGATTCTTTTTAACCATGAAAGTCCGCGCCGCGGTTTGGAATTTGTTACGAGAAAAATTACCAATGCCGCCGCTAAGATTAAATTAGGTTTAGCCAAAGATCTAAAACTCGGAAATCTTGAAGCAAGGCGCGATTGGGGGTTTGCCGGAGACTATGTGCAAGCCATGTGGCAAATGCTTCAGCAAAAAGCACCAAGGGATTATGTTATCGCCACCGGTCAGACTCATAGCGTTCGCGAGTTTGTCGAAGAAGCATTTGGCCATTTGGGCTTGGATTGGAAAAAGTATGTAAAAACGGACAAACAGTTCTTGCGGCCAGCTGAAGTTGACAATCTCCGCGGCGATTCAACTCTCGCCAGGCGCGAACTTAGGTGGACGCCAAAAGTCGGTTTCAAAGAACTCGTGCGGATAATGGTTGATTCTGATTTGAAGCGATTATCCGAGACAAGGCAAGGTCAAATCACGTGATTAAAAGGAGAACCAAAAAAATCGGCGTCGGCGGAGCGGTGATTACTCCATACGCTAAACAGTTGGTGAATAAGGTGCTGGATTCCGGCCGGATTTCTTACGGCCCATATTTGCGAAAATTTGAGGAAGATTTTGCAAAATTGTGCCATCGTAAATTTGCCATTTCGTCCAATAGCGGCACCAGTTCTTTGCAAGTTGCATTACATGCGCTAAAGGACTTGGATGGGTGGAAAGATGGAGATGAAGTTTTGGTGCCAAGCGTAACTTTCGTCGCTACTGCCAATGTCGTGGTGCAAAATAAGCTTGCCCCAGTGTTTGTTGACGTGGACCCAAAAACATACAATGTTAATCCGGGAATTATAGAAGAAAAAATAACTAAGCGCACACGGGCGATAATGCCGGTGCATTTGATGGGGGTATCCGCGGACATGGCGCGGATAATGAAAATAGCGAGTAAGCATAAACTTCGGGTCATAGAGGATTCATGCGAGGCAGTCGGCGTAAATTACCGCGGACGTCCGGTAGGATCGTTTGGCGATATCGCCTGCTTTTCCACGTATATGGCGCATTTAGTTACTACCGGCGTTGGCGGATTTTCGGTTACCAATGATCCGAAACTTGCGGTTTTAATGCGCAGTTTGGTTAATCACGGCCGTGATTCGATCTATGTGGCTATGGACAATGACCACGGCCTAAGAGGGCATGCCAGATTTCACATGGCTAACGCCCGATTTTCATTTATTAACGTCGGATATAGTTATCGGGTGACCGAATTGGAAGGAGCGCTGGGACTCGCCGAGCTCAAGAGTTTGCGGAAAAACATCGCGCTTAGGCAAAAAACCGCAGGTAGTTTGATACGGGCGTTAGGTCCGTTTGAAAAATATCTGCAGCTGCCAAGCTGGCCGGATCACGCCGAGCATGCTTTTATGCTCTTCCCGATTGTAATCAGAGATGGCGCCGGATTTTCGCGCGATGAACTTATACGTCATTTAGAAGACTATAATGTTGAAACTCGATACCTAATGCCGCTTATTAACCAGCCAATCTATAAAAAAATGTTCGGCGATTTGGAAAAACATTATCCGGTCGCGCGCCATTTAAACCAGAACGGCTTCTACATCGGCTGCCACCCGGAAATGACTAAACGCGATTTGGAATATGTCGCCGCAGTGTTTAGAGATTTTTTCGTAAAAAGAGGTTTTGCATGAAAATCGCGATTATTGTACGGCGGATGAATGTGCGAGGCGGGACACAGCGGCAGGCGTTGGGATTGGCGCGGGAATTAAAAAAACTGGGGCATCAAGTTAAGCTTTATACTTTCGTATACTCTCCGGGCGACTGCTTCCCGGAATTTTTGAGCGGGCTTGAAGTTGTTTCGTTGAATTATTACCCGCGATACTCTAATTATTTTATAAATTATTTTTCAGAAAACCGGGCTTGCCGCGCGCTCGCCGCGATGATTGACCGCGATACTGAAGTTTTGAATCCGCACGACCAGGTGGCTTATCGTGTTGCCGCGTATTTTAAAAAAGACGTTAAAAACATTCCGTCGGTTTGGATGTCAAATGATTTACCGACCAAGCAGTTTTCGTTTTGGAAAGAGAGCCAAATCAACCCAGATCATTCGGCGCCGCTCATCAAAAAAATCATATGGCGGTTGATTGACTGGTACGAAATTAACAAATTTATTAAGCCGCAAAACGCCATTACGGTTTTAGACAACATGAACAAAGATCATATGCGGAAGTTCATCGGCAAAGACGCAATGGTGGTGAGGAGCGGTATTGATTTGAACGAATTTAGTTTTGTTAAGCGATCACCGTTACAAAATAAATCCGCAAAAATTCTCGCCACCGGGATATTTTTCCCGCACCGCCGGTTTGAAGACGCGATTTCGGCCGCAAAAATATTGCGGGATGGCGGGTATGATGTTGAATTAAATATTGTCGGCGACCATCAAAGCGATAAATCGTACTATCAAAAATTGGCTAAACTTGTGAAAGATTGCGGTTTGGAAAGTGCCGTAAATTTCCTCGGAAAAGTTTCTGACGAGGAACTGCGCCGCCAATACGCCGCTAATGATATTTTCGTTTTTCCGAACCACATGCAAACCTGGGGTTTGGTGGTCATGGAAGCAATGGCTACCGGCCTTCCGGTGGTTGTTTCAAAAACTACTGGCGCGGCCGAAGTCCTAAAAAACGGCGAAAACGCTATTTTGGTAAATCCCAAATCGCCGGATGAAGTCGCTGACGCCATCCGGCAACTTATTGATGACACGAACCTTTATTCGAGACTTTCCCAAAACGGCCGCAAATTTGTTGAAGAAAATATTTCGTGGTCTAAATACGCCCAAAGGATGTCAGCGGCGTTTGAGGCAGCGCGAAAATTAATATAGCATTAAGGGTATTATGCAGAATAAAGACCTTAAGACCATTTATGAAAAAGTTTATAAAAAAGGGGAGGGCACTCATTATTCCAAGCTTTTATTTTCGAAAAACAAAGTTTCCATAGATAAGAAAGCGGTTCTTGGCGAGATAAACTGGAAGGGCAAAATAGTGCTTGATGTCGGGTGCGGCACCGGCGAACTGGTTAATATTCTTGCCGGTCTCGGCGCGAAAATCGTTCTCGGAGTTGATTATTCTGCGAGCGCCATCGCCATTGCCAAGAGATTGTATTCGAGAAAAAACATTTCATTCAAATGCCTAAATGCCAATGAAGTAGAAGGAAAATATGACGTAATTACTTCGCTTGGCGCCATTGAACATTTTGATAATCCTTTCGGGGTCGTTAGAAGATTCCGGCAAATGCTCCGGCCGGGCGGTTCAATTATAATCGTGTCTCCTAACTGGTCTAACCCGCGCGGCTACATGCTTATGACTCTCAAGCTGTTATTTGATGCCAGAATCACTTTAGCCGACCTGCATTATTTTACTCCGCTTGATTTTAAACATTGGGCAGACTTACTCGGGATGCGACTAAAGTGGCGCACTATTGATTACGATTGGGCTATGGGCCGTCGGTTAGTTAGTGATTTTAAGCGCAGGATTCCGCGCGTTATTCGTGATTCAAAATTGCCGAAGAACAAAAAAAGAATCGGTCAGTTTATCAAATGGATCGAACAAACAGTAATCAAGATTGAGCACCCGCAAAAATACAGCGGTGCCATCGGAATATATCATTTTCGAAAACGTTGATTATTCCGGCATTTTGTAGATTATGACGCCATTTTGATCGTATGTTTTCTCGAGAGTTCCGTCGAAAACGCTGTTTGGGTCGGCGCTTAACTTTTGCTCGCGTGGACCAAAATACAGATAATCCAGTCGGTAAGGCGGTTGGGCCAGCTTTTCGTTCAAGAAAGCGGAGTATTCGGATGACTTTTGCATTTGTGTTTCTTTCGGGATACCGAGCGGTACCTCGCTTATAAACGAACTGCCCGGTTTCGTGTTATGGTAGCGCATGTGGAACAAGTAATAAGCGGCGCTTTGGTCAAGATCTGGTTTGAAAAACGGATAAAGTTCGTTGGCGTTGGCCGCTGACTTGTTAAATCCGCCAGTATCGCCTGATGCAATAAGTCCTCTAAATTTTTCCGGAGTAATGCCGTAAATTTTATTTATGAAAAAAAACCTGCCCCATATTTCTTCATTGGAGGCAATCGTGCTGTATCCGTTCGGCGTGAAAACTTTATTGTGAGTATAGAGTTGAATGCGACTCATGGTGCTAAATGACGAACTGCCGAGCACTGAATATTTTGGGGTGTTTTCGTTAAGCCATCGGTAGCTAGCCATCTCTCCGGAAGGTATGGTTACGTTTTTATATTCCTCTACGAATTTGTATTGAGCATAGGCCCCATTGGCCAAAACTCCGGCAATCAAAATTACGCCAAGAATGTTCCACGCCAAATGCGGGGATGCCGGCCGGTATTTTTTGTTTAAAAACATAGCCAAGGCCGTAGTTAGCATGAATAGTGCCGCGAGAATTGCAGTAAATTTTACGCTATTCGCCTCGGTAATGACTGCTTTGGTAATGAGTATGCCGGAAAGCGCCATAGCAACAACGATTATTAAATTCGGCGCAAATAAGCGCCGGAAATTTAGGAATAGCCAATAAGCAATAGCGGCAAAAGTTAAGCAAAGAACCGGCAAAGTCGGCTTAAACCAATGATCCGGCTGGGCGTTAAACCCGGTAATCAATTGGAGGTTATAAACTAAAAATATCGGCATGAGCAGGGATATCAGTAAGTAAGATATTTTTGGGTAAAATTTTCTGAAATAAAAAAGGATGGCAATGAGCAGGAAGTGAAGGGCGTAAGCGAAAGACGGCAGCATTTCGAAATTAACGTATCGTCCGATTTCCGGGCCATGTCTTTCAAAGATATCTTGGAAATGAGCAAGGCGTGACAGATTGATGGAATTGACCCAGTGCGGAATAGACATCAACAATCCGCCGGAAAAAATTATAAGCATTTTTTTGAAAGACAAAAAATCTTTTTTGGCGAGAAACATTACTAAAACAAAGGCCATTGCCGCCGAAAAGTATGTCCAGTAATAGAAATACGAATAAAAAGTCAGCCCGTAAAAAAATGCCGCGAGCCACGGCGAGATTCGGTCGTTTCTGGTTATGGAGCGGACTGTGAAATAAAGCAAGAGCAAATAAATCGGCACAGTCACTTGCGGATCTTCTATCCGCGAAAACGCAAGCCCTTTTGTTTTGAATATAATCGTGATGATGGCGGCTTGCAAGTATTTGAGCGCCGGCGGCATAAATGAGGCGAGCCGCGGCAAGAAAATGTAAAAAACTGAGCCAACCAATGATAAAAATTTTATCCCGGTGGCTTCAAAAAGAATTAAATAAAAAATTAAAAATATCATGGCCGGGAAAATAAAATCGCCGGTAATAAAAGCCGTTTCCATCGAACCGGTTATTTTAGCCAGCCATCCCATTACGAGCGGGCTTAAAAACGGAGTGACGTAAATTAGCCGATCTTTATATTCAAAAACATTGAAGTCACCGACTATAAACTTTCCGAGTCTTGCCGCCTCGGCTTTAGGCGCGTTAAGCAAGGCTTCGTCGCCGTTTATTAATATTGGATGATAATCCAGCCCTAGGCTCGTGAGATGCGACCATATAAAAAAATGATGGCCGCCGTAAATTACTGCCACAAGTAGCATCAAGAACAGCGCGGCTTTGTGACTTTTTACAAACTCAGGCATTTTCTTGAAAATTTCGTTGATTTTTATATCATAATAAGAATAGATGAAAACGCTCATGGTTCCAATAGCCAACAGCTTTTTCGTCCGTAACTTTATGCGTACGGATGTTTTTGGGGTGCTTAAAAGCAAAGAAGATCTGCGAATAGTATTTCTCGCGCCGGAAGAAAAAATAGAATATTACAAATCCGAATTTCCCCACCCGAATGTTTTTTTCGAAAAACTTCCAGAGTTTAAAGACCTTGCTTCCGAACGATTTTTCCGATTCCTCGAAAGTTCCAGTATCCACACCAATACTGTGACTATGCTCCAGCGCTGGCAATTTTTAAGGGCAAAGCATCCGTCTTTTTTTCTGCGGCTGGTTATTTATCTGGTATCGCGCTTATTTTGGCATTTGGGCAGGTTTCACCGGTGGCGCGTCGTGATAAGAAAATCTTATTTAGCCGTTGCCAGCAGTTTTTTTGGCGGACTTTTTGATAAATGGCGGCCCGATCTGGTTTTTGCGGCCAACATGATTTATGTCGAAGACCATTTATTGCTTCGCGAGGCGAAGAAGCGCGGCATAAAGACGCTCGGCATGGCTTTGAGCTGGGATAACCTTTACAGCAAATCATTGATCCGTGTGCCGCCCGATCATTTGATGGTCCATACTGACACCATTCGCGATCAAACAATCGCGCTTGGAGATTATCCGCCGGAAAAAATAACCGTGACCGGTATACCGCAATATGACGATTATTTTTTAAAAAACCGGCTGTTGAGCCGCGACGAATTCGTCAGGTCCATTGGTGGAGATCCGGCCAAAAAACTTATTGTCTACGCTTTTTCCGGCAAAGCCGGCTTGCATATCGATTTTGATATTGTCAAAATTATTCACGAATTTGTTAAGGACGGTAAAATAGCCGAGAGTGTAAATGTTTTCTTGCGGCCATATCCGCGGTATGATTTTCCGGAAGAAAAAGTAAGATGGATTTACCGCGAGTTAGGTTTTCTCGGACGCCCGCCGCTAAAGCACATCGGTTCGTCCAAGGACAGTTGGGAATTTGACGAGGAATCGCTTGATCTTTTAGCCAATACCTTGGCTCATGCGGATTTGGTAATAACTATGTATTCCACATTCTTTATTGAGGCGGCGATATTTGACAAGCCGCTTATCGCGATTGCCTTTGACGGGTTTAAAAAGTTGGATTATTGGAATTCGGCTGAAAGATTTTTTGAATGGGATCACTTGAAGGAAATCGGCGAGCTCGGCGGCATTTGGCGCGTTAAGAGCAGGGAAGAGTTGCTGGCAGCAATTAATTTTTATCTGGCCAATCCCGGACATCTGAAAGATGGCCGGAAAAAGATTGTTTTACGCCAAACCCAATTCAGAGATGGACAATCTGCCAAGCGGGTAGCCGATGCCATTTTAAAATTTTTATGAGAGAAACAAAAATAAAAACCATCTTTACCCCGCTTTATTCCTTACCGGTCTTTCGGAATCTTTTTTTATTTCCCGGCTGTTTTTTTGACCAGGTTTGCGAATTGGTTCAAACCGGCGCGCCACATCGATTTGTGTTTATCGTGCCGCAAAAAAGTTTTCAGAAATACGCTCCGATTTTTTCCGGTAAATTGAGCGATAGAATTATTTTGGAGAGCATCCCGGATCCGGAGAAGATTGGGACCCTCGGTAAGATGTTCAGATTTTTTTATTCATATCTGATTTACACCAGCACCACAAAGTTGCTCGCGACCATGGGCACCCGGCCTGATGAAATGCCGCCGGGCAGCCGGCACTTGTGGCCGTTTAAGACTTTTATTGCTAACACCTTTGGGCGTTCACGGTTTATTAAAACCCAGATTATTCCGTTGGTTTTTAATGCGATTTTCGACAAAAATCATTTTTCGGTACTCTTTGATAAATACCATCCCGATGCCGTCTTTCTGCCGCATATGCTCGGCTGGTTTGATAATCTGCTTTTGAGAGAGGCAAAGAACCGTGGCGTAAAAACTATCGGCATGGCTGCCAACTGGGATCACATTGATAAATATTTTATTCCCCTGCAAGCTGATTTGCTTTTGGCGCAAAACGAACTGATTAAAAGCGCGGCGATCCGCGATCAGGCCTATCGGGAAAACCGAATTCGCTTAACCGGTTATCCGCATTTTGATTTTATTTGGGACAAAAAATATTTGATGGAGCGAAGCGATTTTTTGGCATCTACTCACGTCCGGCTGCCATCCGGCGCGAAATATTTTCTTTACATTTCCGGAAGCGTTTATTGTCCGGATGAGCCGGATGTAATCGAAGAAGTTCTAAATTGGATAAGCGCCGGGCGATTCGGTCCGGATGTTTATATGGTTATTCGGCCATATCTCGGGGGCCGTTTTAAGGATCGTGATTTTGATGACAATAAATTCGCCGGCTTTGCCAAGCATCCTAAGGTCCGTATGGCCAGCCGTGAATCGTGGAAAGCAGTGGAGGATACCATCCCCCTTTTAAATTTTATGGCGCATGCGAGCGTCGTAATGTCGGCTTTTTCCACCGCGGCGCTTGAGGCATCGCTTTTTGACCGGCCGCTAGTCGGCATCGGCTTTGACGGCCACCACATAAGGCCGCTCTACCGTTCAGTCCGGCGCTTTGAAAATTTCACGCATTTTCAGGATATTTTTAAGACCGGCGCGGTTAAGGTAGTCAGAGGCTTTGATGAGCTTTACGCGGCGCTTAATGCTTATTTGGAAAATCCTGAATTGGATGCCGACAAGCGCGAGTTAATGCGTAAAACCATGTGTTATAAACTCGATGGCCAGTCCAGCCAACGGATTTTGGGTAATATACTAAACATGTTTGAATAGTTTGATATGCCGCAAAAAACGATTTTTCTTTCAATATACAACGGCATCCGGTCCAAGAATTTTTTTCACACCGACATTTACAAGACATTGGTTGCCGATAAAAATGTCCGGCTGGTCATCGTTGTGCCCTCGGTCAAACTGGATTATTACCGGAAGACTTTTGCCGAACCCAATGTTGTTTTTGAAGCGCTCGACCTAAAAGGCGAGCCGTGGTTTGGCCGGTTGCTCGCCGAACTCGGGTTTAATTTGCTTGACACCAAAACAATCCGGTTTAAACAGGAGCTGGAATACTGGCGGTACAAAAATTATCCGCGATTTTTGATCAAGCGGGCGATAAACCGCGTTTTGGGTCCTTTGCCCGGCATACGCGAGCTGGTCAGATTTTTGGATAGATTTGTCGACACGGATCAGAGAGTAAACGCGCTTCTTGATAAATATAAACCGGATTTGGTGCTGGCTCCGGATATTGTTTTTCCGCTTGACCGGATTTTTTTGCGCTCGGCCAAACGAAAGGGCATACGCACGGTTGGCTTAACTCGCTCATGGGACAATCTTACTTCCAAAGGCGTAATCCAGATTTTGCCGGATAAACTTATTTTGCACACTACCCGCATGAAAAATCAGGCGGTGAAACTGGTTGGGATGTCCGAGAAAGATATTTTTGTTTCCGGTCCTCCGGATTACGATAAATATTTTAGGCCGTTAAAAACCAGCCGCGAAGAATTTTTAAGATCTCTTGGCATCCCAACCGACCGCAAAATCATCCTTTTCGCGCCATTTTATGATAACTATGTAGGTTCGGCAGTAATAATGATGAATGCTTTTACCCGCGCGATAAAGGAGGGGCGTTTGCCTAAAAATGCCCATATTGTTTCCCGCTATCGGCCGGCTACCCCGGAAATCCCGGGGAATCTTATTGAATCCAGCGATAATCTAACCATAACTAGGCCGTGTAGCTTATATTTTGAAGTAAAAGATAAGACCCTCGCGCCAACTAAGGATTGGGAATTTTCGGCGAGTGACGTAGAATTACTCGCCAACTCGTTGGCATATAGTGATGTGATTATTAATACTTATTCGACGCTCGCTATTGACGCTTCACCTTTTGATAAGCCGGTAATTGGGGTGAGGTTCGACGCTGATCCAAGTACCCCGCCGGAACATAGCGTATTGAAAATCGGCGACTTGCATGACCATTATAGGGAACTCGAAGAAATTGGCGGAGTGCGTCTGGTAAAAAACATGGACGAATTGATCGATGCCGTTAATTTTTATTTTGAACACCCCGAAGCCGACCGCGGAGGCCGAAAACTCATCCGCGAAACCCAAATTGAATTTACCGATGGTCAAAACGGCAAACGGGCCGCCGAATTTATTTTACAGGAGTTGCGCGTACGCTCGTAAACGGCCACCGAGAATAGTAAAATAGTCGTTCGCTCTTGATTTCTGGGAGTGAGTTTGTATACTAGATTTAGAGTTCTATAGAAAAATGAGGAGGTAAAGATGAGGGTATTTAAACCGACACGAAAAAATTTGCATCCAAGAATTATCCGCACGATGGAAAGAATCAAGAAATGGCACGAAGAAAATGGTTATAGTGACGATTATTCTGTTGACGATATTCTTCAAAAACAATTCGTTGCGATAAAAGCAGGCGCTTTCACAATTCTGGTTCAAGACGCTAGCGAAAAGGAATATCACGGAAACGCAAGTGTCGATGTTTATAACAGCAAAGGCGTTATTGTGGACAACAAAGTATTGTATAATCCAGTCAAGGGACATAGAGTTCCGAAAAGGGCTTTTATTGGAACGCCCATAGTTGACGGTTCAAGGCCGATGCAATACAAGCCAGTTCGCAGGAAAGATCCTATCTTTATTCCGTAGACGAGCCTAACTCCAAAGAGCCGACTACATGTCGGCTTATTGTTATCTAGACAAGATTAGCGAACGGTGATAAGATTGCTGAAATTAACTGTGAATAACCGCCATAAACTATATAAGCGTTATTTGTTATTATTTATAAATAATCCTTTCATGTTAAATTTTTTAAGTCGCGTTTTCGGTAGCTCTCGATCCGTTAGTAGAGCTGACATTAAAACTAAATACGGCATTCCGGATACTATAAATCTATCTTTTGAGATAACTGACGGCAAATTTATAATTACTTCACCAGATCTTCCCGGTTTTATTACTCAAGCGCGAGATCAAAAAGAACTTCTGGAAATGGTGGACGATGCCGTCTTAACTTATTATGATGTTCCGGAAAACGAGGCGGTTGGGGTTTTTAACGTTATTCACATCGATGGCCACGGAACTATAATGAGCGAGAGGGCCCATCCGGTTTTGGCGACCAGATAATAATGTCCGGAGAAATTAATTATAATTTTACTCCAAGGGAATGTGTCCGATCCTTAAATAGGATCGGATTCGTCAATAAATCAAAGCGCGGCAAGCATTTTAAATTTTATCCGCCAGAGCGTGTAAAAAATAAAATTCCTCCGGGGAGGCCGCAGTTCATTATGATCCCCAATCATAGAAATTTTTGGATTCAGCATAAAATTATAAGAGAATTACTGGAAATGGGCGGAGACGAACTTGTAAATGATTTTGTAAAAAATCTTTAGTCACCCCATCCTTACAATGGATAGCAATATTTCTTTATCCGAATCATTCGTTCGCGGAGAAGCCACCTCGCGCTTTTGGGGAATTTTCGCAAAAGCTGCCAGCATCGGCAGCGCGTTTTTGATTCTGGCCTCGCTTACTCCGTACCAATACGGCGTATGGTATTTGTTTTTATCGATTTATGAAATCTTTTCGCAAATTATATCGCTGGGTTCCGGCGTCATAAAAAACGAAGTAATGCGATTTATCGGCGAAAATGATTATGGACGGGCCAAGCGTCTTTTTGGTGAATACCACGTTGCGCGTCTTATTTTGAGCGCGTTTTTGTGGGCGGTCTTCTTTTTCGGCGCTCCATTCTTGGCATTTCGTTATCAGCAAGATTTTATTCTAATCATCCGTAGCGCCTCATTTTTGTTTCTTTTGGAATTTCTTGCATCCTTCGCGCAATCACTTCTAGCTATGCAATTTCGTTTTGGCGCTTCAGTCAGAGTTTCGACATACGCCAAGATAACGCAGTTCATAATTCTTCTCGGCTATTATTTTTATTCTTATATTGGCGTTAAAGAAGTCATGTTCTCGCTGGTGTTTTCACTGGCGGCCGCCATCATCTTCATTTTGCCCACCGCAATTCACGAATGGCAACCGTGGCGCGCGCGGGTTGCCGCAGATAAAAATCTGTTTTTCAAAGTTATGCTGGGGCCGGGTAAGTGGGACATTTCACGTTCTTTTATTTCGCACGTAGCATCCAGAGTCCAGCCGTTCATAATAAAAATATTTCTTAGCACCGAAATGGTCGGGCTTTATGGAGTCGCGAAGTCTTTGGTTGAATTGTTGTTGAGCTTTCTTGCGGTTGATACATTAAGCACTTTAGTTCCACGCGAGATAAACGAGCGCAGCAAAATGCGTTCTATATTTGTTTTCGGTTCAAAGTATTTGGTGATTACCAGTTTAATTTTTGTTGCCGGTGGGGTAATCGGCACCTTAGTTCTTTTCAGTTTGTTTTTTGAGAATTATCTTCCGGCATTGCCGCTTTTCTATTTGCTGGTGTTGATGCTTCCGGTCCAGTCGTTTGGGCAAATGGTCGATGTTTTTTTGGTTGCGTGGCGTAAACAAAAATTTACCTTTGTTCGTTCGGTATCGAGATCCGCCTTATGGCTCTCACTGCTTCTTTTCTTGATTCCGCATTACGGCCTTTGGGGAGCAATATCGGCGGAATTGTCGGCCGTATTAATTTCGGCCATTTGGAGCTATTTTTATCTGCTTCGTCTTGAGCCGACATTTCATCTAAACGCCAGAGAGATTTTTTCTTTCGGGGCGGAGGATCGGCTAATAAGAGATATTTTTTTCAATAATTTTTCGGCTATTTTCAGATTCATTAGGCGCTAATATGAAAACGATTTTTATCGCCAGTTTTCATCCTTATATCGCAAGAAATATCCTTGCCACCCGGGCTTTCGGGCTACTTGCAGAGCAAAGCGATTTGCGGTTTGTGATTTTTTGTCTTGGTTATAAAAAAGAATATTTCGAAAAGCGTTTTGGCCGCGAGAACGTCATAATCGAAGGCGTAAATTTTGATTTTCCTTCCAAGCGCCTATCATCGTTTGCTATGAAGCGGATCGCCAAATACGGTCTTTATTCCACTTCCACTCTGCTTGAACGGGAAAGAAAAAAAGCAATGGACGGCCGACTTTTGTATTATTTGGCAACGGCCTTGCTCGCGATTGCATTGTCTCGCCTTGGCTTTGTGAGTCGGTTAAAGAGAAGAATTATGCGGATAGCTGACTACCAATTGTCAGACAAGGATCGTTACCGCATCTATTTTGAAAAATATCGTCCCGATCTGGTATGGGTTACTGATATTCAAAGTGAACGCGATGTAGAGCTTTTGCATAATGCTAAGTTTTTCGGGGTAAAAACTATTGCCAATGTCCGTGCTTGGGATAATCTGACTTTGCACGGTTTGATCCGGGTTCTTCCAGATTTGCTTTTTGCGCAAGCGGAAAAAATCAAAGAGCAGGCGATAAAATATGATGATATGCCTTCGGAAAAGATAAGAGTGGTTGGCGTTGCTCACTATGACCGGTATATGGCCGAGCCGCATCAATCAAAAAATGGTTTTCTAACTTCGCTCGGCTTTTCCGGTATTCAATTATCTGACGAGAAGCCTCTTATTTTGTGGACTCCGATTGGAGATAATTATCTGGATTCAAATGATACCGATCTTTACACGTGTAAAGTTCTCGGGAGTATCCGCGCAAATGTTGTAGCGCGGTTTTCACCCACTATTCCCGTTAAACAAATGGAGGACGTAAGGCCGTCTGATAATATGGTTTTTGATCGGCCCGGAGTAAATTTCAGACCAGGTATAATAGGCGATCAGGAAATTTCTGAAGGAGATGATGAACGGTTGATTGAAGAAATTTATTTTAGCAATGTGGTGGTGTGCGGGCCAACTACCGTGGCGCTGGATGCGGTTTTTATGGATAAACCGGTAATTTTAATCGGCTTTCATCCGCGGCAGTTAAGCTATCTGGGGGGGATTTTGCGCCGATATGATTATGACCATTTTAAATTCGCTATTGAATGCGGGGCGTTTACGGTTGCCAAATCCAGAGAAGAACTTTTAAAATACATTGACGAGTATGCCAGAAATCCTCAAGCTAAATCCCGCGAGCGGGAAATATTGCGTAATGCTTACTGCGGCCCGGCTGACGGCAAATCCGGAGAAAGAATTGCTAAAGTTGTTTTAAGTATGCTGAAGTAGTTTTAAGCTATATTAATTGATGAATTTTTTGTAATATAACTTCCAGCATGAGCAAATTATCGATGAAGTGCAGGGTCTGTGGCGGCCGGGTAAAAACCTTTTTCGATTTGGGCCGGCAGCCGCTCGCTAATTCGTTGCTGGAAAATCCGCGGCAATCAGAAAAAAAATATCCCTTAGCGTTAAATCATTGCAGTTATTGCGGTTCGGTACAATTGAATTATACCGTGAATCCAAAAACGCTTTTTTCAAAATATGTTTGGGTAACCGGTACTTCCTCGACCGCAAGAAGTTTTTCCAATGTCTTTTATAAGGAACTGGCTAGGCGCACTCCGGATTCGCGAAAAAATTATGTGTTGGAAGTTGCATCCAACGACGGCACTTTTTTACTGCCGTTTTCAAAGCGCGGCTACAGAGTTATCGGTCTTGACCCGGCCGCTAACATCGCTAAAATCGCGGAGAAAAACGGAGTACCAACTAAGGTCGCATTTTGGGGCCCAAAGGCCGCAAAAAAAATTTTGAATGAGAGGGGGCCTGCTCGTATAATATTTGCGAGAAACGTGCTCGCGCATGTCGCCAACCTTCAGGATTTTGTAAAAGGATTGGCGCTATGTTTGCACGAAGACGGAGTTTTGGCTATAGAGGTTCATTATGCCGCAAAAATACTTAAGGAATTGCAGTATGACTCCATTTATCATGAACATCTGTGCTATTTTACATTCGGACCGTTAGAGCGGCTGTTAAAGCAATCCGGCTTGTTTGTTTTTGATTTATTTGAAGGGCCAATCAGCGGCGGATCACTTATTGTTTACGCCTCCAAAAATCATCGCCCGGCAACCAAGGCAGTTCAAATTTTAAGGCAGCGCGAAATGAAAGCCGGGTTATATAGTTTCAAGACCTGGCAAAATTTTGGCTTACGCGCTTTTTTGCACCGTAAAGAGTTTTTATTAATGTTAAATAAAATAAAAGAGGGTAAAGTTCCGGTGGTTGGTTGGGGCGCTTCGGCCCGCAGCTCCACTTTGCTTAATTTCTGCGGAATCGGCCCCGATTCTATTCCGGTGATTGCTGACCAAAATAAGCTTAAGCAAGGTTTGTATACCGCCGGTACGCATATGCCGATAATTTCTCCAGAAGTGGCGATGAAACTTAACCCGAAATTCATCGTGCTTTTAGGTTGGAATTTTGCCGCGGAGATAATGGAAAGCTTAAAGCGTAGATTTCACTATCGCGGCAATTGCCTTGTTCCCTTGCCAAATAGACCTAAAGTAATAAAGCTATGATATTTAAAGAATTAGATTTAAAAGGCGCTTTTGAAATACAGCTCGAATTCAAAGAAGACGTGCGAGGGTTTTTTATGCGGACGTACGACAATGAATTTTTTAAGAAACATGGCCTGGACCGAACCTGGGTACAGGAGAGTGAATCTTTCAGCCGCCTAAAGGGAACTATTCGCGGTTTGCATTTGCAATTGCCGCCGCATACCGAAGCAAAAATCGTGCGAGTGCTAACCGGTGAAGTTTTTTTTGCAGTGGTCGATTTAAGAAAGGACTCGCCGACTTTCGCCAAATGGGCAAGCGTAATCGTGTCTGAAGAAAACAAGAAAATGATTTATGTGCCGGAGGGTTTGGCCTTAGGGATGATGGCCTTAACCGATAATTGCCGGCTTCATTATAAAATCGACCGCGTTCATTCGCCGGAAAGCGCTTGGACCATCAAATGGGATGATTCGGATCTCGCGATTTCGTGGCCGCTTGCTAAGCCAGCGGCCATCTCCGAAAAAGACGCTAACGCCAAAAGTTTCAAGGATTTTTTGTATTCGGTATCAACACTATAAGACGAGCCTGGTGAATAATTGAATCCATAACGCTGGCTTCGTCGACCACTCAAGAATTTCCATGATAGACGTCATATACGAATTAGCACGGAAATTCGTGAGATGTCGAGTGCGTTCTTCACCAAGATTGAATACACGTTTCTTCCGAGAAAAGTATCTCTCAATCTCGGTTCGTTTCTTGTAAAGATCGGGATTCGCGGTTCGTTCCGCTCCGCGCAGGCGTCTATTTCTCTCGTTCCCATACGGAATGTTCCGCAAGGGAATCGCAATGTTGACTTTCTACCATTTTAAGAAAACATCGTGCACAAAGTATTCGCTGTCATACCCTTTGTCGGCTGAAACTCCGGTGACGTTCCACCAACGAGGCGCTGCGCGTATCAACTGCGATCCCCATACAATATCTGCTCGTGCTCCCGATGTTGCGTATTGTAAAAGAGGTAGTCGGGTATAGTAATCAATGATTTGATGAAGCTTGAAGCCGTTTTTCTCCTTGTATCCGGAGTATGCCGAACCACGCTCATCATGCTTTGAATATGTTTCAACAAATGAAGAATCAAGAAGCAGAAGAAGCGGATTAGCGTTCTCGGCAATAGCGCGCGTAAGTGTTTTGAATATCCGGGAAAACCACATTGTGGCTATCGGTCGCTTTCTGAATTTAATGAAGGTTGAATAATCAATACCGCTTGCGCTTTCCAGATCACGGTAACTACAGCGCATCACTTGTTTGTACATGAGCCACCGAAACATGACTGTTTTGTCATATCCCTTTCTTCCTTTTGATGATGGTTTCAAGAAACGAGTAAGCAGAACGTTCACTATTGGATGGTTGATCCATTGAAAACGAGCAAAAACCGGGATATGATGATACATACAAAGAAGATGCTTAATGGTAAATGTTGTCGGTAACTCCATTTTACCAAGAAGGCGTCTTTTTTGTTATTTAAAAGCATTGTTCATCAAACTCAAGACTGTGTTTTAGGCAACCACATTTGGCGGGTTATTTAGCCGGTAATTTTTCAAAAATTC
>CAYIFA010000003.1:0-29970 GCA_964362625.1 uncultured Candidatus Saccharibacteria bacterium
AATAAGGCATTTTGCGTTTCGGTTATAGCTTCACGGATATTTCCGGTGGTCGCTTCTACTTGCGCGAGCAAGAATCGGGAGGGGACATAGTCGCTTTTTAGCTCATTGGCCCGGCGCAGCAGCTCCTTTGCTTTCGGCAGGTCGTTTCTCGCCGCTTCAACCCTGGCTGCGGCTAATAGCGGTTCGGGGCTATTTGGGTTATAGGTCGCGGATTTTTTGTAACTATCCAGCGCCAGATCTGACGCGCCGCTGATATTAAACGGAATAACTGCTTCATAAACTCGTCCAAGGGTCATCCAATTAGCCGGGTCAATACGATTTAACTGCACGGCAACTTGGGCATTTTGCGTTGCTTCATTGAAAATTTCTTGGAAGCGGCTGCGTAATTCCTCAGCGGGCAAATTGGCATTATTTACCAGTTGTCCCAGGCGGGCGAGATTTATATCCGCAAGCGCCCGGGCATATTGGTCTTGGCGGTCCAAATTCCAGGCGATATTCAACTGTTGCCGCGCATTTTCGGCGCTACCTTCAACATTGAAGGTTCGCAGTGCCATTCCGTAATAGATGGCTCCGGCGTATTTTTGTCCGAGAAAATAAAGCCCTGAAACGCTGGCGAGCGATAGAGATAACAGCAAAAGAACCGAAACAAAACCAGTTCCGGAATTTTTGAAAAGCGTAAAAGAAAATTCACCGGCAAGCCCATGTCTGGTGACATGGCCCGCAAATACGCCCAAGAACACAAAGAGCAAAAGCGTCATCAGAAATCCTGGCGAATATAACATGCCAGCCATCGTAAGGTATAGGACCGTCATCAAGGACATAGTCATAAATGTACCTTCGCCTTTTTCGGTTTGGGCAAACATTGAACGGAGCCCATACCACAGGAACGATAAAAAGAGAATCGCGAGAGCGCTAGCTCCGGCAATGCCCATGGTCGCGATTAGCGACGGAAAGAAGGATATGCCGGAGTTAAAACGGACTGCCCAGAATGGCGTGGTATTTACGTCGTTGGGCTTAAATTTCATCCAATCATACAAGAAAGTGTTTGGCCCAGACCCTAGGATAATGTCCTCCTCGAGTGTATTTTGTATAACCTGCCAGCTGGATTGCAGATTGGGCCGCACATCCAGGGCAGTTATGCCGATTACGTTGCTAATAGTCTGCCCAAGGGCCGGGGTGATGATAAAAAGCAATGATACCAGGAGGGCGGCGATCGGCATCCAGCTTAAAGCGCGCATGCCGTTGCCGAAAGAAAAAAGATAAGCCAAAAACATTATCACAAAAGCCGCAAACAGCCACCATGCTGTATTGAAGTTTACCGCGATGAGAGCCAGCAGCCCGGCGGTTGCGATTGCGTAGGAATACATTCGCCACCGGCCATCGTTGCTGTCGGAAAAGAAAAGCGCGATGATGATGATGAGCCCCCAGAATATTCCGAAAGAATTCCAACTGCCGATTAAGTTCGAAGCCGGAGTTGTAAATATTGTTTGCGAAAATGGAATTAGGCCGAAAATACTATGCAGAATTTGGAAAACAAAAACCGCGCCGGCGGCTACCAATAAAACGCGGAAAAGATTTTTGACCTGGTCGTGTGTCGTAAAAAGGACAGAAGTAAGCAAAGCTACTAAAGAAAAAAGAGTAAGCGCGGCGACCGTGCCTTCTTCGTGGCCCAGCCCGATAAATGAGTAGTGCCGGCTGATTGAAAATAATCCGGAAAGAAACGCTGTTGCGATCAACAACAACAGGGCTAAAGCAATGTAGTTTTTAGGCAAACGCATCCGGCCTTCTTGGATTTTGGCTAAAATCCAGAAAACGAAACTGGCGATTATTAAAATATAAGCCAAATAGGCCTTGTTTAATTCCAGCGGGAAAACGGTGGATGGCAGGAACCACACCGTAGTAAGGCCAACCAGCAGATAAATCATTAGACGGCTTAGAGCTTCCCACGAGAAAAGACCCTGCGGTTTTTGAGGTGAATCTTCTCCGGAAGATCCGGCTTCGCTATGCGAATACATTATATCCTCCATGTTTAAAGTAAAGAAAGTTAATAATATTTATCTCTGAATAATATTATAATATTACTCATCTGTACATAATATATTGTAGATACTATGTGGATATATAGTGTATAAATTGGTGCATTTTTTATCAATGTTTATAACGGTGTGTTATCATTAGAGGATAAGAAACAGCATGAAGGGCAGATATCTTACAATCAGAGACGCCGCGAAGTATGTCGGGGTAACGCCGCTTACTTTAAGGAATTGGGATAAGCGGGGGATGCTTGCTGCATTTCGCCATCCGGTAAACAACTACCGTCTTTATCGCATGGATGAGTTGGAAAAATTCGTAAAAAGCATCGAAGGCCGCCGCCCTAAAAAACTGCGGGTGATTATGCTGGATGATGATGTGACTGAGAGTTGACAGCGAGTGATTTTTTATATAAAATACTAAGTAGCAGTTCTTGTTGGGTAACCGTCCCGAGCGAGGCGCGTAAGCGCCGAGTCGAGGGGAGGAAAGTCCGAACACTCTCACGCATTGCGTGATAAAAATGTAGCGGGTAACACCCGTCATCCCGAGTTTAATCAAGGGAAGAGGTGCGAACAGAAACGCCGAGCATTGAAAAATGCGAGGCGCCCTGCGAAGCTTTATGCGGAGCAGGGCGAATCTGGTTATAAAAATTTAGTCCTCCTTCGCTCCCTAAAGGAGCTACGGAGGATGGCCAAAGGCCAGAATGAAACGGCAAAATCCTTACAGAGTGCAAGGTCGTACTATCAGTATTTTTGCTGGTAGGGTGCCGCTAGAGCCCGAGAGCAATCGAGGGCCCAGATAAATGGTTATCGCCAATTTTACTAGCCGGAGGCTACTGTAAAATTGAGCGCTCCGAGCTTGTCGAGGAGCAATCTTTAGACTTCGCTCAGGATGCGCGATTTTACAGCAGCGCTTCACGCTGGCAAAATCGGCACAGAATTCGGCTTATAGACAAGAACTGCAAATAAAATCCGTTCATCTCTTGAGATCGAACGGTTTTTATTTTGTCCTGGCGGCCTTTAATGCATTAGCCCACCAGATGAGTTGGTCGAGGAAAATACCGGCGCGTTTTTCATAAATATTAAACGCCCCCGGTTTCAGGTTGCCGTTTTCATCGAGCAAGTCTTTTGGTTGGACAATGTGGATCGCTTTACTAATCGGTGCCATTTGCAGATCAATTACCACTCCTCGTAAATGTTCGACAGCTCTCGCGCCGCCTACTCCGCCATAGGCAACGAATCCCACTGGTTTATTGCTCCATTCGGAATAAATCGAATCCAAGGCGTTTTTCAAGGCGCCCGGCATGCTGTGGTTGTATTCCGGAGTAACAATAATGAAGGCATCGGCTTCCTTGATTTTGGCTGCCCAGTTTCTTGCGACTTCGTTAGAATATGCCCCGTCTTTAATAGAAGACGGCGTTACCATATCGTTATAAAAAGGCAGGGGATAATCTTTAAGATCCAAAAGTTCCGCAGTCACGCCATCTTTTTTGTTCGTTTCTTCATGAATCCACGTCGCCGGCTTTTCGCCAAATCGCCCTTCGCGGGTGCTCGCCAGAATTATTTTGATGTTTAGCATGCATTAATTATTACTTGTCGTAGGCAGCTTTACAAGAAAATATTTGGAAAATATTAAAAAATTTGGTATAAAAATATACATTGCCGGGTCATCTAATGGTAGGATAGTGGACTCTGAATCCGCTCATCTTGGTCCGAATCCAAGCCCGGCAGTTTGAAAAAAACCGCTTGTGTACGCAACGATTTTTTGGATGGGGATTGGACGGTAGAACTTTTTGAAAATTTACAGTAGATAGCGGGATATGATAAAGTCAATTTGTATATGTTTCTACTTAATTTGGGACTGGTTCTACTTTACTGTTTAGCGGTTCTCTATATCGGGTGGCGAACAGGGAGGCGAGAAACGCCGCAGGATTTTATTATTGCCAGCAAAAACGTTGGGTTCTTTCGTACCACGGCCTCCGTGTTCGCCGTATTGGGCGGGGAGATGCTTATTGCACAAGCAGCTCTGGCCTATTCTATGGGTCTCGGGGCCTTTTGGTTTTGGGCTGGTTTAGCTTTCGGTATGATTCTATTGGGTCTTGCTGCCCCCAAAATAAAGACTGTTGGTGATATGTATGGGCTAATTAATCTTTCAGAATACTTCGGGCTTAGATGGGGAAAGTTGAGTAGATATCTTGTTGCGTTGATTATTTTTGTCACTTTTTTTGCCCTTCTTTCGCTCCAGTTTATTGCCGTTGGCACTATTATCTCGCCCCTTTTTAACGTCTCATATTCATTGGTCGTGATAGTCAGTGGCTTAGTAGTTCTTGTTTATCTTTTGCTTGGTGGTTATAAGGCGGTTGTCGCAACCGATTTACTTCAGGCCATCTTGATGTTTATTCTATTCGTAGGCCTGATTTTCTTCATTGATTTTGGGGATATTAATTTTACTGAATCCCTCTTGAGTATTTCGCCAACTATCTTTATTAGCTTTCTTGCCCTAGGTATCTTTCTTGCCTTTTCTTCCGCAGATATATGGCAGCGAATTTACTCGGCAAGAACCAACCAGGTGGCGAGAAGCTCTTTATTTACCGTTACTGCTCTTTTCTTGGTTTTCGGATTCTGTATGACTCTAGTCGGGGTTGTTGCGCGTAACAATTTTGCCAATTTGAACCCCAACGATGCGTTCTATTATGGGCTGTTTCAAATGCTTCCTCCGTGGTTGCTGGGTGCAGCTGTAGTGATGGTTCTCGCGACAATTATGTCTACAATAGATACGGAAGTTTATCTTGTCGCTTCCAGTGTTGCCAGAGACTTCATCGCACAGAAGCGAAAATTCACCGACGAAGAACTAACAAAAATTATAAGCTACTCAATGATTATCTTATCTGGAGCAGCAATGATTTTTGCTATTTTTGTGAGAGATATTATATCTATTTTGTTTGGATTAAGCAGTTTGCTGCTTTCGGTTTCTCCTGTGGTAATTGCGTCTTTGTTTTGGAAACTAAAGCCAAAGGCCGTAGCCCTAAGTCTTTTAGGTGGAATAGCGGCTTTTCTTGTTCTCATAATTTTGAACCAACTTACCCCGGAAAACTCGGTCATAACCCTCCCTGCGGCCTTAGCTTTTCTTTTGCTTGGACAAGTGGTTTTTAGATTTCAGGGTGAGGTAGGAGTTAAATCTGGGATATAAATATATTCTTTGGCGTTGGATAATGGGAACATTCTCTTTAATTGAAAGAGAAAGACGATTTTCCTTGCAAGAGAAGGGTTCTAACTTCGTCCAGTACCCCCAGAACGAATTTCGCTTACGAGCCGCGCGAGTAATCGCGAAATTCAGTTTCCCGAGCAATGCGAGGGAATACAATATGTGGTTTGTTTATATTCTTGAATGCAAAGATGGCAGTTTGTATACCGGTATTACAGATAATCCCGAACGAAGATTTGATGAACACAAAAACAAACGAGGCGGTAAATATACAAAATCCAAAGGCGGCGTCAAGCGAATGCTATATAAAGAAGAACACGCTACGCGCAGTTTAGCGCTAAAACGTGAATCTCAAATCAAAAGCTGGCGTCGCGAGAAAAAATTAAACTTAATAAATAAAATTTTGAAGTAGATTCGGAGCCCGAGAGGCGTATGAAAAATAACATAACTTATGGGGCCCGATGGTAAAATTTACGAAACCGAAGAGGGCAGCCGCTCAATTTTTGCCAGTTCAATAGTTTGATATTATAATTTCATTATTATGGAGCAACCATCAAACGAGGAGGCAGTTCCTAACGATAAAGAGCGGGAATTATCCTTTGAAGAACAGCTTGTCTTGGCGGAGGTGTTGCTTCAAGCGGTAGATCGAAGAAATAGATTCACCGAGGGTTTCGGCGGTTTTGATACATTTGCTGAGGCGTGGCAACATGTTGGTGACAATAGAAAAGTTTATGATGAGTTAGAGGCATCTGTAACGCAAGCCAGGCGAGAGCTTGATGAAAAGATTTCCGATAAAAAATCGTTTGTAGACCAATTAAGAAATACTGGACACGAGGATTTTGCAAAGAGTATTTCCAGCATGTTTGGAGTTTCGTCAAAGAATGCCAAACCATCAAAAGGCGGTATTTTCTCTCGTTTCAGTAAGAGCGACAAAAAGTAGATTTCAGAAGTTCAGATAACCCAACCCCGGAGTTGACGCAAACTATTAAATATTATAATCTAGTTTTTATCTTGGCCTAAGGGCCGTTTTTTTATCTTTCAATCTATTTAGGACCAGTGGAGATACGAAACATAGCAATTATCGCGCACGTAGATCACGGCAAAACTACTTTGACCGATGCTTTAATGCGGCAGACCGGGGCTATTGCTGAAGGCGTTTCAATGGATTCAAATACGCTTGAGCGTGAGCGCGGCATTACAATTTACTCAAAAAATGCCTCAATCAGTTATCGCGGAACCAAGATTAACATAGTTGACACTCCCGGGCATGCGGATTTTGGTTCAGAGGTGGAGCGGGTTTTGCGCTCAATAGATTCAGTGCTTTTGGTTGTTGACGCGCAGGAGGGGCCTATGCCGCAAACCCGTTTCGTGCTCAAAAAATCTCTAGAACTCGGGCTGAGGCCGATAGTGGTTATTAATAAGATAGACAAACAGGCGGCAGATCCTGAACGCACGGAAGAGCAGGTGCTCGAGCTTTTTTTGGAGCTCGAGGCCAATGATGATCAGGCAAATTTTCCGGTGGTTTATGCTATAGGCCGGCAGGGTATTGCGAAATTGAAGATCGAAGACGAATCAAATGATTTGTCTCCGCTTTTGGATATCATATTAAGGCACATTCCTTCTGCATCGGCAGAGGGTCTTGGTTTGCGCCCGCTTCGTTTTCAGCCGTTTAATCTCGGGTACGACAATTTTTTGGGGCGGCTTGCGGTAGGCAGAATCTATGAAGGAATTATCCGGCAAGGGGAAAACATTTTTATAAAAAACAGTGAAAAAGAAACGCGTAAGGGGAAAATAACTAAAATATACACCTTTAAAGGATTGGAAAAAGTAGAGTCCCAAGAAGCGGGGGCGGGGGATATTGTGATGGTCGCTGGGTTGCCGGATATATTTATAGGCGAGACAGTTGCCAGTGATGAAAATTCGGCGTTGCTCCCGGCAATAAAAATAGATGAACCGACTATTTCTCTTAGGTTTTTTGTGAATAATTCTCCGTTCGGCGGGAGAGAAGGTAAATTTGTGACTACGAGGCAGTTGCGCGAGTATTTAGAGCGCGAGCTTGAGGTGAATGTTGGATTAAAAGTTGATTTTTCTTCCAGCGATAGTTTTAAGGTTTATGGTCGCGGCGAATTCCACGTTGCTATACTTCTTGAAAATATGCGCCGCGCCGGATATGAGGTGCAGGTTTCCCAGCCGCAAGCGATCATACGGGATGAAAACGGAGAAAAAACAGAACCATATGAAGAAGTCGTAGTAGACATACCGGATGAATTTCAGGGCGTTGTTATTGAAAGATTAGGATCAAGGGGAATTATAATCAAAAACATCATCCACTATTCTGGTACAATTCGTCTTTTTCTGGAAGGCCCAACGCGCGGACTCCTGGGGTATAGAAATCAATTTGTTATTGATACTAAGGGCAACGGAATTTTGTCTTCGCGTTTCGTGGGGTTCAAGCCTTATTATGGTGAAATTAAGAAACGTTCACAGGGTTCAATGATATCAATGGCTTCCGGTAGATCTTCCGGGTTTTCTCTTTGGGGCTTGCAGGATCGCGGAGTTTTGTATATTGGCCCCGGCGTGGAAGTTTATGAGGGTATGGTGATCGGGAATACTTCTAAGGGCGAAGAAATGTATGTAAATCCGACCAAGGGCAAACAGCTCACTAATGTGCGCGCCTCCGCATCTGATGAAGCAATAGCATTAACTCCTCCTTTTACTCTTTCAATTGAACGCGGCCTGGAAGTGATGGCTGAAGATGAATACTTGGAAATCACTCCGTTATCTGTCCGATTGCGTAAGCCGGCGTCAAAATAAAAACCCCCAGGCTTTTTCTCTGGGTTGGTGAATTGTAAAAAACGCACCACGGGGTGCGTCTGGTTCTTATTTGATCTGTTAGGTCGGTTTAATGACGACCGTGGCAAATCGTTCCGGGGTAAACGTAGTTTTACGCAGTTCTTCAACTTCATCAATCGTTACGGAGGAAATCGCTTTGTGGAACCTTGATAAATACCGTTCAGTGCTTTTCGGGGCCTTGCCTTTTTGTAACTCGTTTTGCAGCAGGGAGGCCCATCGGTGCAATTCCTCATAATCGAGAGTATGCCAATCCGCAAGATACTCCTTTGTTTCTTCAAATATCTTTTGGTTGGAAAACGGTTGCAAGAGAATTGGCGGCACCAACTCACGTACTGTATCAATCCGATCTGGCATCGTTTCCACACTGACGTAGAAGTGCGCCCCAAGGGGGTATTCGTTCGTCACACCGCCCGAAAGACTATATGCTAAACCTCGTTTTTCTCTCAACTCCCGCCACAGGAGTGAACCAGCTCCGGTGACTAAAGTATATTGGAGGAGCTTGGAAGTCGCCGCGTGTCCATCGTCTGTACGTAGAGGGAATTTGCAGCCGAAAACAATAGTTGCTTTCTCTCTTTGCGGGCGCTCGACAATAACTTCCGGCTGATGCGGGGTAGTCTCGTATTCATCTTCCCACGTCAGACGGGCTACCGTTTTTGCGTTTTCGGGAATGTGCCGGTTTAGTTCGCTTACGAACTCGTTATGGTCTACCTTACCCACGGCAATGGCAATGGTGTTTGACGGGACATACCATTTTTCTTTTGCTGCCATTAAAGTGTCGCGATCAACGCTCCTTACACCCTCCGGTGTTCCTACCCCGAATATACGGAGCGGGTTACTTTGCCACAGGGCTTCCCATAGTTTCCAAAAAGCAATGTAATTATCCTGGTCTTGGTCGCGTGCAATTTCGTTAAGTACGACTTCTTGTTCTCGCTCAATTTCCTCCGGAGGAAAATTTGAATTGGAGTAGAGGTCGCAAAGAAAATCACAGAGGCGAAAAAACTTTTTATAGACCGCTTCACCTTCATAGGTAGTTGCGAGTCTTCCGGTTGAAGCATTGCTGTTCAAAATGTTACGGCGGGAGAAACTACGGATTTCCTCTACGGTTCGCTGTTTGGTCCCCTTGAACGCCATGTGTTCAAAATAGTGAAAAAGTCCTTGTTGGTGCGGTGGGTCATAGGCGGAACCTACCTTGGCGATTAACCTCATGTGCGCTTTTTTTGAAGGTACTTTGCCGGTAATAATACGCAGTCCATCGTCACGAATCGTTTCCTGCGTTTTCACGGATAAACCTCCGTTTCTGGCATTTTGGATTTTTTGGATCTGTTGTTATGATACACGACTTCGTCTAGTCTCCCAAGCTAGTTCAATCTTTTGCCATTTAAATAGTTTGAGATTATAATTTCACTATTATGTGGGAGAATTTTTTGGCAAACTATCTGGCTTCATTGGCCTCGGCTATTACCCTAGCCGCGCTTGGTTTTGGTTCGTATAAGATTTACAAGAAAAGAAAGTCGAAAAACTCGGGATTAAAATAGTTGGCTTGTCTTTATAGGACATTTTCCCTAGTGGCTTATATAATTGTATAATGTCCAATATGTCCGATATAAGTCCAATAGAAAATAGTTTTTCTCAGGTGTCTGTTAAGGTTAAAAAAATAACTGAGGCGCTTTATCGTGTGACCGATTTAATGCCCGATGACGAGCCGCTTAAATGGACATTGCGAAAAGAGGCAATTATGATATTCAACTCTTTTTTAAATGCTGATACCCGATCTCCCCATGAATTGACCAGAGAATTTAAGGTCGCTTCCCGGATTATTAAAAAGATTTTATCCTTAACTGAATTGGCTTCTTTTGGTTCGTTCATCGCCAGGACAAATTTTGATGTTTTATCGCGAGAATACAATTTTATTCTCGCATTCGTTCAGGATGATTTAAATATCGATAAAACAGGTTCGGCGATTTTTGGTGAGCTGAAAACCGCCAATGAGGACGCATTAATATCTTCACCGTATTTTAACCCCAGAGATGATAGAAAAGAGCTAAATATTGAAGACAATCCAGGTAAGGGAGGAGGCTCTAATTCGTCATCAGCTATGAGAATTGAAGCACATAATGATGCCGGGCCCTTGCATTTTAGCTACAGACATGCCAAAATTCTATCTCTGGTTAAGGAAATGGGGGAGGTGAGTATCGGCGATATTTACAGCCACTTTTCGGATATAAGCGCAAAAACCATTCAGCGTGACCTAATTTCGCTAGTCAACCGCGGCATTATAGGAATGAATGGAGATAAGCGCTGGCGTAGATATGCCCTGAAGAATCAATAAAAAGAGTTGAAAAAGAGTTGCCAGGTAAACTAAATTTATTATTCACACACGATTTATTGACCATAATTCGATGGCTGTATATTATAAAAAAGTTATCCACAAAGTATATTTTGCAAGGTGCGCACGGGAGTCTATAATAAATTTGATGGGTGGAGGCTTGATTTGCGCAGAGTTCGATAGTATTTTAGGGATACGGAGAGTGTAAAAATGGAGAAGCCATTTAATGGCTTATTTGCGGTATCTTTTCTATTATAGTGAGTTTAGTTTGCGTTTCGCCTATCCTGCTTATCATTAATTTATAATGAATAGCTGGATGGGGGGCATACAACCCCAAACAAGAACCTTGACAGATTAATATAGAGGAAGCACGGAAGATAGATTAAATTGAATTTACTCGGGTTATTATTAGTTAGAATATTTTAGACAAAGTTATCCGAGCCAATGTCGAAACTCGGTTAATATGCTTTGTCATCGGTTTCTTGGAATTCCGCGAAGCGCCGCTTTAAGCGGGGCGAAGCGGAGGAAAAAGAAATCAATTAATTAAGATTAAAATTTATTAGTATGAGTAGATTAAAAAGAACTGTTTGGGGCAAAACCCTTTCAACAGTTCTAAGCTTGACTACCGCGTTATGGATGTCCGGAATCGCGTATTTCGCGCCAGTCGCGGCATACGCCCAGACAACCGCGGATCTTCAATCTCAAATCCAGGCACTTCTTGCTCAAATTGCTACTCTGCAATCGCAATTGTCAACAATGCAAGGCAGTGGACCAGCAGTTTCTTGCAATTTCACCCGCAGTCTTGCAATGGGCATGACTGGCGATGACGTAATGTGTCTGCAGAAGTATTTGAATGGAGCAGGATATAAAGTTGCCGCTAGCGGCGCCGGCTCTCCGGGTAACGAGTCAAGTTACTTCGGATCGCTGACCAAGGCTGCGGTAGTAAAATGGCAGAATGCTAGTGCTGGGCAAGTTCTAACACCATTAGGACTAGCAGTCGGTACTGGCTACTGGGGCGCCGGTTCAAGAGCTCATTACAATACTCTTGTAGCCGCGGCACCAGCGCCAGCACCAGCACCAGCGCCGGCACCCGCGCCAGGAACGCCGCCTCCTCCAGCTCCAGTAGGAACTGGTCTGACGGTAGCGGCCGGGACACATCCTTCAAATTCCATTGCGCCAGCCCCTTCAGCTGGAGGAGCCGCGCGAGTTCCGTTTACGGTTGTAAACTTTACCGCGTCAGCTGACGGAGATGTTAAGGTAGATGGACTTACTGTCGAAAGAACTGGGCTTGGCTCTGATTCCAACTTCGCTGATCTCGTCATTATTGACGAAAATGGCGACCAGATTGGCAATGCCAAGACCATAAACAGCGCGCATCAAGTAAAGACTGGTGGTTTTACAGTAAAAGCCGGCCAGACTAAGCGGGTAACCCTTGCTGGCAATATGGCTTCGGGCGGCAACTCTGGTGAAGTTATCTCACTGACTTTGGTTGCAATTGATACCGCCGCCAAAGTTAACGGCTCACTTCCGATCACCGGCTCTTCGCATACCGTTAACACCACGCTTGCAATAGCGACGGTTTCGGTTGCTCGAGGCACCTATGATCCGGGAGCGGCTGATGCCACTCTGGAAGTTGGGACTGAAAAGACTTATTCAGGAATTCAGCTCACCATTGGTTCAAATGAAAAGGTAAAACTTGAATCAATGCGTTGGAATCAGGCAGGTTCAGCCGGACGCGCCGATCTCAAAGATATCAAAGTAAATATTAACGGTACGGATTACGATACCACTATATCTGATGACGATAAGTACTATATCGTCCGTCCAGCAACACCAGTAGAATTCGATAAGGGCGCTCTAGTACAGCTTTACATTAAGGGCACAGTAGCTGATGGATCGGCTCGTACTATAGACTTTAATGTTGAAGAAAAGACCGACGTCGTAGTTAAAGGTTCGAACTTTAATTACTACATAACTGTTAGCGGTGGTTCTACGGGAGCAGCTGCAGCTGGTTCGCTTTCATCTAACACCCAGCCGTTCTACAATGCCTATGCTCACACTATTTCCACCGGAACTATTAATGTCGAAGCCGCTTCAAGTGTGGCCGCGCAAAACGTAGCCGAAAATATCTCAAACGAGGTTGTTGGAGGATTCACTGTTGAAGTAAAAGGCGAAGACATTTCGGTAGGTAAGATGGTCTTCAATGTTCAGACCGGAACAGGAACTGGTAATACTGCTGACTTAACTAACGTTTCGCTCTTTGAAGAGAGCGGAGCAATTGTCGCAGGACCAGTAGATGGCTCCGGCACTGGCGTTAGCGGGACTTTAACCTTTACTGATACCGTGACCTTTAAGGTAGGTAAGAAGACTTATATTCTTAAAGGCAAATACGGAACTGATTTTGCCAACAACGACACAGCACAGGCCTCTACCACTCCTTCGACTGAATGGACTACAGTCAAGGGTATAACAACTGGTAAAACTGTTACCCCGACTCCATCTAGCGCAGTTACGGCAAACCCCATGACTGTTAAGGCCGGAGCGCTTACTATCAGCGTGCAGACTGTTCCCCTCGCGCAAAACGTAGTGGCCGGATTCCAGAATTTCCTTTTTGCTAATTATGAATTCGATGCTACGCAGTCTGGCGAAGATGTAAAACTGGCTTCTATCCCGCTTGAATATAACTTGGGCAAAGGAACGGCCACTGATCTTACTGCCTGTGCCTTGTATGACGGCTTGACCAAACTTACTACGGGTTCAAATGTTACAAACCCAACAGCAGCTGCATCTTCAACGGTCTTTACATTTGACGGTAATGGATTGGTTATTCCAAAAGGAACTGTTAAAGTTGTTGCGCTAAAGTGCAATCTCGCTACTGGATCGACTGGCAAATATACTTGGGGTTATGATTCTTCTTCCAGTCCTACACCAACCGGCGTAACCTCTAATCAAGAGATCACTGAAGTTGAAAATGATTCAGCGGGTCAAACCATGACCGGTGTAGCAAGCGGAACTTACACTGTTGTTAATGACAATACTCCGGGATACCGAGTGGTATCTTCGGGGACAACTGGTGTAACTCTCGCGAGATTAAAGTTTGCCGCAACCGAAGAAGATATTGATGTTAAGCGAGTTGCCTTACAGCTTACCAGCGTTGCTTCGAACACGCCGCTTAACTTGGTTGGTTCGCAAGTAACTCTATGGGATGAGACAGCCAACAAGCAAATTGGTAATGCCTTATTTGCCAATAACGGCGATTTGGCAACCAGCTCAGCAATCCTTACCGGAGACTTCAAGGTAACCAAAGATGGGTCAAGGGTTATGTTGGTCAAAGGAGATGTTGCAGGAATTTCTGCATCTGGACCAATGACCCGATCCGGCGACTTACTGATAGTTGATTATGACGGCAATTCCAACGGTCTTAATGGCGGTAACTATGGTGTTGGATCAGGATCTGGCACAAATATTTCGCCATCTTCGGCTGACACTGCATTGTCCGGAGTCCGGCTCTTCAAGGCTTATCCGACATTTGCTAGGGTTGACTTGTCTAGCGGCGAAAGACTTTTGGTGAGCGGCACTAACCGAACCTTGTATAAGTTCAAGGTTACCGCAACGGATAATGACGTTGCCATCTACAAGTTCAGCTTTGCTGTTAGCTCGTCATCTAAGCCGGGCAGTACTGGCGCTACTACTTCCGCTTTCGGACTTTATGCTTACACCGACTCCGCGTTCGCTAATGTTGATACCGCGTTTACTACGGATGGTCTATTGAACTTCGGCACCTGTTTCAACGGCCGATCAAGCACAGCAGCTAACTTTGTGAACGGAACTGGTAACCAATTGGAAATCTACATGGACAAAGGCACAACCTGCAACGCCGCAACCACGACTTACACTGTGCCAAAAGGCCAGTCTAGATGGTTCAAGCTTACCGCTACCTTGGCCACCGTAGAACAAGCATCCGGAACTGAAACCATTGAGGTTCAGCTCGAAGGTGACGCGGCTTATCCATCCAATCAGCCAGCAACTTATGGACCGATGGATAATGTAGGATCGCCATTCTTCGACACTGGAGTCAATAACGACACTAACGATGACTTTATTTGGTCGCCGATTTCTACCACTACCGCGGTGACCACTGGAGACATTGATTACACCAACGGTTATCTCATGCCGGGTCTGCCGACCACCAACATGGCGGCCGAAACCCTGGAAAGCGCTAACTAAAACTAGTTTCCTTGTGACTAGGGCGAAAGCCCCGCAATCTTGCGGGGCTTTTGTTTTTGGAGTTGATTTTTCGGATAGAAATAATATACTTTTAGTATGCAGCCCAAGTTTTTGGCATTTGTAATAGTTTTCATCCTTATATTCATGGTTGGTTTTGCTTTCGGTCCGAAATGGACTAAAAGGAACGAAGCTGAACCGAAAACTCCGCTGGATTTAGAATATGATGTAAACTTGCCGAATCCTGAAAAGCCGGCGATCGCCGATAAAAAAACACCAGCAGTTGCGGAGAAAGATAATAATCCTGTTCCGGATTTGAATCGCCCCATCGTGATATATTCAGATCTTCCGGAAGAAACCAAGATGTTGGCCAGAGAGAAGATAATGGCCATAACTCACAAGGTACAAAACGAGACTGCCTTTTTTGACGATTGGGTCGAATTGGGAAATTATAGAAAATTAATTGGCGACTATGACGCGGCTCTGGAGATTTGGCTTTATGCTTCTGGGTTAAGCCCGTCAAGTTCAGCGCCTTTCAATAATATAGCCAATCTGTATTCTGGGTATCTCCATGATTACCAAAAAGCTGAAGAATATTACTTGAGAGCCATTAAAGCCGCTCCCACTCACATCTATGGCTATTTTGCGGCTTTTGAGTTCTATAAGCGTGTTTTGAAAGATGACAGTAAGGCGGAGGATATGGTTCGGCAAGGTATTGCCGCCATTCCGCAAGTCAAGGCCGAGTTGGAGAAGCTACTTGACTAGGATTTGCGTTTTTGCTAGTCTGGTATTAAATAGCCCGTCCGGGCTTTTTTGAATAGGTGTCTATCGCTCGCCCCGCGCTATTTTTATCAACAGCCACCAAGGGAAATTGATAAAAATAGCGCCACGGCTCGCTCTAGAAACAATTTCTGATTTATGAAATATCTAAATATTTTCATAGACTACATCAAAGGTTCGCGCTTGGAGCTCAAAAAAGTGAATTGGCCGACCAAGCAAGATACAATGCGCTTTACCGCGATCATTATCGGGTTGTCTCTGGCGGTTGCGGTTTTTTTAGGCAGTCTTGATTTTGTTTTCGCGGCATTATTAAGATTGATTGTTTAATTTGCCCCGTATGGTTCGTCAGCAATTACAACAAGGAAGAAATTGGTATGCGGTGCATACTTATTCCGGCTATGAAGACGCGGTAGCGCGGAATCTTCGCCAGCGCATCGAATCCTTGGGTATGGAGGATAAGATTTTTAATGTTTTAGTCCCCAAAGAAAAAAAGATAAAAATTAAAGGCGGCAAGCGTCACACCGTTGAAGAAAAAATTTATCAAGGGTATGTTTTGGTGGAAATGGTTGTCACCGACGATTCGTGGTATGTGGTGCGAAATACTCCTCGAGTTACCGGTTTTGTCGGCACCGGGATAACGCCCGCGCCTTTGAGCAAAGATGAAATTGACACCTTGTTTAAAAGAATGGGCGTGGATGAGCCGAAATTTAAGATTGATGTGGCCGCGGGCGATTTGGTCCGCGTTACCGACGGACCATTCAAGGATTTTGAAGGGAAAATTTCCGAGGTTGACGAAGACCGCGGAAAAGTTAAAGTATTAATAAGCATTTTCGGCAGGGAGACGCCAACCGAAGTTGATATTCTGCAGATTAAGAAACTATAATATGGCGAAAAAACCAGTAAAGATAGTTTTAAAAATTCAATTACCAGCCGGCAAAGCAACCCCCGCTCCTCCGGTTGGTACTGCTTTGGGTCCGCACGGCATAAATATCGGCGAGTTTGTAAAGAAATTTAACGACGCGACAGCCGATAAGGGCGATGCAATCATTCCAGCCGAAATTACTATTTATCAAGACCGAACTTTTGATTTTAAATTAAAGACTCCGCCAGCGTCGGATTTATTGCGTAAAGCCGCCGGAATCGAAAAAGGCGCTGCCAATCCTTTGACCACTAAGGTGGGAAAAGTAACTAAAGATCAAGTCCGCAAAATCGCCGAACAAAAAATGGAAGACTTGAATGCTAATGACATCGAAGGCGCAATGAAAATCGTCGAGGGATCGGCTCGCTCTATGGGGATTGAGGTGAAGTAACTTTAGAATAAATTTTTAATGGCTAAAAATAACGCGCGATTTGCTCGCGCGTTTATTTTTTATATTTCCGCCACCACGTAGGGGCTAAAATCATATCCGGACTTGGGGGTGATGCGTAACAGCGCAATACCGTCAAGCAAACGATGGCCGATCCAACGCGTATCCACCACTTCGTCCAAGAGCAAGCTCTTGTACATGAATTTTTGCCATTGGTCGGGCGTCATCAGATTATATCCATAATAGTGGTAGGAAGCGCCGCTTAAGAGTATCGCGCCTTCTTTTTCGCCTAAAGCGCGCAAGCAAGAAATAAGATATGAAAGATTTTCTTCGTTTGGCGGTAATTCTATATCCAGCATTGGAATGTGGACCACTTTCGTATCGAGAATAGTTGGCGAAATAACTTGCAGGGCGGAGTCGGCGGGCAAGTCGGTCATAATTTGGTTCAAGTCATCTTCCAAAATTTGCTCATGTCGGAGTGTAACTGGGCCACTCGGTCCGGAATGCTCAACGGCATTTTTTGGGTTGCGCCTTTGGCCCGGCTTCTTTTCGTCTTTAAAGTGCTTGATAGTGCCATCATGCCAGCCTTTTGGCTGATAGACGTCAAAGCTCAAAAAAGGCAAGTTGTTCGCCGAAACGATTCTTCGGATTACGTCAACTGCGGTTCGCACCAAGGCCTCCTTCGTGGTAAAAACACCCGGCTTCTAAAAGAATTTTATCATAAAACATTCTGTCGGTTGGCCTGCGGATATTTTATCACACGAAACACGCCATCAATCAATATCGCGCGTTTCTTTTTATTTATAAAATAATAGGCAGACGTAGTTTTGAAATATACGAACAGGAGTGTGCGCATGAAACGCGGAGTTTTGCCGTACCAGATGATTAAAGATCTATTAGATGACGGGAAGATCATGGTGGCAGAGTACGAAAATATCCAGCCTTCTGGTTTGGATGTAACTCTTTCCGGTGAAATTTATCGGCTAAAAGGAATATCAGTACCTCGTCGGGATGAAGATTTTTCTGATTTTTTAGAGCGTGTAATATTGTGTCCAGCCACACTGGACAACCCGTTGGAAGTTGGAGTTCCGTACATCATTCGTTTAAATGAGCGGTTTGCCTTGCCAACCCACATCCGCGCCAAGGCCTCTCCGAAATCAACTGTTGGCAGATCGTTTCTGCACGTGAGGTTATTGTCGGAGCGGGGCGCTGTTTTGGATCGTTTGCCCGGCGGTTATGAAGGCGATATTTGGGCTATGGTAGTGTCGCGTTCATTCGTAGTGCAGTTGCGCCGTGATTTAGCCATTTCTCAAATGCGCTTTTTTTCCGGCGAACCGCGTCTTGGGCACGAAGAATTTGTTGCGGCATACAACGAACATCCATTTCTGTGGCTGCCGGTCGGTGCGCCGATCCCATTTGAAAGCATAACGCTCTACGACGGTGACGGTGCGTTAATCATCCGCTCCGATTTAGAAAGCGATATTGTTGCTTGGCGGACCAGAACGGTTCAAGACAGGGTTTTTGATTTTTCTGTTCCGCGAGAGACGTATAATCCTTCTGATTTTTTTGACGCGATTGAAAAACCAAAATCCGGCTATCTGGCATTAGAGCGCGGCCGCGGGTATATTCTATCTTCTTATGAATTCGTAAGTTTCTCTGAAAAGTACGCGAGCGAAATGGAGGTTTCCGACTCGGGTTCTGGGGATTTTCGAGTTCATTCCGCGGGATTTTTCGATCCGGGATTCGGTTACGGCTCGGACGGGTCGGTTCGCGGGACGCCGGCAACTTTCGAGATCACGCCCTACGAGGACAATCTCATTTTTGCCCACAAACAAAGAGCGGCCAAGATGTTTGTTGAACATCTATCGGAGTCAGCTGATACGCTTTACGGAGATGTCGTTCTCGGTTCTTCTTATCTTTTCCAGCGCGGGCCTAAACTTCCTAAACAATTCAAGGAAGTTAGCCGGAGGATCGAGCGGTGATAAATGTAAGAGATCTGTCGAATATATATGTTGTAGTAGTCACCTGCGTGGTATTGAGGCGATTTCCGGACGGCTTTTTGAGAACACTTATACTTAAGCGCGAAGATTCCGAAGAAGAGGGCCCGGGCTTATGGGCTGTTCCCGGCGGAAAAGTTGATCGTAAAGATTGGGGTCGGCCTAAAATAACGAGATCGCACAAGAACTGGAAAGGTGTAATTGTGAGGGCGATTAAAAGAGAAGTTCGCGAAGAAACCGGACTTATTTTGTCGAGAGTCTTTATGCTCGAAAGTCGCGATACGGTTTTTATCAGAAAGAGCGGCGTGCCAACTTTGGTTTTAACTTTTTTTGCCCTTGTTGACAGTGATGATCGGATTGGGCTTGGTGGTGATTTCAAAGATTCTCGATGGGTCGAGAGGCGTGAGCTTGCGAGGTTCGCATTTATTGGTGATGTCGGGGCAGACATTAAAAAAGCCATGGATCATTTCGAATTAATGCTTTCTTCGACCTCTTCACAGTCAGCCAAAAAAAGCGTACTCTCTATTTAGGTTGGGGAAGTTCAAACGGCGGGGAGGCGAGTGTGGTTGAAAGAACCTTGGTTTTAATCAAGCCCGATGCTATTAGACAGAAATTTCATAATCTGATTATTAATAGAATCCTTGGCTGTTGCTTTGAGTTGGTAGTAGCGAAAAGGATTAGCGCCAGCGCAGGATTGATCGAAGATCATTACAAATTTGTTTTTGCCAAGTCCCCAGCACTGCGGCATAGCGTACTTAAGTATCTGACCTCTGGCCCGATTATCGCTTTAGTTTTGGAAGGAGAAAATATTATTGCTAATACCCGCGTGTTTATCGGTCCGCTCGGCGGCGAGGAAAGAGGAACTATCCGCGGAGATTTTCCGAGCGATCGGTTGCATAGTTTAGTGCATGGCTCTGATTCGGAATTAGCCGCGGAATATGAAATCAGCGTTTGGTTTCCGGAGTTGGCTCAAAAAGAGGGGGTGAGGCCGATGAAGAAATACGGTGAGCTAAAATCTGCTGAACAGCATTTTGTCGTAGCTACAGCTTGTCAGCTAAACGGCCGAAAATTGCACGCGCAAGCTGAAGCGCAGAAGTGCTTAAGCGCGCTTGTCGGGGTGGATAAATTGGAAGATGCAGCCTCCGGCCATGTAGTTGAGTTCGGTAATCGCCAAATTTGTTTACCGGATTTCCTGCATGTGGACTCTGCTCTTAGTCGTTTTCGTGCTATCGGCATAAATATTTAATAGTGTTATGACCCAGTCTGCTGACTGGGTTTTAATTTTTAACAACTCATCAGTTTATTTTTGTGTGGGGATAAACTGGGGATAGCTTAGCGCATCAAGAGTATATTTAGTAAGTTTCCAATCATGATATTATTTCTAAAGAAGCTCATGAAAAATTTAATAATTGGAGAATGCTAGAATGGAAGAGATGTCAGGCGTCGGTTTGTTTATAGATTTTGAGGGCGGAGAGAAGACCGGTAAAAGTACCCAGATCAAACGCGCGGCTTTGTATTTGCGATCTTTGGAGGTTAAGGTTTTAGAAACGCGTGAACCGGGCGGCGGCGATATTCATCTTAGAGAGAAACTCCTAGATGCCAGAAACAAAAACTTGACTGCCGCGGATGAGCTTGAATTGTTTTGTGAAGACCGCAGACTGCATGTCCAGAATGTTATACTGCCGGCTTTGGCGCGAAATGAGACGGTGCTTTGCGACCGCTTTGAGCCATCGTCGATTGCCTATCAGGGCTATGGACGCGGCCTAGACTTAAACCTGATTAAATTAAAGAGCGCAAAATCCCGGCAAGGTATATGGCCCGATTTGATATTCTTACTTGATGGCGATCCAGAGAAATTGCTCTTACGTGAAGCTTTGACCACTCGTTTTGATCAGGAGAACCTTGATTTTCATCGGCGGGTACGCAACGGATTTTTGGAAATGGCGAGCGCCGATCCTGATACTTACGTGGTAGTTAATGCCGAGTTGCCGCTTGAAGATGTATGGCAGAAGGTAAAAGAGCAAATTGACGGGTTGTACGAATAAAATCCACGGAAGGAGGCATTAAGATGGACAGCCGGCAGGATTCGTTGCTTGCTCACGCGCGTGAGTTTTTGACGAGTGAAAAATATCGTCCAAAATTCAGCGAGATCGAAGTTCGCGCGCTTAAATCATTTTTCACGAACATAGATAGCCGGGTGTTTTTTGTTCATTCGTTGCCGGAAGCAGTGATTGATGTTTTACTTTCAATGTATTCGCGGATGAAAAATAGTCGTGGGCTACGCGGAATGTTTGTTGATAGTTTTTTACCGCAGTTTTTAGCGGCACAGCTTAATGAAACAGCAAAGCATTTTGATGAAGATGCTCCGCGATTCTTGGGGCATTTCAAGATTAATTCGCTCGAATCTTATATTAATCACTCTGCAGAAACACGACGGAGCTTGCTTGACTTTCTAGGCGCATTGTCAGTTGATGCCGAATACGTCAAAAAGTTTTCGGCGGGCGCAAAGGTTAAAAAGTTTCTAAGTGTTTGGCTTGATAAATACGGCCATAATTCTATTGCCCGTATGGCCAAACTTTCTTTTTGCTGTGAGAATATTTCTATTCTTGCCGCAAAATCATTAGAGTGGACTCGTCCGGGCGCTGGGTATATCGAGCTCTCCACTAGATACGTAGATATGTCTGGTAAGGATATGTATCCGATTTGGGAAGAGCTTGGTGAGTTTGAGATCGATAAAAAGCATGTTCAGACCACTATGGATTATGCCTTTGATCAATATCGGGGATGGCAAGGTGAGAACTTTATGGGCGAATTCCCGCAATACTTGAGAAACAAATATGGGAGAATGTTCGGTGAGAAGGATTTGGAGGCGGGTGTTATCGGTGAAACTTGTGATGTTCTTGGCAATTTTCTGCCATGTGCGACCCTCACTTCGGTAGGGGTCGCAGTAAGCGGAGAAGCATTTCCGCAAATCCTAAAGCATTTGCTTCTTGATAACACGCCGGAAAATCATGTGTTAGCCGAAATGATTATAGCCGAGGCCGCTAAAATCGGCGGCGATCAATTCGTACGGCATTACCAGCCAAGTTCATGGGAGGGCGCATTGTGGGAATATCCTGCCCCGTACCGATTCGATTCGGCAAACTGGATCGCCAATAGTTTTTTGGTTGATGCCGACAGAGAAGCTTTAACTCAAAATGAGATGTTATCTCGGAGTGGCATTGAGCGTGCAAATTTAGTCCCGCGTCATATTGTTAAGATGATACTCGCCGGCAGCTTTACAAGACAAGAAATGTTTTCTACCCAGAGTCCGTACGCCCACGATCTTTCTTCGGCTATCAGGACGCTGGCTAAAATTTCACGAACCGAATTCGATAGATTGCCGAATCATTTTGAGTTGCTATCGGCCGTTTTTCTTGGCCAGATGAGTTTTAGGGGCTGGCGCGATTTGCAGCGCCAACAACTAGCGACTCATTATCGCACACTGGTCACGCCGGAACTCGGTTTTTACAAATACGATAAACCGGCCCCGTCAGGTTTCTTTAGGGCCTGTCACGGGATATGGAAAGGAAATGCCGATCTGTACACAACTTGGTATACGAACGATGCCCCGCGTCACCTCTTGCAATATGCTATGGCCATGGGCAATATGGTCGGGTTTCAGTTTGGCGCTAATCTTTCTGAAATCGAATTTTGCACTTGGCAGAGAACGAAGTTTAGCGTAAATCATGAAGTAAGAAAGATTTTTATTGAGATGGAAGAAGCGCTTAGAACAGAATATAGTTGGTGGCCAAACTTATCTCGCGCTGACCTTACCTCTGTTTATGTTTTTGCTCGCACTGCCTGCGGGGTTCCCCTGGTCTAGTTATGAGAGTATCAGCCGGCTCGTTAAAATGAGCCGGCTGTTTCGTCCTCGAAAAAGTTTATATTTATGATACTCTGTTGGTAATGGCCGTCTACCAAATAAATGATGCTATACATAAGATCATTACTTTTTCCGAGAGGGAGAAGGCCGTTATTGACCACCCCTTTTTTCAGCGTCTGCGCTATATCAGACAACTGGCGTTTGTGTCGTTCGTATATCCCGGCGCGGTGCACGACCGGTTTTCCCATTCGTTAGGCGCCATGCACGTTGCCGGCCGTATGGCTGATCAGTTTTTATATAATGAGGAATATTCGGTACTGGCTAGGGTTCTATCAGAAAAAGAAAAAGAGCTGTTAAAGTTCTTCGCGAGATTGGCCGCGCTTCTGCATGACGCCGGCCATCCGCCATTTTCACACGCCGCGGAGTCTGGCATGCCGAAGTTTAAAGAATTGGATCTTCCCAAAAGCTGGTTTGCAAAAAAAGATTTTGGCCGCAAGGCCGCTCATGAGGATTACAGCGTTCTTATTATAAAGGGATTGTCCGCAGGTAAGAATTCAGTTTTATCTGAAGCCGAGTCAGAAATAATTGCTTCTCTTATTCATAAACACGCGGCAGTCCCGAAGGCCTGGGATAAGCTATTTTCGAAAAATATTGATCCTGAAAATTTGCATAAACTTGTAAGGTCATGGATCTCCGGCGATGCTGACGCCGATCGTATGGACTATTTGCTCCGCGATTCTTATTTTATCGGCGTGCCGTACGGCAGCTATGATCTCAATTGGTTAATAAATAACCTCGGGGTGATAAAACGAGGTAGTTTTTACGTTACCAGCATTTCCGAATCGGGCGTGCATGCTTTTGAACACTATATCCTCGCGCGATTCAATATGTTCGCGCAGGTTTATTTTCATAAAACCGTCCGCTGTTTTGAATACTATCTGGGCAATGCCTTGGCTAAGAAGGAAATTATCTTTAAAATACCCTCCGATATTTCAGATTACGTGGCTCTGCGCGATTCAACCTTTGTCGAAAGGTTATTTGCCAAAGCCAGGGCGCGGCCAAAATCATGGTCAGGACGCCTGATGGCCAGAGAGCCGGCAAAGAGGATTGCGCGCGTCTGGGGCGATTTTAAAACAGTAAACGACGCGTTTGTTAATTTTCGTAAAGATCTCGCGGTAATCAAAGCGCGTCCTTTTCTGGTATTTTCAAAGAGTAAGTTTCTTGATTATGAAGAAGGCCTGGATGGAGCAGGCAGTCCTACCGGACCGCTTTTTTCCGCTTTTTCCATGACCCCGATAGTAGTGGTGCGCAAGCAGTTTGGCGTGCCCACCTCGGTCAAAATGGACGATTATTCATTTGTCTTGAAACATTATCATAAAGATATTAGTATGGGAGATATTTTTATTCTGCGGGAAGAATTCGAGGAGAAGGAAGCGGGCATTCTGGAGATATCCCGCAAGCACCTTCACCCGGCGCCTTCGGAGTTTGTATTAGAATAATGAAATATCGCATTGGAGCAATTTTAATGATACTCGCCGGCATAGCTTTGGCCTATGTTGATTTTGCCAATTTTTATTTTCCGGACCGATTTTTAGGCAATCTTAAGTATAAATTAGGGCTTGATTTGCAAGGCGGCATTCATTTGGTTTATAGCGCCGACACTTCCGGTATAAACTCCGGCGAAGCCGCCGAGGCAATGATTGGTCTTCGCGACGTGATCGAACGCAGAGTCAATTTTTTTGGCGTAACTGAACCGGTGGTGCAAGTTGTTAAGTCCGGGGATGATAATCGGCTGATTGTCGAGCTGGCCGGGGTTTTTGATACTAACGAAGCCATTCGTTTGATCGGCCAGACGCCGTATTTGGAATTTAAAACCGAGCGGCCGGCCGAAGAGCGCGACAAACTAATTGCGGATATCAAATCCGGCCAGTTGCTAGCACCCATAGATCCTATCTATCAGGAAACCGAACTTACCGGCAGATTTTTGGAGAATGCTTCATTGGCATTTGACCAGGTTACCGGTTCTCCATATATTGTTCTTGATTTTGACAATGATGGCGCAAAAATTTTTGCAAAATTAACCAAGGAAAACATCGGTAAGACCCTTGCCATTTACCTGGATGGCGCGGCTATAAGCCAGCCGGTGGTACAGGCAGAGATTACTGGCGGCACTGCCCAGATTACCGGGAGGTTTACGATCACAGAAGCGCGTGAACTTGTACGAAATCTGAATTCCGGAGCTCTGCCAATACCCATAAAATTGCTCTCGCAACAATCTATAGGCGCGTCCCTTGGCAGTGAATCTCTCGTAGCTAGCTTACGTGCCGGGTTGTGGAGCCTTGTTTTCGTAGCCGTTTTTATGATTGTTTTTTACCGTTTGCCCGGGCTGATGGCGATGATCGCGCTTTTGATTTATTCCGCGATTACATTGGCCATATACAAATTCCTGCCGGTAACTCTTACTCTTCCCGGGATCGCCGGATTCATTTTATCGTTGGGCATTGGGTTGGATGCCAATGTTTTGATTTTTGCCCGCATGCGCGAGGAGCTTGCCTTGGGTAAAACAACAATATCCGCCATGCTTGAGGGGTTTCGCCGCTCTTGGCCATCAATTCGCGACTCGCATGTGACTGCGCTCATCGGCGCTATTGTTCTCTATTATTTTACTACATCCATTGTCAAAGGATTCGCGCTCACTCTCGGCATCGGAGTTATTCTAAGTTTGTTTACGTCAACGGTCGTTACCAGATGTTTTTTAATGACTCTCGCTGAAAGCCCATTGCGGCGTTTCCGCTCGCTTTTTTCTTAAATTATCCATGAAGCCATTTTACACAATTATGTTCGTCTTATCCGTACTGCTGCTTTGCGCATCAATCGCGGCGCTCATAATTTACGGCCTGAATTTTGGCGTGGATTTTACCGGGGGTAGTTTAATGGAGCTGGAGTTCCGGGCTGGCCATCCTTCAATTGAGGAAGCTGCCGCATTTTTAAAATCCAGCGGCGATTCGTCATTCGGCGATATTGCCATTACACCGGTTGGCGCGAGCGTTCTGATTTTGCGAATGAGAGAACTTACCGAAGATGAGCATCGGCAGATTCTGAATAGTCTCGGCCAAAAATTTGACGAACTCGACCCGGCAGAAAAAAGATTTGACTCGATCGGCCCATCTGTTGGTGAAGAACTTAAGAAGGCGAGTATTATCGCGATAGCAACATTGCTTGCCGCCGTTCTGCTTTACATTGCTTATATGTTTCGGGCGCTTTCAAGATCATTGTCATTGTGGGCCATGGCCGCCGGCACTCTTTTGGGGCTCGCTCATGATATTTTGATACCAATGGGGCTGTTTGCGGTGCTCGGACATTTTTACGGCGTCCAAATTACCGCGGTGTATGTCGCCGCGGTCTTAACCATACTCGGCTACACGGTTTCGGACAAAGTGGTTATTTATGACCGCGTGCGGGAAAATATATTACGCGGCTCGCGCGAACCATTGCCGGATTTGGTGCATAAGAGCGTGATGCAGACGCTGATCCGTTCAATAAATAATACCTTAGTGGTCATATTGTCGTCGCTAGCCGTGTTTCTTTTCGGCGGTGAATCAATCCGTTATTTTGCCCTGGCTTTGATGGTCGGCATCGGGCTTGGCGCTTATTCGTCTATTTTTGTCGCTTCGCCAACCTTAGTTTGGCTCTCTCGAAAAAAGAATAAGTGATTTCGTCAAAATACTTATAGCCACAAGTAGCCACAAGGCATTGACAACAGATAGGTCGGTTTGCTACTTTATATTCCAAGCAAGGTTTTACCCGAATTCCCGATTAAAGTTGACTATCTTGATGTAATATGGTAAAATAAAAATATATGAACAACCCTTCCCTTAGGTCTGAAGAAGCGGTCAAAAAGCTATTAAAAATCCTTAACACAAGGGGCCGCGAAGTTTTGGAGCGCCGGTTTGGGCTCGGCCCCAAAGGTAGCCGTGAGACTCTGGAAGCAATCGGAAAAAGTTACCGTATAACGCGCGAAAGAGTCCGGCAAATTGAGGCTCACGCGCTTAGCAAATTGTGTTCTAGCGCGGCAATCAATGATCTGCAGGATGTATTCGCGGCGATAAAAAATGAGATACAGAATAGAGGCGGTGTCGTGCGGGAAGACATCTTTTTGGACGAGGTATCAAGAGGGCTAGTCGAGAAAAATAATTTACGTTTACTTTTAGCTTTAGCGAGCGGCATTTTATTCTCGAAGGAAGATGAGAGCTTCCACGGACGGCTTGCAGTTGGCAAGGAAGCGAGCGAGCATTCCGAAACAGCCCTCAAGCGTCTCCATGGGCAATTGGATGATAACGCGGATCCGATTACTGAAAACGAGATGGCCTCTAAGCTTGCAGGTGTAACTAAGGATCTTTCTTATCCTTATTCTAGCGATGAGGTTAGGCATTGGCTTGCCATTTCAAAACTTATTTCAAAAAACCAATTTGGTGAATGGGGCCTTGCCAACTCTTCGTCGATACGTCCGCGCGGTGTCCGGGATCTCGCCTTTTTGGTTATGCGCCGTCATGGTTCGCCTATGCACTTTCGCGAAGTAGCCGCGTCTATAAAACAGTCGCTTGGTAAAAAGGCCCATGATCAGACAGTGCACAATGAATTGATCAAAGACAAACGCTTTGTCTTGGTTGGCCGGGGCCTTTATGCCCTTAATGAATGGGGTTACCAGCCGGGCGTTGTCCGTGACGTAATAAGCGCCGTGCTCGCCGAACATGGCCCGCTAACCAAAGAAGAGTTGATTAAAAAGGTGCTCCAGGAGCGGCATGTCAAGGACAACACCATTCTAATAAATCTGCAAAACACCAGCCGTTTTAAGAAGTCCGCTGATGGCCGCTACAGTGTAGTGTAGGGCTCGCTTTCTTGGTACAATATTAATAATGAGTTTTTTGTTTGATCTTTTTTCGCTCTTTTCTAAGGGGCCGGTAGTTGAAGTGCTAAAGCTTGTCCTAAATTTTTGGTTTTTGTGGGTGCCTTTGGCGCTTTTTTTCGTCGCCTGGGAAATCTGGGTAGTTTATGTTCGCTCATACTATTTTAGCCGCTTCCCTTGGACGTTTCTAGAAATTAGAATCCCGGGAGAGGTGGAAAAGAGTCCGCGAGCAATGGAAATCGTCTTTAATTCACTGCATAATACCCGCACCGGCAACTTAGTCGAGGCCTATTGGGATGGTTATATTACAACTTGGTACAGTTTCGAAATCGCAAGCATAAATGGCGAGGTGCGTTTTTTTATCCGGGCTCCAAAATTTTTCAGAAACCTTGTTGAGTCTCAGATTTACTCGCAATATCCGGAAGTAGAAATAGCGGAAGTTGATGATTATACTAAACACTTACCCAAAGAGCTGCCCAACGATGAATTCTCGGTGTGGGGTGCGGAATTCGGCCTCGTTAAAAAAGATTGTTATCCGATTAAAACTTACGTTGATTTCAAATTGGATTTGCCGGCGGAAGAAACCGAAAAAACCGATCCGATGTCGAACATTATTGAGTTTTTGGGTTCCTTGCGTGACGGGGAACAGCTTTGGTTTCAGATAGTTATTCAGGGTGCCACTGATGATTGGAAAAAGACCGGTGAAAAGCTTATTGAGAAAATGCTCGGTCGCAAAAAATTTCAGTTGGCTGCCGAAAAAGGCGAAAAAGCCATACCGCCGTTGCTCGCCCCCGGAGAAAAAGACGTGATAGAGGCAGTTGAGCGGAATATGTCAAAGCTTGGTTTTAAAACCGGCATACGCTTTGTATATGTGGCGCGTCGTGATGTTTACACTCCGGCATCTTTTTCATCCATGCTCGGCATCATGAAGCAATTTAACAGTTTAAATTTGAATGGTTTTAAGCCGGCTTGGAATACTTCCATCGATTATCTTTTCATAAAAAGACGCCAGGCCTATCGGCAGCGTCAAATAGTTGAAAATTTTCGCGGGCGCTCATATTTTTATCCGCCGTATGGCAGCTTTGTTCAACCGGGCAAATCCGGGGACGTTCCGCCGTTTGTGTTTAATTCCGAAGAACTCGCGACTATTTACCATATTCCGGGGCGCACGGCCGGCGCGCCGCGGCTTGAACGAATCGAAGCTAAGAAGGGCTCACCGCCCGCCAATTTGCCAATATGAGTGAAGACATAAGCAAAGTATATTTCGCGCAAGCGAACTTCCGGAACAAGCTCACCCGTTTCGGTATAAAGCGCGACGATCGCCGCAAACACGTCTATATTGTCGGCAAAACCGGCATGGGCAAGACTACGCTCCTTGAAAATATGGCCGCGCAAGATATATTGAACGGCGAAGGGGTGGGGATATTGGATCCACACGGCGAGTTTGCTAAAAAAATGCTTGATTTTGTTCCTAAGGAGCGCATTAAAGACGTAATTTATTTTGATCCATCGGTTCTTTCATATCCGGTTGGGTTTAATATTTTAGAAAGCGTGGATCCGGACAAACGGCATTTGGTGGCTTCTGGGTTGATGGGGGTGTTTAAAAAAATCTGGGTAGATGTATGGTCGGCGCGCATGGAATATATACTCGGCAATGCGATTCTCGCACTATTGGAATATCCGGGCGCCACGCTAATGGGCATTAACCGGATGCTGTCTAATAAGGAGTACCGTAAAGAAGTTTTGGAACACGTAAAGGATCCGGTGGTAAAGTCGTTTTGGGTGGATGAATTCGCCAAATATACTGATCGTTACGCCCAAGAATCAATACCGGCGATTCAAAACAAGGTTGGGCAGTTTATTTCTAACCCGCTTATCAGGAATATTATCGGCCAAAAAAAATCCGCTTTCGACATACGCAAGGTAATGGATGAAAAGAAGATATTTATTATGAATCTATCCAAAGGCAATATTGGTGAAGAAAATGCCCGCCTTATTGGTGCGATGCTTATTACCAAGATTTATTTGGCGGCGATGAGTCGTACCGATATTTACGGCGAGGACTTTCCCGACTTTTATTTGTATGTTGATGAATTTCAGAATTTTGCCTCGGAATCATTCGCTAATATTTTATCCGAAGCCCGCAAGTATCGGCTAAACTTAATTCTTGCCCACCAATATATAGCGCAGATGGATGAAGAAGTGTCAGATGCGGTTTTTGGCAATGTCGGGACCATGATTGCTTTTAGGGTTGGTTCGGCTGACGCGGAACTTTTTGAGAAAGAATTTTTCCCAGAATTTTTTGTAAAAGACATTTGCGGCTTAGGTTTTAAGAATATATATTTGAAATTGATGATAGATGGAGTTGCCTCGCGTCCGTTTTCGGCGGAGACATTGCCGCCGATTATTAAACCAGCCGTGAGCTATCGTGAGGATATAGTTGATTTCTCCATTAAGACTTACGGAACGCCGCGCCA
>CAYIFA010000003.1:30070-36509 GCA_964362625.1 uncultured Candidatus Saccharibacteria bacterium
CAAGAGTTGCGTTATCGCGAGCCGGAGCCGAGCTCAGCTCGGTTTGGATCGAGTTTAGCTCGACCAGAACCAATTCCGGCTCGGCCGCAGGCCAGCCGAGTTGGCCCGCAGTCGAGTTCAGCTCGACCGGAAACTCCGCGCGTCGTTCCGAAAATATCAGATGGCGAGGTTACTTTCACCCGGGGCGAAAAACAATCGCATCAAACAATATCGCTTAAAGATTTGGAGCGTCGTTCAAATACATTTGAACCTCGACTGCGCAAGCAAACTCAAGTTGAAGATTTGCGTAAAGCATTACGCGAGTCGCTTGCTGATGACGGTGAACCTCACGCTAAATCCGGCGTTCTTCGTCCGGGTGACCGAATAAAATTTGATAATTGACCTTAGCTAGTTTATGAAGAAGGTATTCATATTTATTTTTGTTTTTGGACCGTTTTTCGCCAACGCCTCAGTTGTCATCAACGAAATCGCCTGGATGGGAACAGCGAATTCAGCAAACGATGAATGGATCGAACTATATTCGGCAGGCGGCGCGAGCTTGGAAAATTGGACATTGTCAGCGGCGGATGGCGGCATGACTATAAATCTTTCAGGAAATATTTCCAGCGGCGGTTATTATTTGATTGAGCGCACGGATGACAGTACTGTGCCTAATATTTCCGCCGATTTGGTTACGCCTTTTGGGAATGGACTGAATAATGCTACCGGAGAAATATTGGTTTTAAAAAATGCTACCGGAAATGAAGTTGATCGCGTTGATGCATCCGGCGGGTGGCCGGCCGGGGACAATTCGACCAAAGAAACCATGCAGAAATCAGGGAGTTCGTGGGTGACGGCATTGGCAACGCCTAAGGCGCAAAATTTCGGGGCGCTACCTCCGCCGCCACCGCCCGCGCCTGCTCCCGGACCCGCGCCGGCTCCTGCTCCGCCACCTCCACCCCCACCACCTGCCCCGAGCGTAGTCGAGGGGCCACCCTCGCCTCCATCTTTGACGCCCGCCGAAAGCGGGGTCGGAGCTCCGACCGACAGCGTCGGAGCAGCGCCTTCGCCGGAACCGGAATCAACGCCGCCATCTTCTCCGTTTCCGCCAGCCATAGTGCCAACCCCAACTCCGGTACCGGCTCCGCATACGCAATCAGAAACAGAGTTAACATCGTCAGCTCAGTCTGAAGGTACGCCCATTCCGCCCGCTATTTTAGAAACACCAATTATAGAAACCCCAAAAGAAGCTCTAAAACCACCTCCAGAACCATCGCCGCAAGCTACCGGAGATAATCAAAATACTGGAATTAGTGAGGAGCTTGGATCTCAAACTGCCTTAATAGCCGAATTTGTATCAGAAGACAAAAAATCAATTTTTTCGTCCGGCTGGTTCTGGTTTAGCGCCGCGCTATTTTTTGGCACAGTAAGCGCTGGCGGGGTGTTTGCAATACGTAAATTTATTTTGTAAACTTTATCTAGATTCGCACCCCAAAAATAAAAGGAGGATTCAAAGGTGGCCCAGACCGACCGGGTACTGATGAGTGCTTATATAAAGGATGTTGCCAACAGATTTTGTTTTATTAGTGACAATGAATATTTGGAAAGATCAAGATCGGGTTCGTTGGTTGAAAACGCCTGGCAAATGTCGCCGGCAATCTGCGAACTTTATGCCAAACAGCTCTTGATGCAGTATTACTGCGAATACTGGGGTGCGTGGCAGTATGCCAACGCCGTAATGCTGGCTCCAGAGGGAGCGGCACGGAATGTCTTTTCTAAAATTGTGCGTGAAGAATACGGGCATGCTTTGTTGGTTGCTGGCGGAGACCTAGCGCGAGACATTGTCGGACCATTGGGTGTTTTGCATGTAAATCCGGCTCATCCCAGCTTTCGAGCCGATTCCCCTCAAGGACAATTCCCGATATTAAGGATTTTCCAGCACAACGGATTTAAACGCTGGTCAGAGATTGTTGTTTACAATCATTTACAGGATAGGTCGGCGGCTCTTCAGCTTCGCGATTTTGCGTCCGGCGCGTTTCTACCTTGGTCGAGAGTCCTTGAAATTATTGATGCCGAAGAGAACTTTCACATCAAACATGGCGAGCGGTGGTTTGATAAAATTGCCGCGACTTCCGAAGGCCGCCGGATACTGCAAGAAGATATCGATAAATGGTATCCGCATGCCATGGATGTTTTCGGCCACCCGGGCGGGACTAGCCGTACCGAAGAGCGACTTTTGAAATTCGGGATCAAGAAAAAGACTAATGATCAGATCCGCAAAGAGTTCGGGGATGAAATAATGCCGCTAATCTTAAAACATAATCTCGGCGTTCCGGAATGGACTTATCGGCCCAACCGTCCGTTTGCATAAATATAAGAATCTAGCCGTCCCGGTTTACGGGGCGGCTTTTGCTATTGACGGATTTTTATTGGCTTGCTAACCTTATTTTATAGTCGTAGATAGGGGGCTGGAATACCATAAGACCTCCCGAGACATGATTCTGCGGCTTTTTTGGTTGCAGAATTTTCAATTTTGGCCCCCGAGCATATTCGAGGGGTTGCCAGAATTAGACCTCGCCGTATCCCGAGCTTGTCGAGGGAGAAGGCGGGTAATACCATGGCGATCAGCAGACAAAAAAAGGAAAAAATCGTTCAAGACCTGCACTCCAAAACCGAAAGCGCGAGCATTTTGGTATTTGTCGGTTTTCATAAGTTGAGCGTTGCTAAGATTTCGAAGTTGCGTAAAGCTCTGCGCGAAGTCGGCGCTGAATTTAAAGTCGCAAAAAAGCGATTAATAAAAAGAGTGCTGGATGGCTTTGGCTTTACCGGAATGTTGCCGGATTTGAAAGGCGAAGTGGGGGTACTCAGCGCGTCTGGCGATGCTATCGAGCCCGCAAAGATTTTAAGCAAATTCGCCAAAGACAAAGAATACGAAGGATTGAGTATATTGGGAGGAGTGTTTGAAAAAGGATTTGTTAGTATGCAAGCAATCAAACAATTGGCGTCAATTCCTCCGCGTGAGGTGTTGTTGGCCCAGTTAGTTGGAGCAATTTCATCACCCTTGAGGGGATTTGTCGGAGTTCTCTCCGGGCCGATGCGAAACATGGTCGGTGTATTGAACAATTTATCAAAAAAATAATTTATTAAATAATTTAAAAAATAATATGAGTGAAGAAAAAAATGTCGAGGTTCCAGCAAAATTCCAGGATATTGTTGAAAAAATAAGCTCAATGAGCGTTCTTGATTTGTCGGAATTGGTAAAAGTCCTGGAAGATAAGTTCGGAGTATCGGCAGCAATGCCGATGGGTATGGCCATGATGCCGGCGGGTGTTGGAGCGGGAGTCGCAGAAGCCGTGGAGGAAAAAACCTCATTCAATGTTGAATTGAAGTCGGGAGGTGCGCAAAAAATCCAAGTTATTAAGGTTGTGCGCGAAGTGTTGGGGTTGGGGCTAAAAGAGGCCAAAGACTTGGTTGATGCCGCGCCGAAAATGGTCAAAGAAGGAGCGACCAAGGAACAAGCCGACGAGCTTAAAAAGAAGATCGAAGAGGCTGGTGGGCAAGTAGAAATTAAATAACTAAGCGCCTAATTTATATGGATGCGTTGGCCGAGTTGTTCGGCTCGCAAACGCTGGTTAAGATCATTAGACTCTTTTATGTAAATCCGGAAGGGGTTTTTGAGGTACGCGAAATTTCAAAAAAAGTAATGGCGCCTTATCAAAGCGTTGCGAGTGAGCTAAGAGTTCTGGAGCGTATAGCTTTTATAAAAAAAGCAACCAAAACAGCTGAAGTAATTTCCCGCACCAAAAAAGCAGAAAAGAAGAGAGTATCCGGCTGGTCTATTAATAAGACTTTCGCCTTTTTCCGCCCGCTTAAGAATCTGGTTTTAAACGCCGCCCCGATCAGTCGTGATAAGATTTTTGGGCGTCTCAAGAAGAGCGGGAGGTTGACTTTAGTAATTTTGGCCGGCATTTTTATCGATCGGGCGCTTGACGAGCCAGATTCCGAAGGGCGTTATTTTGATTTGTTAGTGGTTGGTGACGGCATAAAAAAGTCAGCATTGGATTCCACTGTTCGTTCCTTGGAATCCCAACTTGGCAAAGAGCTTGTGTATTCCGTATTTTCAACTAAAGAATTCCTTTATCGTTTAAGCATGCGCGACAAATTCATCCGCGACATTTTGGACTATCCCCACGAGAAAATTTTGAATAAATTGGATATATAGGGCGACTAGTTCAGCGGCAGAACGTTCGCTTCACATGCGAAAGGTCGTTGGTTCGATCCCAACGTCGCCCATTGACAGAAGTTTGTTTATTTTATAACATTTTTGTAGAATAAAAATCATAGGAGGATGAAGTGAGTAGAATCGCAAGGACATTTGCTCTCGTGTTCTCATTGATTTTATCGATATTTTTTCTTGTGCTCGGACCAACTATTGTCATCGGAATTTCTGCCAATCTACTTGGCGTTCCGGATTTTATTGGAGCGTTATTTGTAATTGCGGCTTTCACGGCATCGGTGGTGACTGCGCTGTCCAATGAACATATCACTTTTTGGGAACGAAGGGCTGATAACTTGGTCTAAGCTACATATATAGATCGGCGAGCAGAAATGCTCGTCTATTTTTTTGTTTGTTTGCGTTGCTTCGCGGTTCTTGGTAAAATATTACTATGATAAAAAAATCAAAAAATATCGCATCGTTTTTATTCAGCGTTGAATTTGATCGGGAAGAAGACGGGCGATGGATTGCTGAAATTCCTAAGCTACCCGGAGCCATGGCTTATGGCCGGACCAAGCAAGAAGCGGCGCGGCGGTCATATACAATCGCCTTGAGGATTTTGGCGGACAACATTGAACAAGGCAGAGCGTATAGGTTTGTTTCCAAGTTGTTTGGGCATGAAATGGCGCGCCGTTAAAGGTTCAAAAGTTCTTCGAGCGCTGTTTGACTTGGGTTGGGTAATTAAACGACAAAGAGGCTCTCATAAAATTCTTGGTAAAATCGGATATTCGGATTTTACTTTCGCGTTTAATGATCGCGATGAAATCGGGCCGAAAATGCTTGCGCGTATTGCCAAGCATACCGGTCTTGGGCCGGATTCTCTTTGACGACATTTTAACTAGCGCGCGTAGCTCAGCGGTAGAGTACTGCATTCACATTGCGGGGGTCGTTGGTTTTCCCGACTGGCCAAAATCTTTGATTTTGTTGCCAGTCGCAATCCGCCAAAGTCCTGGGCGTAGTCGAAGGACGTCGGCGGACGAATCCAGACGCGCGCATTGACAGGGTTTGTTTATTTGATAATATGTTTGCAGAATAAATGGCTACGGCATAGAGGATGGGAGCATGGAACATATCGGTAAGGCTGTTGGGACAGTAGCGGTCTGGGGTGGCGCAATCGGTCTTTTATACATGTTTAATTCTTTCGGGATTCTAAATAGCGAAGGAGCATTTGCTTTAGTTATCTTCGCCGTTGTACTGACCCATGTCTTATGGAGGGACCAGTAATTTAAATATATATTAAAAGACAAGCAGAAATGCTCGTCTTTATTCTTGTATCCTAATAAAAATTCAAATACATTGACAAAACTTTTGATTTTTAGTAAGATTCATGCGGATTGATAGTGGGGAGGAGACGCCGTATGGAGGGGTGTTTCTTTGTAATCTTTCTTGCGCTGGCTTTGTCTCTGGTATGCAGTATTGTGGTGGTCATTAAAAAGTGGCCGTCGTGGAATCAGCATAAACCGACACCTCAAGAAAAGGCCTGGAAATTGCTTGAGGCGTTGCTTGCCCCAGAACAAAAGGAGGAGGCCAAAAATGGTGCAGTGATAACCGAAAAAGGAAAATACGGGGTCTACACGATTCCTCTGCAAAAAGATAATATTACATTTCGATCATTTTCTTCAATGCGCTATCCTTTTCATTTGCCTGTAAGCGGGTTTGAACCTATGGATTTCTATCCTGGGGCGTCATATAATATTTGCCATCAAGACACCGTTAGTTACGGTCCCTGGTACGACGCAGTAGCAACGTTCTTGCTTTATATTCGTTCGGGGCAGGAGCTTGAGTTGATAAGTAAGGCAGGTAATGGTAATGGACGACAACTTCAAGTTGAGGATGATTACAACTGGAGGGGATATCGAGGGGATATCGACGATGGACGCGTCTAGTCAGCAAACCAAAACCAAAAGGAGGAAACCAATGGCACGGCTAAGAATCATGGGGCGTTCCGGCGACACACAGGTGACATGGGATCCGAATGCTCTGGAAACTCATGACCCCGATGGCTTGCGTTTAGTCCGCGAGGCAGAACGCATCGTTGATGATTACATCAGAAACAAGGGTGTTTCGGCATTCGCGGTTGACCTCAAGACCAATGAGGCAAAGAAACTAGAGCGTTTTGATCCTTATGCGGATGAAATCATGATTGCTCTTCCACTTGCCGGCGGCTAACAAGTTTGTATGGCT
>CAYIFA010000004.1:0-17101 GCA_964362625.1 uncultured Candidatus Saccharibacteria bacterium
TGAGTTTTTGGGATGAGACCGCGGGAACTTGGAAAACTTTGGACAATTCTATTGTCAATACCAGCGAAGCATCGGTCAGCGCGGCAGTTGATCACTTTACCCGCTTTGCGATTGTGGCGGCTGCCGACATTACGCCGCCGATTGCCCCAACTTCCACTGCCGCAACCGCCATCGGCAACGGCCAAATCAAACTTGTTTGGGTTAATCCAAAAAAGGACTTTGATCACGCGAAGATTTATCGTTCCGCCACTTCAAGCGTGTTGGGGTTGATCGCCGCCTCGGACATAACCGCCCAATCTTATATTGATACCGGATTGTTTAACGGCAAGACATATTATTATACGGTGCGCTCGGTTGATCCGGCCGGAAATGAATCGGCCAATACTGATCAAGTTAGAGCGCTCGCCATAGGGACTTCGCAAAAGGCAACAACAACCGCGGCCGCGCCAACCGCTACTTCAACGCCGGCCAAAAAAGCATCCTTGCCTCCTGGTCAAGCGGTTAAACTTGAAATCCTAAAAAATTTAAAAATTGGAGATGCCAGCGAAGACGTCAAAACCCTTCAGCAATTACTGCTGGATGAAGGCGTTTACCCGGATGGTTTGATAACCGGATACTTCGGATCTTTAACTAAACAAGCCGTGATTAGATTCCAGGAAAAGTATGCTTCTGAGATTCTTACCCCAGCAGGACTCGCCAATGGCACTGGATTTTTCGGACCGGGAACGCGTAAAAAAGCGAATGAGTTGCTTGGCGGGAAACCCTTCGACTCCGCTCAGGGTAAACCCTCCGACATTCCACCTGGGCAATCAACCAAAGCCGCGATTTTGAGAAACCTTAGCCAAGGTCAATCAGGTGAGGACATAAAAACCCTTCAGCAAATTCTGTTAGATGAAGGAGTCTACCCCGAAGGATTAATCACCGGATACTTTGGTTCGCTCACCAAACAGGCAGTCATCAGATTTCAAGAGAAGTACACCGATGAAATACTTATCCCGGCAGGACTTTCCGAAGGTAGCGGTTTCGTGGGACCGGCAACGCGGAAGAAATTGGAACAATTTCTAAAGTAGAATGTTCAAATATTTAATAGCGACCCTTTGCCTCATTTTCGCGGGGCTTGGCGGGATATATTATTTTGTCGGCGTGCCGCGAATTGAAAGTACAAATTTCCCGGCGCTATCAGCAATACACCTCTACAATAACCCTGACGTTTTGGTAGACAACATTCATATCTCGGCGTTTTACTTTGTCTCGGAGAACAAAATCGGTCAGGTTTCCGGGAATTGGCATAATACTATGGAAGTCGGACTTCCGAAGTTGGCCGCTTTTCACGAATTGCAGTTCCAAAAACGCTCTAAAATATCTTACGCAATTTATCCGGAACCGGTAATTGGCGAGAAAGATAATTTATTATACGACACCGAAAATACCGGCCGCGGAAATCCGCGCGCCCTGATAGCTATTTCCGAGGAATTGGAGCGGCGGGTGTTTAAACCGGATGGAGATCTATACCGTAAAGATTTTGCCGAAATTGGCGGTCAAGGTTATCCGGTGATTTTTATCATGTATGAAGGCGTCGGCGCGACCGGCGGAATAATACATGAAAGCGCGAGAGAAACTGCTTCGGAAATTGCCGCTGATTTGGGTTTGGCCGAATCGGTAATTTTTGTCGTAGACGTTTCATCGGCTGATGGTTTTTTTATACTTAACCGCGAAACCCTGGAAGGGAAGCATGGGCCAAACGGCGAAACGATAGTGGCCCACGAATTCTATCATACCTTGGGGGTAGAAGATAAATATTCGCTGGATACCGGCCGGGCCGAATCCGCCGATTTAATGGGTCTTGGCCGCTTCAAGCCGCTTGAAAATACTTTCCTTTCAAAAGACACCTTAAACGCGCTGGGGTTATAATCTATACACATACACACACCAGGTGTGAGTATAATGGATATCAAAAAAATATTGCAAATCATCGCCGGATCTAATCTGCAGAACAAAATAGTTCTGCTATTCATCCTAATCGCGACCATTCCAATTTTGGTGCTGGGGGGATTAGCGGTTTATCTCATTGATTTTTCGCACCGCTTCGATGTCTCCAATCTGGAACTTCAGCTAATTGACCAAAAAACCGAAGAAATTAAAAAGTTTTTCGCCGATACCGCAGGCGTTCTTGAATTGCAAGTGGGATTTTCACAAAAAACCCCGATCGGCCTCAATGAACAGCGTTTTATTTTGGATGGAATAATCGCGCTAAATCGCGCCTTTGAAGAGGTCAGTTTTATAGATGTCGGAGGCCTTATTGCCAATGACATACCGACTAAGCCCGGGTTGGAAACCATTAAACTTTTCCGTGGAGGAGATAATGACTCGGAACTTTTTGATATTTCAAATCTGGAAAAATATCAATCTCCACTTTCCGGCAAAACCTACTTTAGCGAAGTTTATCAAACGTTAAATGGCCCGATGATAACGATTTCTTCTCCGGTGAAAAACAGAAATGGCGACATAATCCAGATACTTTCCGCTGAAGTTAATATGAATCAAATCAGCCGATCTATTATTAATTCAACTCTGGGATTTTCTGGAGGATTAACTCTGCTTGATGGCGCCGGATCAGTGATTGCTTCAAAGAACAAGTTTGTATCTTCCGGAGCGAATCTTGCCAATATTCTGCGGATTAGGCAAATGCTAGACGGAAAAACATTCGATGGTTTAGGCAATGAAGATCGTTATCAGAGCGTTGTTGACGGCGCTGCGGTAGTCGGAGCCGGTAAAAAAATTCCGAGCCTTGGCTGGGTTTTGTTTGCCGAATGGCCGCTGGATGATGCCGACTCAGTAATCAGGGATGTGCGCAATCAAGTTTTCGCGTTTACCCTGATCAGCATTCTTGCGGTTTTAGCCATTGCCCCGTTTTTCGCGTTGCGCATCATCCGTCCAATCCGCCAGCTGGAACTTGGCTCTTCCAAAATTGAGGAGGGGGATTTTGAATATAAAGTTGACATCAAAAGCAAAGATGAGCTGGAACAGCTCGGCAATGCATTTAATAAAATGGGTAATGGTTTAAAACGTCTGCAGGAACTAAAAAATGAATTTGTTTTTATCGCCGCGCACGAACTGCGCACGCCGGTAACCGCGATCAAGGGTTATATGTCAATGCTTTTTGAGGGGGATGCCGGTCCGGTTCCGGAAGCAATAAAAAAATTTCTTGAACCGGTCGGGCAAGCCAATGACCGCCTGGTCGGATTGATCAATGATATTTTAGAAATTGCGCGCTCAGAAGCCGGCCGCATAAAGATTGAGGTGTTTTCGGTAGACATCCGCGCCTCAATAAAAGGGGTTATACAGAATATCGCGCCGCTGGCCGTCGAAAGAAAGATCGCCATTAATTATGCTATTGGCGAAAATGAACCGATCGGCCTGCTGTTAGTTCTCGCCGACACTATGCGTTTGCACGAAGTTATAACCAATTTTATTTCTAATGCGATTAAATATGACCAAGAGGGCGGTTGGATAAAAATATATCATGAGACCGATGCCGACTTTGTTACTACTCACATAGAAGATAACGGCATAGGTATTCCCAAAAGCGAACAAGGAAAAATATTTGAAAAGTTCTTTAGGTCGGACGCTAGCAAAGTAGCTCAAATTCAGGGTACCGGGCTTGGCCTCTTTATAACTAAAGAGCTCGTCGAAAAAATGGGCGGAAAGGTTTGGTTTCAATCCCCCGCCTCCGCTCGAGCTACGGCGGGCAAGGAAGAAGGCCGGGGAACCCGTTTCAGTTTTAAGCTCCCGAGGCCAAAAAATAAAATTTGACATTATTGAGTATTTTATGCCATAATTGATTGATCCGGAGATTATAATTATTTAAAAAATCATGAATGGAAAAACCAAAGATTATGTCGGCTACGCGCTGATATTTGCGCTGGCAGTGTTTGCGTTGTCTGCGGCCAGCTACGTTAAAACATATTCAAAATCCATCCAACCATCTACCTTCAGAAACTTTTCTGTTTCCGGAGAAGGAAAGATTATTGCGATTCCGGACATCGCGCAATTTTCTTTCACCGTTTTGACTGAAGGCGGAACCGACCTTACTGGTTTGCAAGCCGAAAATTCTAAAAAAGTGAATGCCGCGATTGATTTTATAAAATCCGAGGATATAGCGGCCGCTGATATAAAAACTGAAAATTACAGCATTAGTCCGCGTTACCAATATTTCAGATGCGATTATCCGGTCCCATTGCCGCTAGGCATTGAAGGCGGTGCGACTTTGCGGCCGGATTACTATCCCAAACCATGTCCGCCGGCTGAAATTGTCGGCTATACTATCAGCCAATCAGTATCGGTAAAAGTCAGGGAATTTGAGAAAATTGGTTCGTTACTCACCGGAGTAGTGGAGAGCGGCGCGAATTCAGTCTCCGGAGTAAATTTTACCATTGATAATCCGACTGCGATAGAAAATCAAGCAAGGGCCGAGGCAATCAAAGAGGCCCGAATCAAAGCCGAAGCAATTGCCGATGCTGGCGGTTTTAGGTTGGGAAAAATTTTATCAATTACTGAGGGCGGGGGATTTTATCCGTACTATCGCCTCGAAGCCAGTATTGACAATAATGGCAAGGGCGGGGGTATGCCGGCGCCGGCAATTGAACCCGGATCGCAGGATGTTGTTATAAATGTTTCAATAAGTTACGAGATTAAATAAACATAAAGGTCTAATAAAATTATTAAGCAAACATTATATGAAAGTACTCCACGTTATAGCATTTCTGCTACTAGTTATCGGCGGGCTTAATTGGCTGGTGTTGGCGGTTTCCGGCTGGGATATCGGAGAATTGTTGGGCGGCCAAGATGCCGTGCCCGCAAAAGCGGTCTATATCCTGGTGGGCCTTGCCGCGGCATATGAAGTGGCCACGCACAAAGCACGCTGCAAAGATTGCGCCAATTCTTCTCCGACGAGCGTGGGAGCGATGCCGACAGTTTAAATTAATTCTGATTTACTTTATTTACCCCGCTAGAAATATCTCTGGCGGGGTTTATAATTACAATATGTTAAAAATTGCTCTTTTGTTAAGCGTTGCGATCTTATTTATACTGGGGATTTACTACTACAAAACTAGTCGTCTGCCCGCCGATGCATCAAACGTATTGGCGACAAAAAAACTAACAACCCGCAATACTACTATTGAAGTTGAAGTCGCCGATACTCTTATTTCAAGAAAACATGGTTTATCCGGGAAAAACGGTCTGAGCGATAACCAAGGAATGCTGTTTGTTTATGACATGCCGGGTTTTTACTCCTTTTGGATGAAAGACATGAATTTCCCGATAGACATAATCTGGATTGACGAGACTAAAACTATTATCGGTGTTAACAAAAATGTCTCGCCGGACACTTTCCCGGAAACTTTCCAGCCGCCAAGCCTGGCTAAATATATTCTAGAAGTTAATGCTGGCTGGCCAGATAAGAACTTAATCCAAATAGGGGATTTAGTTCAATTCTAACGAACCACTCCAAGATTAAAATTTCCGGTTTTTTACCAGACGCCTCTCGCCAGGTGTGGAAAAGAACTCCTTTTATTCGATATTTTTTGATATCATTAAGGCAATGCAACCACAGCACAATACTTTGATTCAAAGAGTAATCCTCAGTCTAGCGCTCGGATATGTTTTCTTCTTCTTCGGCGAGAGGGTTTTCTGGTCGTTCCCGCACCCGGGTGACACCCTGATCTCGAATGTCTTGGCGTGGCTGCTCTATTCGTTCAACGCCTATCTGACCTTGATGGTCATCGAGTATTTCCATGTGCGGGCTTGGTGGGTGGTGTTTCTTGCCGGGGCATTCTTCGGCTGGCTCATCGAAGGTGTCTTTGCAATGACACTTTTTGGCGGTGGAGGCCTACCATTTCCACTCGGGATTTCCTGGACTGGTCTCGCTTGGCATGCGCTTATTGACGCCTTTATCGGCTGGTACCTTGTCATGATGTTTTTGAACGGGAACCACTATAAGAAGATCATCTTTTTTTCAATCGCACTTGGAATTTTTTGGGGAGTTTGGTCGCTTGCGTGGGTACTTGAAACGCCTCCTATCGTTACAACACCTGATCTCTATCTCCTTCATGGTCTTGTCACTACGATCTTGCTTTGCGTAAGTTACTACCTATTCTTAAAATTCCGGCCTGCCGAGTTTGTGAGTTCGCGTTTGGAAAAAATTATAGTTGCTCTTCCAGTGCTCGGATTCTTTTCGGTTGTAACCGTTCCCACTATTGGACTTTTGGCAGCCATTCTTCCTGTGCTCTTTGGTATATTGTATTTTGCTCTTAGAAAAAATCGTGATCAAGAAGAAGGGTCTAATTTTCTTCATTCCCTGTCCGGACAACCAAAAATTTGGGGCTATCTCCCTTTGCTTTTATCCCCAATCATCGCGGCACTCATCTATAATTCTGGCCTTGCGCTGCCCACAAACTTCTACATCCTCTATATCACAGTACCCCTTGGGTTCATTTTTCTTGGAATAAGTTTGTATAAAGTATTCACATCGTCAACTCGATTAACCTAACTCACTGCGTCAATGGACCTCACTGGTAAAAAACCTTTTTACAAAAGATGGTGGGTTTGGGCACTCGCCATTCTATTGTTCGTTTTATTCATAGGAATGCTTTCTGGAGGAGATAAAGACAAAATGATACAAAAGATTAGGGATGCCGAAAAAGAGCCCGAAATTACACAATCTCAGGAAAAAACCGTATCCTCTTGCAGTCCTTCGGAATGGACTAAATATAGCCAGAACCCCCTGCAAACCACGACGGGAAAACACCTAAGCCCGTGGAAAATTTCAGCGGATCCTTATGTCATGTATGACAATGGAAAATATAAGATGTGGTACACGGCAGCAGACGGCCAAGGCAATGGCGGCACAGCTTATGCAGAAAGTAATGACGGTTTATCCTGGGATGTCTGGAAAGAACCAACTACACAAGGTGACTTGATAGATCTTGTTCTCTCATCCAATAAGGGTGAATGGGACGAGCCAGGCGTAGAAACAGTTTCCGTAATTAAAACCCCTGCAGGCGAGTACAGAATGTATTATACCGGCAATAAGGCGCCGGAGGGGAGCAATACCTACGCCATAGGGTTGGCGACTTCCCAAGATGGAATCCGCTGGATTAAAAATAAGAATCCTGTTATGGAGCCACTCCACGAGTGGGAAAAACCGACTTGTTCAAATCCTAAAGACTCTGCAACGTGCGTGAATGGTGGAGTACTCGAGCCAAGCGTCATATACGATGAAAAAGAAAAGTTGTATAGGATGTGGTATGGCGCGGTGGGCAGCAAAGACGATCTATTGACATTTCGCATCGGGTACGCGTTTTCTTCCGATGGTATCAGCTGGACCAGACATCCACAGCCGGTACTCGATATAGGAAAGAAAAATTCCTGGGACGATGTCGTGGTAGGCCACCCTAATGTGATTGCTGCTGGAGACCGCTATCATATGTTTTATTTTGGCACTAACATAAGGGATTATTGCGATGACTGTGTGATGCAGCCTGGCAGAATAGGGCACGCGGTTAGCACCGACGGAATCAACTGGCAAAGAAACCCTAATCCTATTATGTCGGCCGGCTCGGGCTGGGAAAAATGGACTATTGGTGGGCCAAGTGCATTACTACAAAATAATCAGATCAAACTTTGGTACTTTGGCAATCCCAAGTCAGATTCTGTTGAAGGGTATATCGGCATGGCTACTGCTTTATGCCGTTAAGATTTTTGTAACGAACCCAATAACTGATAACATAAAAAGTAAAAAAACAACGTAATTTACCTCTCAAATAGAATCGGGCCGTTAGCCGAGTCCTTGATTGTAAACCCGGATTTTTCAATTTGCTCGCGGATTTTATCAGCGTTTGGCCAATCTTTTTTTTGACGGAAATCCTCGCGCTTTTTAAGAAGCATTTTTAACTTTGCGGAAATTTTTGGCGGTTTGGCACTTTTAAACCCGATAGATAAAACTTGGTCAACCCATTTCAATTCTCTGCCACTCAACTTTTCAGCATAATTCCATAATACAGCAAGCGCTCCGGGGGTATCTAAATCATTTGCCAATGCGGCGGCAAATTCTTTTTTAAAGTTTTTAATAATCTTTCTGTCAGCTTTCCTTTTAGTCTGGTTAATGCGCGCCATAATGCCTAACAAATTCCTTCGCGCATTTCGCGCCGATTCAAGCGCTTCCAATGAGAATAATAGCGATGAGCGATAGTGAGCAGTGAGAACAAGGTAACGATAATCAAGCGGCTTAAACCCTTTTCCTACAAGCTCATCAAGCGTCAAAAAATTACCTTCAGACTTCCCCATGCGTTTTTTATCTACCAACAAAAAGTTTCCGTGGATCCAATAATTTACAAACTTCTTGCCGGTAGCGGCTTCGGACTCTGCGATTTCATTGGTGTGATGCACCGGAATATGGTCAATGCCGCCAGCATGAATGTCAAAATGCTCGCCCAGATATTTCATCGCCATTGCCGAACACTCAATATGCCAACCCGGGAATCCTTTGCCCCACGGCGAGCCCCATTCCATATCGCGCTTTTCACCTTTTGGCGAGAACTTCCACAATGCGAAATCTTCCTGGTGGCGCTTGTCCTTCGCGGCGATTCTTTCGCTTATTTCCAAATCTTCCGGCTTGGATTTCAACAAGGCGCCATAATTTTTAAATTTTGACGTGTCAAAATACACTCCATCCGTAATCTTGTAGGTAAACCCCTTTTCTTCAAGTTTCTTAATCAAAACAATCTGCTCGTCTATATGCCCGGTGGCCCTGGCCCAGATATCTGGCGGAGCGATATTAAGTTTTGCTAAGTCCTTTTTAAACGTTTTTTCATAGAAACGGGCTACATCCCAAGCAGTTTTGCGCTGACGTTTAGCCTCCCGTTCAACTTTATCGTCGCCGGTATCATCGTCAGAGCTTAAATGCCCAACATCCGTTATGTTCATAACATGCTTAACCCGGTAGCCGGTCAATTTGAGAGTTTTTTTTAGAATATCCGCAAATATATAAGTCCGCAGGTTGCCAATGTGGGCGTATTGATAAACTGTTGGGCCGCAAGTGTAGAGGCCGGCTCTTTTAGCGGAAATTGGCCTGAATTTTTCCTTTTTATGGCCGAGAGTATTAAATAAATATAGCGTCATGGTTCGACTTCGCTCATCTCTCGACTTCGCTCGGGATCCTGAGCTTGTCGAAGGACCATGACCCTGAATAAAATTGAATGGGTCATATATTGAGTATAAAATAAGATCGTCATGGTGTGAATTGACTGCAGGGAGATGTTTTGCGATACTAAAGAAATATTATGACGCTTGTCAAAAAAATCGCAGCTTTCACCGGCGGAGGACTATTGATTTTAGCGGTTTTCGGCGCCGGAATTTTTGTTGGAATAAGCCACCGGCCGGCAATTGAACGGATATTGGAGATAAAGAATAAAGAAGTTGGCCAGCCGCAAGAGCAAGTTGATTTTACGCCATTCTGGCAAACTTGGAATTTGCTAAAAGACAAATACGTGGCCCAAGATGAAGTTGATCCGCAAAAATTGGTTTGGGGCGCAATCCAAGGCATGGTCAGCGCGGTAGGCGATCCGTACACAGTTTTCTTGCCGCCAAAGGAAGACGAAATTTTCAAAAGCGAAGTCAGCGGCACTTTTAGCGGAGTTGGGATGGAAATCGGTTTGAGGAACGGACTTATTACCGTAATCGCGCCGTTAAAAGGAACGCCGGCCTACACTGCCGGCATTAAGGCCGGGGACTTTATCACGGCAATTGACGGCGAGCCAACCGATCGCACAACCCTGGAAGACGCGGTCAGCCGTATTCGCGGAGAAAAAGGGACCGAGGTAAAAATTAATATCCGCCGTAAAGGATCGGCCGATCCATTGGAGTTTAAAATCATCCGGGATACGATCCAGATTCCTGTTATCGAGGTCGAGACCAAAGAGGGTTTCATAACTGCCCGCGATGACGGACAGGATCACAAACAGAGCATACCCGGCGATATCTACCTGATACGGCTTTTCAATTTTTCGGAAAAATCGCCGTTCGCCTTTCAGGCGGCCAGCCGAGATATGCTGCTTAGCGGCAAGAAAAAGCTAATATTGGATTTAAGAAATAACCCCGGAGGATTCCTGGAAGCGTCAATTGATATTGCCAGCTGGTTTTTACCCGCAGGAGAAGTGGTGGTCAAAGAAGACCTGGGAACCGATGAAAGAATTCACCGTTCCGTCGGCTATAATGTTTTCAATAGCACTCCGACAGTCATATTAATTAACGAGGGCTCAGCTTCTGCCTCGGAAATTGTAGCGGGCGCGCTTCATGACCACGGTAGGGCGATCTTAGTTGGAACAAAAACTTTCGGAAAAGGATCGGTTCAAGAATTGATTTCGGTTACCGACCACACTTCGCTCAAAGTAACCATTGCCAGATGGCTTACCCCCAACGGCGTTAATATCTCAAAAGAAGGAATAGCTCCGGACCATGTGGTTGAACTGGTTGACGACAAGGCGGGTATTGACGAACAATTAGAGAAGGCGATTGAAATTTTATCAAAATGAAAGTCATATTATTGCAGGATGTTCCCAAACTAGGCGGTAAGGGCGAAATAAAAGAGGCCGCCGACGGCTATGCCCGTAATTTTCTCATACCGAACAAGTTGGCGCGTAGCGCCACGCCAGAGGCAATCAACCAGCTCGAAGAAGACACCCGGCAAAACTCGATAAAAAAACAAAAAAAAGATAATGGCTTTCGGCAAGCGCTGGAAGATCTCGAAGGCAAGACAATAGAAATCGCGTTAAAAGTCAACGAAAAAGGGGAGTTCTACCGAAAGGTGACCGCCAAAACCATAGTCGAAAATCTTAAAAAAGGCATTAACACAGAAGATATTGCTCTTGACGACAAATCAATAACCAAACCCGGAGAATATAGCATTCCGGTGCGTAGAGGCGAAATTTCAGGCAACATCTCGGTAAAAATCTCGGCAAAATGACCCGATACATATTTATAGTCGGCGGGGTAATGAGCGGAATCGGCAAAGGAGTATCTACCGCTTCCATCGGCGCGATATTGAAGAGTTACGGCTTCAAAGTTAACGCGGTGAAAATTGATCCGTATTTAAACGTGGATGCTGGCACTATGAATCCGGTTGAGCATGGCGAAGTTTTTGTCACTGAAGACGGCTTGGAGTGCGATCAAGACATCGGAAATTACGAGAGGTTTCTTGATCAGAATATGTACCGGCAGAATTATATGACTACCGGACAAGTTTATCAAACAGTCATAGATCGAGAGCGCGCCATGCATTATGACGGCAAATGCGTTGAAGTGGTACCGCATATTACCGAGGAAATCATTTCAAGAATCGTTAATGCCGGAGAAAAATCAAAAGCGGATTTTGTTCTAATTGAAGTCGGCGGAACTGTTGGCGAATACCAAAACTCGGTTTTTTTGGAAGCTGGCCGCATCATGAAGCTTAATATGCCGGGCCGGGTTCTTTTTGTAATGGTTAGCTACCTGCCGATACCCAAGATGATTGGTGAGATGAAAACCAAGCCGACTCAACACGCCGTCAGATCATTGAACACCGCAGGAATTCAGCCGGACATAATCATTGCGCGCTCCGCTGTCCCGATTGATTCTCCCCGAAAAGCAAAAATAGCCACCTTCTGCAATGTCGCCGATAATGATGTAATTTCAGCTCCCGATATCAAAAGCATTTATGAGATACCGGTCAATTTTGAAAAGGACCGGCTGGGAGAACGGTTGCTTGCCAAGTTCGGGGTATCGAAGCGGAAGCCAAATCTCGGCGAATGGAAAAAACTGTCGGCCAAAATCCAAAAATTCACCGAGACGCTCCGGATAGCAATCGCCGGAAAATATTTTTCAACCGGAAAATTCGTGCTGTCTGACTCCTATATATCAGTAATCGAGGCAATCAAGCATGCCGCCTGGCAAGCGCGGGTTAACCCGGAAATTCATTGGATAGATGCCGAGATCTATGAGAAACTCCCTAATCGGATGCGTGAGCTTGCTAAGTTTGATGGTATTATAGTGCCCGGCGGCTTTGGCTCGCGGGGGATTACGGGCAAATTGAAAGTAATAAAATACGCCCGTACCAATAATATCCCGTACTTGGGACTGTGCTACGGGATGCAGTTGGCGGTTGTTGAATTTGCGAGAAACGTTTGCGGACTGAAAAAGGCGGCGAGCACCGAAATAGATAAAGACACCGAACACCCAATAATTTCGATTCTACCGGAACAGGCCGGCAACCTGAAAAGTTTGAACTACGGCGGTTCAATGCGTTTAGGCGGATTCCCCTGCGAACTAAAAGAGGGGACAATCGCATATAAGGCCTACGGCGAAAAACGGATCATTGAACGCCATCGCCACCGCTACGAATTCAATAATGACTTTCGCGAACAACTCGAAAAACAAGGTCTGGTTGTTTCCGGATTAAACCCTCAAAAGAATTTAGTTGAGATAATTGAATTAAAAAAACATCCATTTTTTGTCGGCACCCAATTCCATCCGGAGTTAAAATCACGGCCATTCAAGCCGCATCCACTTTTTTGCGCCTTCATCAAGGCGGCGAACAAAAAAGCTAGAAAATAACCGTCTATTTCCAGTTTATTTATTCTAATTATTTCACGGCCGTGAAATAATTAGAATGTAACTAAAATAATAAGGAGAGTATAAAATTTAAGTGACCCGTTCAATTTTTGCTCCAACCGCCTGCAGGCGTTTTTCAATTTGGGCATACCCCCGGTCAATATGAAATACATTATGGATTTCCGACTGGCCTTCGGCGATCAAAGCGGCGATAACAAAAGCGAGGCCCGCACGCAAATCCGGACTTTCCATCATGCGGCCGCGCAACTTATTCGGGCCGATAATGATCGCGCGATGCGGATCGCAAGGAATGACATTGGCGCCCATGCGGCGCAATTCCTCCAAATAATGCAGGCGCCCCTCAAAAACAGTTTCAAAAACTTTTGACTCGCCTTCGGCTTGGGTAAGCAAAACCGCGAATGGCGATTGCAGATCTGTTGCAAACCCCGGATAAACAGCGGTAGTTATTGAAGCGGCCCTTATTTTTTTCGGACGGGAAATTTTTAACCAAGTGTCTCCGCGCCTGACTTCAACTCCGGCGCTTTCAAGCTGAATAATCAAACTTTCCAGGTGTTCCGGCCGGCAATCAGTAATTTTAAGATCATTGCCTAAAAGAGCCGCGAGAATGGCAAAACTTCCGGCTTCAATGCGATCAGGAATCACCCGGAACGGCTCAAGCGAGCCGGCATGAAGGGGCCTTGCGTCATTTCCCCGGATTATTATCGTATTTGTTCCGGCGCCTTGAATGTCTGCTCCGCCGAAAGCCAAAAATTCCGCGAGCGACCGGATTTCCGGCTCACCGGCGGCATTTTTAATTATCGTTTCACCCCGAGCCGAAGTCGCGGCCATCATCAGAGTTTCGGTCGCGGTAACACTCGGAAACGGCAAAAAGATTTCACTGCCCCGCAAGGCATCGGCAGAAAATTTATAAAACTCATCAGATTCTTTGAGCACTGCTCCAAGTTTGCCGAAACCATCAATAAAAAAGTCGATTGGGCGCTTGCCGATGACACAACCGCCGGGATGAGGAATTTGGGCAGTCCCATATCGCGCTAAGAGCGGCCCTAAAAAAACCACCGAGGCGCGCATGTTTTTCGCGATTTCCGGATCTAATGCAGAACTATTTGCCGAAGTTCCGTTAATTTTCAGTATGCCGTTTTCATCATAATGGATTTCGGCCCCGAGTTTTTCCAGAAGTTCGGAGGTTTTTCTGACATCGGCAATCTGCGGAATATTCGCGAATGAAACCGGGTGATCGAATAACAAAGACGCGGCCATCAGTTTGGTCGCGGCATTCTTTGACCCCATAACCGGTAACTCACCGGAAAGCTGTCGGCCGCCTTCAACAACGAATTTCTCCATGCTTTAATTCTAATCTGAGCATTGAAAAATTGGAATTTTGACCTTATACTTAAACCATGACATATTACCAGAGACGCCGGCTATTTTGGATATTTACCGTATTTTTTAGCGTGCTGGCATTTCCGGTGATTCTATACGCCACCGGCTGGCGCATAACCAGCGATCTTACCCTCAAGCGCACCGGCGGGTTGTTTGTCAGCGCCGATGAATCAGAGGTTGAATTTTTTATCAATGGCGAGCTCGAAAAGCGCACTAATCTCTTGCAGACCGGACTATTTCTTCAGGGGCTGACCCCCGGTAAAATATCGGTTATCGCCGCGAAAGAGAATTATTGGCCATGGGCCAAAGAATTGGAAATTAAAGAGAGCTTTGTGGCCGAGGCGCGGGCGTTTTTGGTGCCGAATGAACCGAAAGGAGAAATGCTAGTGCACGGCAATTATAAAAATATGTACGCTCTACCCGACGCCGGTGTGCTGGTATTGGAAAATGAGCGATCCGGCAAAACTGCTTTTGACTATTATCAACCGTCTGAAAAGAATTTTTTAGTCGGCGCGCTATTTGGGCCAAGCGATTTTAAATTAAGCGTCACCGACATAACTGATAAGCGTAATAAAATCCGGATCCGCATTGGGGAAGATAAAAGAGAAGTACTCGCCGAATGGATCGTCGAAGAACCGCTGCCGTATTTTTTTGAGAGTAGAGGGGAGACTTCCGTGTTTAAACCCAAAACCGATGTCCGCGGCATTGGATTTTATCCGGGAAGGCGCGATATAATTTTGGTCGCGGTGGAAAACGGAATTTTCGCCCTGGAATTGGACGGCCGCGGCATGCGCAATTTCCAGCCAGTATACAAAGGCAAAAATCCGGTATTTGCTGTTCTGGAAAATCTGATATATATTCTTGATGATGGCCGGTTATTTGAAGTCCGCATTTAACGATACAATTAAATCACATTGGAACTAAACATGGCAATTTTCACGAAACAATTAGGCATTGATCTTGGCACGGCAAATACATTAGTTTTTGTCCCGGGGAAAGGCATTGTGCTAAACGAACCATCAGTGGTCGCTGTTTCTATTCCGGACAATAAGGTACTTGCCGTTGGCAACGAAGCCAAGGCCATGGTCGGCAAAACCCCGGACACCATTACTGCCTACCGCCCAATGCGCGATGGGGTTATCGCCGACTACCGCATCACTGAGGCAATGTTGCGTTATTATATCGGCAAATCTATCGGGCGCTGGAATTTTTTTAAACCGGAAGTTTTGGTCTCGGTGCCAGCCGGAGTGACTTCCACCGAAAGGCGATCAGTCATCGAGGCGGCCATAAAGGCCGGGGCCAGAGCGGCCTATGTGATTAAAGAACCGATATTAGCGGCTATTGGCGCGGAAATTCCGATTCACGAACCAACCGGCCACATGATTGTTGATATCGGCGGCGGAACAACCGATGCGGCAGTTATTTCTTTGGGCGGTATTGTCGCTTCAACCTCGGTAAAAGTGGCGGGCAACCGAATTGATCAGGCAATCGCCGATTACATCAAAAAAACCTATAATCTGGCTATTGGAGATTCGGCCGCGGAGAACATAAAAATAAATATCGCCTCGGCAGTGCCGGTTGAAAATGAAGAATCTTGGGAGGTGCGCGGCCGGGACCTGCTTTCTGGGTTGCCGCGCACCTGCCGTATTACCACCAATGAAACAGTAAAGGCCATTGATACGATTTTACGCGAGATTACCAAGGCCGTTAAATACGTTCTGCAGGAAACCCCCCCGGAATTGGCCGCGGATATTATTGACAACAGCATTATCATGACTGGCGGCTCATCCATGCTCAAAAATTTTCCGGAACTGGTGTATCGCGCCACGGGCGTGAAGGCGCTCGTAGCCCCCGACCCTCTTTTCTGCGTAGCTAAGGGAACTGGTATTGCGCTTGAGCATCTGGATATCTACAAAAAAGTAATTATTTCAAAAAAGTCAAAGTATGGAGGAATTTCCTAAAGATCCAGTCATGCGCAAAAAAATTTTGGACGGCGCGAACCGCGAAGAATTAAAGAAGTTTGTCGAAAGCGCCGAATCTTCTCTAAAGTACGAAACAAGAAATCCTGATGAATATTTTTGCTCGCGAGCGGCTATTGCGAAACTCGAGATCCTCGAATCCCATCCGGCATTTCCGGCAATATTCATCAAAGATTATTTAACATTTTTAGTAAAGTGAAGAAAGCTATCATCACTATAATTCTAACTTTAATGGTTGCGGCGGTTATTGTATTATTGCGCTGGATTTGGGGGAGTGTTTTTCTTCATTTACCCGGGTTAAATATTTTTTAGCGGCAAAAATAGCCAAATGTACGATTTTTCAAAATTGAATGGTGAAATTGAGAAAACCTGCAGATGGCTCGGCGGGGAATTAGGAACGATCCGGGCCGGGCGCGCAACCCCCCAACTGGTAGAGAATATAAAGGTGGATTTTTACGGCACGCCAACGCCGATTGGACATACCGCGAGCATAATGATTCAAAATGCCAAAACGATAATAATCCAACCATGGGATAAGGGACTGCTGCCCGCCATTGAAAAGGCGATTTCTTCTTCGCAATTAGGAATAATGCCGATCACCGAAGGAGACAAAGTCCGGCTGACTTTGCCGGAATTAACCGGTGAGCGCCGTACCCAGCTTTTGAAATTAACCGGCGAAAAACTGGAAGAAGCTAAAGTTTCAATCCGAAAGCTTCGGACCGAAACATGGGAGGACATCCAAGAACGAGAAAAAAACAAAGAATTGAGTGAAGACGAAAAATTCCGTCTGAAAGATGAACTGCAGAAGAAAATTGATGGAGCGATAACGCAATTAGAGGGATTGGCCGACAAAAAAAGAACCGAAGTAAATTCTTAACCATGACAATTTTAATTTTCATCATAATACTTTCGCTTCTAATTTTGAGCCATGAATTTGGGCATTTTATCGTTGCAAAGAAAACCGGTATGGCGGTTCAAGAATTCGGCATCGGTTTTCCGCCGCGGCTTTTTGGAGTCAAAAAGAATGAGACGCTTTATTCAATAAACGCCCTGCCGTTCGGAGGATTTGTAAAAAT
>CAYIFA010000004.1:17201-34938 GCA_964362625.1 uncultured Candidatus Saccharibacteria bacterium
TCAATAGTCGGCGATACTGTAAAGCTCGGATTGCCGTTTTTGATTCAGCTCACCGCTTTTTTAACCGTCAACCTTGCCATCATAAATATTCTGCCGATTCCGGCTCTTGACGGCGGCCGTATATTTTTTATTTTGATTGAAACTATAACACGGCGCAAAATCAATCCGAAAGTCAGCGCATATGCCCATGCCGCTGGATTTGTGGCTTTGCTCTTACTGCTCGCGGTGGTTACCGTCTACGACATCAGCCGGCTTTTTTAACTTTAACGAGAGCCGCAATAAAAAACCAATTCTGTCAACAATTGGATTTTTGCTTGTTTTGCTATAAGATTTATATATGCTGCAATCTAAGTTATTCGGAAAAACTCTGCGGGAAGCGCCAGCTGGCGAGGTGGCTAAAAATGCCATTTTGCTTGAGCGCGCCGGGTTTGTGTATAAATCTATGGCTGGAGTGTACGATTTATTGCCATTGGGATTTCGGGTTTTTGAAAAAATCAAACAGATTATTCGCGAGGAAATGAACAGCATTGGCGGCCAAGAAGTTTTTTTATCTTCCCTGCAGCCTAAAGAGCGCTGGGAAAAGACCGGACGCTGGGCCAAACTCGGCGAGGATATAATGTATCAGTTCAAAAACCACAGCGGTCAGCAAATGGGTTTGGCTGTTACCCACGAAGAGCCGCTCACTGAAATAGCATTGAGGTCTATAAATTCTTACCGCGATTTGCCGCTATACGTCTATCAATTCCAAACCAAATTCCGCGACGAACTCCGCGCCAAATCTGGACTTCTGCGCGGTCGTGAGTTTGTAATGAAGGATATGTATAGCTTTCACGCCGACAAAGAAGATTTAAATCGTTTTTACGTTGGAACAATTCATAAGGCTTATTTAAAACTCTTTAGCCGCTTGGGTCTTGACGTACGTCTGGTAGAAGCTGCCGGCGGGTCATTTACTACTGAAAACACTCATGAATATCAAGTCTTTTCAGAAGCCGGGGAGGATACAATATTTTACTGCAAAGAATGTTCTTTCGCCCAGAATAAAGAAATCGCCAAAACTAAGGACGATGACCGTTGCCCAAATTGCGGAGGTTTGATAAAGTCATCGAAAAGCATTGAGGTCGGGAATATTTTTAAACTAAACACAGCCTATTCCGAGCCGCTCGGGCTTGTTTATACTGACGAACGCGGAGAAAAAAAGGCGGTGGTTATGGGCAGTTATGGCATAGGTGTTGGCCGGGTCATGGCCACTATCGCGGAGGTTGGCGCGGATAACAAAGGTCTGATTTGGCCAAAAAGTGTAACCCCGTTTGGTGTTCACGTATTGGCATTAAAAACAGACGGCAATGAAGTCTACAAATTCCTGAAAAATGCCGGAATTGAAGCGCTTTATGACGACCGAACCGATAAAACCGCCGGAGAAAAATTCGCCGACGCCGATTTAATCGGAATTCCGTGGAGGATTGTAGTTAGTGAAAAAACTACGGCTAAAAATGTTATTGAAGTTAAAAAACGTGATTCCGATTCAGCCGAACTTATGACAATTGATCAATTTATAAGCCATGTTAAATAAATTTTTCGGACTTTTTTCTCATGATATCGGCATTGACCTAGGAACGGCGAACACCCTAGTTTATGTTTCTGGGCACGGCATAATCATCAATGAGCCGTCTATTGTTGCGTTAAACAAGAAAACCGATCAGGTGGTAGCCATCGGCAATGAGGCCAAGCGCATGGTCGGCCGAACGCCCTCGCACATTGTTGCCGTTCGTCCGCTGGTTGAAGGCGTAATCTCTAATTTTGAAATTACCGAACAAATGCTTTCGTATTTCATCAAAAAAGTCCATTCCGAGCGCTCTGCGCTATTCGCCCGTCCACGAGTAGTAATCGGCATTCCATCGGATATTACCGAAGTTGAACGCCGGGCAGTCCGCGATGCATCCAAATCCGCGGGAGCCAGGGAAGTTTATCTGGTGGAGGAGCCGATGGCCGCGGCAATCGGAGTTGGGTTACCCGTCCAAGATCCAGTCGGCTCAATGATCGTTGATATCGGCGGGGGCACTACTGACATAGCGGTTATTTCACTTGGCGGAATTGTTGCTTCAATGAATTTACGGGTGGCCGGAGACCGTTTCAACGAAGATATTATAAATTATGTCAAAGATGAATTCAAACTGCTCCTAGGAGAACGAACCGCCGAGGATGTAAAAATAGCCGTTGGTTCGGCGGCCAAGAGTGACGCAGTGCAAGAAGCGGTGATCCGCGGACGTGACATTATCAGCGGCCTGCCACGGGAGGTGATTGTCACTGACGCCGACATCCGCGAGGCGCTCTCAAAATCAATCCGCATACTTGTTGAAGCGGTAAAAGAGGTAATAGAATCAACCCCGCCGGAATTAATTTCCGATATCATGCAAAAGGGAATCGTGGTAGTCGGCGGCGGATCGCTTTTGCGAAAAATCGACAAGATAATCGCCAGTGAAACCAAAATACCAGTACGTATTGCCGAAGATCCATTTACCGCGGTAGTGCGCGGCTGCGGTTTAATTATCGAGGATATTGATCGTTTAAGTGAAGTGTTAATCGAAGAAGAGGACGAGATAGCGCCGCATTAAAAAATGGCAATTAGTTTTGTGAATCATGTTCCCCGGACTTAGGCAGGCTCTGTTAACGTTTTTGGTTTTGGCTGTTTTCGCGATAATCTTAATTGTCCCTAAAGTAAAATTTTCCGCCGAATACGCAGTATTTTTCATAAGCGATCCGTTAATCCGTTTATTTTCTTCCGAGATTGAGTACTCCGCTTCTAAACTGCCATCCGAACCTGAGAAAATTACGTCCAAACCAAACACCGGGGCTATAATTGCCGAGGTGCTAAAAATCCCTCCGACAGTGGCTTTTGGTAGCATAATCGTCTCCGCCGGCCGCATACAAGGCGTGAGCAAAAATATGGAGGTGGTAACTGATGAAAATGTATTTGTTGGATTTGTTGACGAAGTTTTTGAAAAATATTCGCGGATCCGCCTTCTTTCTTATTTTGGCCAGACCGAACAAGTACGCGTAGGTGAGATCGGCGCGGTCACTCTGGAAGGCCTGGGCGGGATGCTGGCCAAAGTTGAGTTGCCCCGGGATATGAATCTAACTATCGGGGAATTGGTGATTTTGCCTGGCGCCAAGCTATATTTAGCTGGGTTTGTGGAAAGCATTGATTCCACGGATGCCCAGCCGATACTTCGAGCGCTGGTCACACTGCCTTTCAATGTATATGAACTTAAAAATGTTTATATAATTCCGTGAAGGATGCCGTGCTTCAGCTCGGAACATTTATTATCTTGGCGACCGGAGCAATATTAATAAGTCCGGTCGGGTTTTTAGCGTTAAGCGGCATATTCATCATGTCCTTTTTTCTGCAGTCAGCCGCGGTTGTTTTCTCCGCGCTTTTTACCGAGATATTTTTAGGGCTTATTCCCGGAATCATTTCGATACCGCTTGCGCTAGCCGCGATTGGAATGGAACTTTTGCGAACGCGCCTAAACGAAGGGTCGCTCGTCGCCTTCTTCTTGCTTTATTTTACCGGAGCATCTATTTTTACTGTCTTACATATGTTTCTGGTAAGCTTCATATGATATAATAGAGATATGGCGCACTATTCAGTGATAATTCGCGGCGGAAGGATAATTGATGGACTTGGTTCAAATAAGCCATACCAGGCTGATATTGGGATACGGGACGAACGAATAGGCGATATCGGTAATTTGTCCAATTCCAGGGCGGAAATAGAAATTGACGCCGCGAACAAATATGTAACTCCGGGGTTTGTAGATATAACCAACCATTCCGATACCCATTGGACTATTTTTGACGTCCCAAACCAGGACAGCATGCTCATGCAGGGGATTACGACAATCATTGGCGGAAATTGCGGCACCTCCCTTGCTCCGCTCGTCACCGGAGAAGAAATTGAGGCGCTAAAAAAATGGGTGGACACTTCAAGCATAAACGCCAATTGGCAACGCGTGGAAGAATACTTAAATCAAATTGAAAAAAACAAAATCGGAGTAAATTTCGGAACTTTAATTGGATTGGGAACTTTACGCCGATCTGCCCTTAGAAATGCCGCGAAGGCGGCTGACGCCACGGAAATTGAGAAGATGCGTTTTTTGTTTGAAGAAGCAATGGCTGACGGCGCGTTTGGGCTTTCAACCAGTCTCGGCCGGGCTCACGAACAAACGGCCAGCCATCAAGAACTGATTACGCTCGCCGAAGTTGTAAAAAATTATGGAGCAATACTCAAACACCATCTCCGCGATGAAGGCCAAAACATTTTGCCGGCTCTTTCGGAAATTATAACGGTAGCCCGAGAGTCCGGAGCAAAAACAAGCATCTCCCACTTTAAAATATTAGGCAAACAGGCCTGGCCGCATTTCAATAGCGCGATAGTAATGCTCGAACAGGCGTTTAAAAACAGTTTGGCGCTATCAGCGGATATCTTCCCGTATACCCGTACTGGTTCCGATTTATATTTGCTTTTACCGGATTGGGTTTTAACCGGCTCCCGAGATAACATGAAGAAAAACATAACCGATAAAGCTACTCGGCAAAACATAATTATTGAGCTCGCCAAGCTCACCTTGCATTATGAACGGATGACTATAGCGAGAACTCTCCGCGACGCAGCCGCGGTTGGAAAAACAATTAAGGAATTATCCGAAAGCACCGGCATGGCACCGGAAGAAGCAATATTGGACCTGTTGACCGTAAACGATTTCGGAGTCAGCATTTTTAATGAAGTCATCCACCAGCCGCATTTGGATACTCTGGCCAAGAAATTTTATGTGCATTTCGCCACAGACGGATTTGGGCTTTCGGCCGAAACTAAAAAAACCGAACTCGCGCATCCGCGCTCATTCGGAACCATGCCTAAAGCGCTTAATTATTTTGTCAAAACGCGCAGGCATTTAACTTGGGAGGAGGCGATCTATAAAATGACAAAATCGCCGGCGGACGTGGCTGGTATCAAGGATCGCGGCAGCATAGTCAAAAATTATTTTGCGGACATTGTCATCTTTGACCCGGAAACAATATCTGATAATAGTGATTATGCCAACCCGTTCAGATATCCGGCCGGCATAACCTGGGTGCTGGTCAACGGAAAGGCGGCAGTCAAGGACGGGGAAATAACCGGCGGTCTTTACGGCGAAGTTTTAAGAAAAAAAGGATAATGGCTCGGGTCTTAAAGTTGGATTATCCGCTATTCTATATTACTCTCGCGCTTGCCGTCTTTGGTTTTCTTATGCTGTCTTCCGCGGCCATCGGTTTGGTTGGCCGCCGGGATGGCGTAAGCCCTACGACTGTTATCGTAAAACAAATAGTGCTTGGCGGCGGGCTGGGATTTTTGCTTTTGGTGATATTTTCTAAACTAAATTATAAGTTGTGGTTTCGTTTTTCTCTGCCTATCCTGATTCTGGCCTCAACCCTGATGCTTGCCGTTTTTATCCCGGGAGTCGGTTTCTCGCATGGTGGCGCAACCCGCTGGATAAGCATCGGTTCATTTACTTTCCAGCCATCGGAAATTTTTAAGTTAGCCTTCATCTGTTATATTGCCGCTTGGTTAATTTCCAAAAAAGGAGAGGTGGAGTCAGCTGGTTTCGGACTTTTGCCGTTCTTGATAATGACTATGCTCGCAAGTGTAATGTTCGTCTGGCAGCCAGATATTGGGACATTGGGCATCATTGTCTCCACGGCGACCGGCCTTTTTTTTGCGGGCGGTGGTAGAATATCGCATCTGGCGCTCGCGGGCTTAATCATCCTGCTTGCGGCGGGCGTAATAATCCTATTTGAGCCTTATCGCCGCGAACGAATACTGACATACATAAACCCCGGCGCCGACATACAAAATTCCGGATATCAATTACATCAATCACTCATAGCGATTGGTTCTGGGGGACTCACCGGTCGAGGATTTGGGGAGAGTATACAAAAATTCAATTATCTCCCGGAAGCAATTGGGGACTCAATTTTTGCGATCATTGGAGAAGAATTCGGGTTTTTAGGTACGCTCGCGTTAATATCTCTGTTTGTTGCGCTATTGTGGCGTTCGGTAATCGTACTGGGTAGGGTCCGTGATCAATTTGCCCGCTTATTCGGATTGGGGATTGTCCTCTTAATAATAATTCAGTCGTTTTTCAACATGGCAGCTCTCACTGGCCTTCTGCCGCTGACTGGAGTTCCTCTAACATTCGTCAGCCAAGGCGGCTCGGCTTTAGCGGTAACTTTAATGAGTATCGGCATTTTATTGAACATTTCAAAATATCAACGAGTATGAAAATCCTTTTCGCCGGAGGCGGTTCCGGCGGCCATTTTTTCCCAATAATCGCGATCGCCAGAGAATTGCGTAAAATTGCTGACGACGAAGGAATAGTCAAAGTGGAAATGATACTGTATTCCGCGGCCTTGTCTGAAATTGAGCTAGTACTGCTCTCCCGGGAAGATATCCGCTATCGCTGGGTACCGGCCGGCAAAATACGTAATTACTTTTCGCTATTAAACTTTTCTGATTCGTTCAAAACACTTGCCGGCATATTTAAGGCAATATGGTCGATCTTTTTAGATATTCCGGACGTAGTTTTTAGCAAAGGCGGTTATGCCAGTTTCCCTGCGGTACTCGCTTCTAGGTTATTGAGTATCCCGGTAGTGATTCACGAATCAGACACCGTGCCGGGCAAAGTCAACAAATGGGCGGCTGGTTTCGCCCGCCGTATTGCGCTTTCTTTTTCGGAATCAGCCAAATACTTTCCCGAAGGCGACAATGTTGCTCTGACCGGACATCCGATCCAAAAATCACTTCTGCACGGCGATAAAGACGCGGCTTACAATATATTCGGATTCACTAAGGAATTGCCGGTAATTTTTATCACCGGCGGTTCGCAGGGGGCCGAAAAAATTAATGATGTTTTTCTGGATATTGCGGCTCGTATTCTGGAATTTGCGCAAGTAATTCACCAAACCGGTACGCGAAATATTGACGGAGTAAAAAAACGAGCAACGGTCGTTCTTGACGGCAGCCCTTTCGCCTCTCGGTATAAACCTTACGGCTTCCTGAACGAAGCGGATATGCGCGACGCGTTGGCAATAACGACTATAGCCGTTTCCCGGCCCGGCGCAGGGTCAATATTCTCTTTTGCGGCTTGTCAAATACCGGCAATCCTGATCCCAATTTCAGAGTCTGCTCAAGATCATCAACGCAGCAATGCTTACAGTTATGCCCGGACCGGAGCAGCTCATGTGCTCGAAGAACAAAACCTCACCGGTCATTTGCTCGTCGCTGAAATCCGCCGGCTGCTCGAAAATCAGGATAAACTTCAGAATATGCGCGAGTCCGCCCTGGAATTTGCCCGTCCGGATGCCGCCCAAAAAATCGCGCGGGAGATTATTAACTTAGCTTTAGAACATACCCAATGAAAGTAAAAGTTAGAATTGCTCCTTCACCATCCGGCCCATTGCATGTCGGCACTGCCAGAAGCGCGCTTTTTAATTTTATCTTCGCAAGAAAACATGACGGTATATTTATTCTTCGGATTGAGGATACCGACGTCGCAAGAACAGATAAAATTTATGAAAATGAAATTCGAGAGGGGCTCGCCTGGTTAGGCCTCAACTGCGATGAGTTTTATCGCGAGTCTGATCGTTTCGAACTTTATCAAAACCATTTAAAAAAGCTCCTTGACGCCGGAATTATCTTTTGGTGTTCTCACTCCAAAGATGACCTTGCGCGAGAACGGGAAGCCCAAATGAAGAATAGGGAAGCCCCCCGGCATATCTGCTTTTTTCGTGACGGAAATCCGCAAGTGGATGGCGGGAAGGCGATATTACGCTTCAAAAACAACCGGAGCGATGTTATAGAATTTGATGACATAATTCGAGGGAAGATCTCTTTTAATCCGGCGATACTTGGAGATTTTTCAGTGGCCAGATCTCTGGAATCGCCGCTTTATAATTTTGCGGTGGTAATCGACGATGCCTTGATGGAAATAACTCATGTCATACGCGGGGAAGACCTTATATCAAGTACGCCAAAACAGATTTTATTGTTTAAGGCTTTGAACTTTGCTATCCCTGAATATGCCCATATACCGCTGATCCTGAACACCGACCGCTCAAAACTTTCGAAACGGAAAAACCCTACGTCAATAAGCCAGTATCGCCAAGAGGGCTATTTGCCGGAAGCAATGGTTAACTTTTTGGCGCTCTTGGGCTGGCACCCGCCTAGTAAAATCCGAAATCCGACCTTCGAGTCCCGAGCCTCAGGTCGAGGGAAATCCGAAATCCGAAATGAAGATATTTTTTCAATGAGTGAACTGATCATGAATTTTGATTTAAAAGATGTCCAGAAGGGAGGAGCAATTTTTGATGCCGAAAAACTTAACTGGATAAACGGAGAATATATCCGAAAAAAGACAATCAGTGATTTATCCGGCGGCTTGGCGGAATTTTTAAAACCCGAATGGCGCAATGATATTAAAAATGACGGCGGAAAATGGGAAAAAATTGTAGCGCTTGAGCAACCGCGCCTAACTCGGCTCGGCGACATTAATTCGCGGGTTGATTATTTTTTCGAAGAGCCGTTTATTTTAAAAGAGGAGCTGGGTTGGAAAAACCAAAAGGAAGGGGAAATTCGCGCTAATCTCATGCAACTTATGGAAATTTTAAAACCCATCCCGGAAAACGATTTTAATAAAGAAAACTTGGAAAAAACCATTTCTTCCCTAACTCAAAAACTTGGAGCCGGAGAAGTACTTTGGCCAATGCGCTACGCTCTATCCGGCAAACGCGCCTCTCCTGGACCATTTGAAATTGCGGAAGTATTGGGTAAAAATAAGGCGCTCGCCAGAATATCAAGGGCTGTGGAGCTTTTGGCACAATGATAGCCGAAAATTTTCTCATAGGCGCGATTGTCGTGATGGTAATTTTTGGGGCACTTTTAACGGATGCCGCCGATATTAATGATTTAAAAAATAAACTGGGAGAACGCGAAGAGCAAATTAAAACTCTCCAAAAGGAAATTGCCGGCTTCCAATCAGAGGTATCCAAAACTCAAAAAGATGCGGCTACTCTGGATGCCGAGATAAAGCGGCTAGATGCCACCATTACGAAACTCCAAGCCGATATAAAAATAACCGAACGGCGCGTCGATTTCTCAAGTCTAACCATCGAAAAGCTCAACCTCGACGTCTCACAAACTAAGTCAGATATTGAGCATAGCCGAGTCTTAATTGCTGACTTATTGCGCGGGCTTAACGAAGCCACCTCGCAAAGCATGGTTGAGATTTTGCTGGCTAACGCCTCAATTTCGGGTTTTTTTGACAATATTAAGCATATTGAGGATATTCAGAAGACAGTTTGGGATGAACTAAGCAAACTGCGAGCGCAAAAATCGGAGCTTGAAGGCGAGTTGACTCTCCGGGAAAAGGAAAGGGCTCGCTATCTAAGTTTAAAAGAAGAGTTAAGCGACCGAAAAGTAATCGAGGCAGACGCCCGAGGCGAAAAATCGGGCCTTTTAGCTGACACCAAGAAAAAAGAATCTCGATACCGAGCTCTGCTCAATAAACGAATTGCAAAGAAAGAAGCCCTAGAACTGGAAATCCGCGCCATTGAAGAAGAAATCCGGGTAACTATTGATCCGGCGCTCCTACCGAGTCCGTCATCCGGAATCCTTGGCTTCCCGCTAACCACAGTATCTTTAAAGTCCTGTTGGGACGGCGGGGAGAACTTTAAGAACTGCCTAACGCAATTTTTCGGCAATACCGCGTTTGCCACCGGGAATCCGCAGGTTTATAGCGGCCGTGGACACAATGGAGTTGATTTCAGGGCAGGCACTGGCGAGGAGGTCTTCGCTTCTTACGACGGTCAAATCCGCGCTGTAGGAAATACTGATGATCAATGCCGCGGCGTATCTTATGGCCGCTGGATACTAATTGACCATCCCAATAATCTTTCCACGCTTTACGCGCATTTATCTCGGAGTGTCGTAACACCCGGGGCTCAAGTCAAGAAAGGCGAACGCATAGGTTACACCGGGCAAACCGGCTATGCCACTGGCCCGCATTTGCATTACGCGGTGTTCGCGTCCTTGGCGGTGCAAATAACTTCATTGACCCCGGGAAACCAATATTATTACAAAAGCCGCATTTGCGGCACACCGCTTTATTTGCCAATTTCACCCCAAAATGGTTATTTGAATCCGTTAAGTTACTTGTAGTAGAACCGCAATTCATGGTATAATAAGAATAATGAAAAATAGCGGATTTATCGAAATACTTTTAGCGGTTACCATACTCATAATAATTTTGAGTTTATTTGGCATATCACTGACTTCAATATTTAATAATGAAACACTAAAGGCAAATTTTCTTTATGTCTTGGATTGGGTTAAATTCGGCTGGGTTTGGTTTCTGGATAAAATTTCAATTAAATAAGGGGATAAGTTGCCAATATAATTTAGGCCGCAAAATCTACATTGGGCGACCCTAATTATATATGAGAGAGCCCCTTCCCTCCGGTTTAAATAACCGGTTTTTTTGATATAGTTTAAATATGCGAATTTCATACTCTGGCCTGGAGCTGTACCGGGCCTGTCCATATTTATTCAAATACGTAGTATTGGATAAAAACAAGCTCCCCAAATCCAAGGAGCAAGTTTTTGGCACGGTTATACATGAATCTCTTAGATACATGTTTAACCCCAATCCGCTGTTCCCCGTTTTTGACCAAATAATTGACTTCTTTAAATCAAGATGGTCCGAAAAATCAGCAAAAATAGATCTCAAAAACGAAGATGAACGAAACGCCTATCTAAACAAAGGCATTTTGATGCTGGAGCGTTTTTACAAAAAAAATCAGCCGTGGAATTTTAATGTGCTTGATCTGGAATCGCGTTTTGAGGTTCCGCTCGACGATCCCGAAAACGGCCAAATGCACCAGCTTACCGGTATAATTGACCGTATTGACAAGGTTGACGAGGAAAATTACGAAATAATTGACTACAAGACATCCAAGCGCATGCCGAGCCAGGAGCGCTTAGACCAAAACCTCCAGCTTTCGCTTTATAATCTCGGCCTGATAAAGCGCTGGCCGCATTTGATCGCCAAAAATATCAAACTGACTCTTTATTTTCTTCCGTCCGGCGAGGCGTTAAATACGCGCCGCGAGCCGGGAGACTTGGAACAGACAAAAAAAGAAATCATCGCGATCATCCATGATATCAAAAGACATGAGCAAGCAAACGACTGGCCGGTTTATGATTCCCCTTTGTGCGCGCTCTACCCTTATCGCTCAGTCTGCCCGATGTGGAAGCATCTTTACCGGGAAAAATCCGATGATATGACTGCGGAAAAAATCCAGGAAACGCTTGCCGAGTTCCTTAACTTAAAATTCCAGAATCAAGAAAATAACTCGCGGCTGAAATTGCTCCAGCAAAACCTTGCCGATTACATGCGCGCCGAAGGACTTGGCCGGCTATTTAACGATAACGGCTACGTAACCAGAGCCGTCAAATCATCGCCGGTTTATGATTTTACCCTGATAAAACCAATTTTGGAGTCGCTTGGCCGTTGGCACGAAATACTCAAGATAGACGATAGAAAATTTGAAAAATTGTCCGCCTCCCTGCCGATTGACCTGCAAACTAAAATTAAAGAAGCAACCACGGGCATAAAAGAACGCGAAACAATTACCGCCCGCCGCAAGGCGAGGCTCGCCTAAAGGCGGCCCGCCGCAAAAAATTAATCTAAAGTCCGTCACAGTTTGAGGCCGGGGCATAACCAAGATCTTTGGCTTCTTTTTCCGATGAAAACCAGATTTTATTCTCTTCTTTTATACGTAACGCCCCCGGACAATCCGGTAAATGATATTTATTGCTGTTTTTAGAGCCGACATAGAGAGCCGCCCCCATAATCCCCGCTTCCCCTTTCGGCGCTACTTCTTCTTTTAGCCCAGCCCCGGCTAACAACTCGTGCGCCCCCGGATTATCGGCGTCCTGATACTGGACAATGACAGGAGTTTTTCTTTTGTCTTCTACTAACACCGACAATCGGCCAAGGCCAAAAGCAATAATTGCTACCAAAAAGAAGCTGGCTGAGAGTATCAAATTACTCTTATTTTCGCTCACGGCTTGCTTGACTTTGGCGAAATACTCAGCTAACATAGCAATATAATAGTATGGCGCATACCAAAGCTCAAGGTTCAGCAAAAAATTTAAGGGATTCCAAACCCAAATACCTGGGTATTAAACTCTATGATGGCGAACGGGCCAAAACCGGCGCTATTTTGGTGCGCCAGCGCGGCACCAAGGTGCTTGCCGGCAAAAACGTCGGCATGGGCAAGGATCATACCCTATTTTCACTCAAAGACGGTCTGGTTAAGTTCTCCGAAAAGAGAAAAACCGGTTTTAACGGCCACAAACGGATCGCGAAAATGGTTTCGGTCATCTAGCTCTTTCCTCCTGAGCGATCTTGCTGAATAACCTTATCAAACCCCGGTTAGGCTTTTCTGATTAGTGTCAGCATCGCCAAAATCGGCAGTAACAGCCATAATAAAATCTGATTTTCGCCGGTGAATATTTTTTCAACCAACGGCGATATTTGATAGAGCTTATCGATGTCGATTAGCCGCAGAAAAGAACTGGTGGCAAGTCCGCCGATGGCCGCAACTAAAAGCAAAATTTTCCAGAATCTCAACCGCGTTCCGCCGTCGCCAAAGGCCTTCTTGTATATAATGGTGGCAAAAAGCGCTATCATTACCAGATAAAGGGCGGTCTGAAAGTAAAAAACTTCAAGCATTGAAGCACTCTCGGATTGAATAAATGGCCGGATAACGTGAAAGTGTTCAAAAATTATCTGCGAAAAATAGAGAGAAAATATCAGTGACAGCATGTGGTTCCGGCGGTTTAACAGGCCGTAAAGAAAAACTGCCGCATGGAGACCAAATAACCCCACAACGTCCCAAGGTGCAGAATCAAAAATTGCTTGGACTTTAGTAAACACCTTAAATTCCTTCCGCCTTTAACTCATCAATTAATTTTCTGGCTTTCGCGGACAAATTTCTCGGATTCCGGACCTGAACACTAATTAACAAGTCTCCCCTACCGCCAGATTCCATCGGCACTCCGCGGTTTCTAACCCTCAAAGTCTCTCCGGAATCAACTCCGGTTGGGATTTTTATTTTGATATCTCCATCCAAAGCGTGAATGGTTTTATCTCCGCCTAAAAGCGCGAGTGTCAAAGGAATATCCAGCTTCATGACGATATTTTTTCCTTCACGGCTAAATTCCGGATGCGGCCGGACTCGCAAACGGACATACAAATCGCCGCTCACCCCTCCGGCAGCCGCTTCTCCTTTGCCGCTCAAACTTATAACCTCATTGCTATCAATTCCGACCGGCACTTGGACCGAAATTTCGTCCTCTCTCATGAGCACGCCCTTGCCGCGGCATTCCCGGCACTCCTTCTCCGGTATATCCCCCCGGCCGCGGCATTTGGGGCACTCCTTCAGCATGCTGACCCGACCAAAAAATGAATCCTTCTGGTCTCGGACAGTTCCGGAACCGTCGCAAGTCGAACATTTTGCAGTTTTAGATCCTGGCTCTATGCCACTGGCATGGCACACGGCGCATTCTCCGAATTTCTTCAAAAGAATACTTCGTTTGGCCCCAAAAATCGCTTCTTCAAAATTAATATCAATTTCTATCGAGATATCTCTTCCGCGTCTTATCCGCGAGCCGCGTCGGCGTCCCTGGCCAAAACCAAAAAAGTCCTCAAAAATTTCGCCAAAATCGCCAAATCCTCCGGCATCATTGAAATCAAAATCAAACCCCTGGCTAGTTCCGGAAGGCCCGGATCCAGAGCTAAAAACACGGCCGTAGCGGTCATATTCAGCCCGCTTTCTTTCATCGGAAAGAACCTGATAGGCCTCGTTTATTTCTTTGAATTTTCCTTCGTCGCCGCTCGATTTGTCGGGATGAAACTGGTGAGCGAGCTTGCGGTAAGCTTTCTTGATCTCGTCCTTAGTAGCGGATTTTGAGATGCCTAATGTTAAGTAGTAATCATTCATAATTATCAATTTAAAATTTACAATTTTCAATCAATTCCCAATGATCTAATTTTAAATTATTTTAAAATTTAAAAATTAGTAATTCATTTAAAATTGAAAATTGGTAATTGAAAATTTATTTATCATTAACATCCTCACTCTCAACGTCCTTCGGTTTTTCGCCCCCGGTTCCCGTTGACCCGGGCCCTTCTGTTCCCGTTTTATACATCGCCTCTCCTATCTTGCTCAACTCCTGCGAAAGCTCCCCAGAGGCCTTCTTAATATCTTCTATATTATCCCCATCTTTAACTTTTTTCAATGCATCAATTTTGGAATTAACTGTGGATTTCACTTCCTCCGAAGCCTTATCTCCGGCGTCGCGCAACGCTTTTTCAGAGCTGTAAATCAATGAATCGGCGGCATTTCTAACCTCAATTTGCTCGCGCTTCTTTTTGTCTTCGGCGCCATGCGCTTCAGCATCTTTCTTCATTCGCTCTATTTCATCTTTTGAAAGGCCGCTTGATGCTTCAATGCGGATTGACTGTGATTTTCCGGTTGCTTTGTCCTTGGCCGCGACCGACAGAATGCCATTGGCATCAATGTCGAAAGAAACCTCAACTTGCGGCATGCCGCGGGGTGAGGGCGGAATGCCGTCCAGGATAAACCGGCCGAGAGTTTTATTGCCGGAAGCCAGTTCCCGCTCGCCTTGCAAAACATGAATTTCAACTGAAGTTTGATTATCCGCCGCAGTTGAAAAAATCTGATTTTTCGAAACAGGAATAGTGGTATTTTTTTCAATCAATTTGGTCATCACTCCGCCAAGCGTTTCCAAACCCAAAGATAGCGGCGTAACATCCAATAGTAAGATGTCTTTTACATCCCCCTGCATAATTCCGGCTTGCACTGCCGCGCCAATTGCCACCACCTCGTCGGGATTGATCGATTTGTTCGGTTCTTTGCCGAACAATTCCCGCACTCGATTCTGGATCGCGGGCATCCGGGTTTGCCCTCCAACCATTATTATTTCGTCTATATCAGACAGCTTGAACCCAGCCGCGTCCACCGCGCGTTTGGTTATTTCTATCGAGCGGTCAATATAATCCCCCACTAGCTCCTCTAATTTCGCGCGGGTCATTTTTAATAGTAAATGTTTTGGTCCGGCCGCGTCCGAAGTTATAAACGGAATATTTATTTCGGTTTCCGGCGTGCTCGAAAGTTCTTGCTTGGCTTTTTCCGCGGCGTCTTTCAGCCGCTGGAGCGCTAGGGTGTCTTTAGAAACATCCACCCCGGACTCCTTTTTAAATTCGTCTATAATCCACTTAATTATTCTTTGGTCAAAATCATCACCGCCCAAATGCGTATCGCCGTCAGTTGCTTTTACCTCAATGGTGTCGGCGCTTACTTCCAAAACCGAAACGTCAAAAGTCCCGCCGCCAAAATCATACACGGCTATTTGCTCGTCTTTTTTCTTATTGAACCCATAAGCCAGCGCGGCCGCAGTCGGTTCATTCAAAATGCGGAGCACTTTTAGACCGGCGATTTCGCCGGCATCTTTGGTGGCTTTGCGCTGGGAATCGTCAAAGTACGCGGGCACCGTGATAATCGCCTCTTCGATTTTGCCCCCCAGCTTTGCCTCGGCGTCGTGCTTTAATTTTTGGAGTACCATTGCAGAAATTTCTTCCGGACGATAAGTCTTATCAGTAATTTTTATCACCACTCCTCCGTTCGGCGACTCGCTGATCTGATACGGCAAAACGGCCTTATCCTGCCCAACCTCTTTGTCCGAAAACTTACGGCCAATGAAGCGTTTGACTGAATATATGGTATTTAACGGGTTAGTAACCGCCTGCCGTTTGGCAAGCAATCCGACCAAGCGTTCCCCGGTTTTAGACATGGCGACAATTGACGGCGTGGTGCGTACACCCTCGGAATTTTCTATAATCTTCGGCTCCCCGCCTTCTACAATAGCCATTGCCGAGTTGGTAGTGCCTAAATCTATACCTAGAATTTTGCTCATATTTTATTTATACTTAATACTTGATACTTAATACTAAATACTGTGCTTATAAACTCCAACTTTTACTCTCGCCGGCCGCAATACCCTATCATGTATCATGTACCCGGCTTGCAGCTCTTCAATAATTTTATTGTCTAAAGCGGCGTCAACCACACTTTCCTCGATTACCGCTTCGTGATGCGCCGGATCGAATATCTGGTTCGTCGTATCGATTTTTTTGATCCCGAACTTCTCCAAAAATCCTGTCAATTGCGTATAAGTATTTCTAACTCCCTCGTCCCCGGAGTGCATCGCGGCCTTTTCCAAACTATCCGCCACCCCAAGCATTTCCTTGAAAATCGCCAACCCCGAAAATTTCACAAATTCCTCAACCCGCCGTTCTTCGTCCTTTTTGTAATTTATATAATCGGCTTTAGCTCTTTGCCAGCCTGATAAATAATCTTCCTTCTCTTTATGACAGACGTCCAGCTCGCGTTTTAATTTATCTATTTTTGTTTTTGCTTCATCTCGACCATCTTCTTCAATTATCTCCAATTCATCATTCATATATTTGTCTCATTATCGTCAAAGCTCGCTCATAATTCATTCTTTTGGGCCCGAGCGAAACAATAACCGAATCGCTATTTTCATCTTTAAAAAATATTGAACCGAAATACGCCCCGCTTTTAAATGGATGCTCGCTTCCGATATATACTCGAGGCCGCATCCGCGCCTTCTCGGCGTATATTCCGGCGAGGTCATCAATATTTTCCAGAATCTCGGCAAAAGCTCTGGCAATTGCATATTCTTTAAACTCCGGCTCATCAAAAACCTCGTCAATTCCCGCGGAAATTACTTCCTCGTCATCGTCAAAAACCGCCACAAACATTTTCAAGCGCTTGGCCATTTTACGCACGGTTTGCTGGTCAATCTCAACCGTCATACGCACACCTGGTGTGTGTATGGAAAAAAGGTTGTCAACAAAATACCGGTAGGCCTTGTCAGTCGGAATCCGGCCGCCGGAAGTGTGCGGCTGTTCCAAATATCCCTCTTCGTCAAGTTCGGCCATAGCATTCCTAATGGTCGCCGGGCTTAAATCCAAATGGCCCCGCCTGCTTACCCGCTCCGAAGACACCGGATCAACGGTACGAATATAATCACGAATTATATATTCCAATATTGTTGATTCCCGTTCTTCCAATGTATGCATATCCCCATCTTAGTAAATTAGCACTCTCATGTCAAGAGTGCTAATTAACATATAAAAAACTGGCTTGCTATTTTCCACTTTCAATTCCCAATTTAGATTCAACGTATTTCATTCTCGCGAGCAAGTCCTCAAATTCATCTCGCCGCCCAAAATCACCACGTATTTCAGACACGTTTATTTCCCGTTCGTCATTTGTAGCTTTCTTTGACGTATATAATATATATTTTATCAAACCCCTCAATAAGATGTCAATTCAATAAAAGGTGACCCCTTTATGAACTTGGCGGTTCGTTCTTCAAAGTCGTATTTACTATCCTGACATGTGTCGGGGCTGTTTGTTTCTCATCTTTCCCGAGGACCGACCTCGTGGTAATCTATAATAATGGGAATGAGATTAACACCATTTGTAAGTGGAGAATACTACCACCTTTATAACCGAGGCAATAGTAAGC
>CAYIFA010000005.1:0-7300 GCA_964362625.1 uncultured Candidatus Saccharibacteria bacterium
CGGCTCACTTCGACTTCGCTCAGTACAAGCCGCCGCCTTTCCGGATTTTCGCGGGGGGATTTTTTCGGAAAAGTGCGTTCGGACTAATTCAAGAATACTGTATCAAATAAAAAATTCAAGCCAAAGAAAGCCGCCTCATCTGGATTTGCCCCATACCAGAACGGATTCTTTGCAAAATAAACCCCATGAGACAATCCTCTAGGTTGACGCAATTTATGTTTTGATGTATACTAATTGACAGTCGCTGTCGGTAAATTCACAACTGAGAGGATGTGAAAAATGAGGATAGTCATCTGTCTGCGTGACCTCGACGTGAGTCCGTGTAGGATGATTGTGGAAGCCCAAAGGGAAGTTGATTTCGACTCCTTGGACCCTGCTGCAGACCTCACTGATCACGACACAGAGCAAGGGGCTTTCGAGGACTTCGTCCAACGCGCTCGGGCCGCTCTCCCAATCAGAGAACAGAACATAGATGTGTACATCGGCTGGTGGGGCGATCAGACCGCGTTCTCGATACCCCAGCAGTTCTTTCAACTCATCACGGAAACGCGATGGCCAGTCAGTTTCGATATCAACGACTAAACTTGGTCAGCGGAGCTCATTCGCAGAGGGTCGGGACAATAGTTCCCGACCCTGTTTTATTTGAAAAAACAAAGAATTTGCAAGATAAATTCCGTGAGACAACCCTTCCGGTGTTTGCTCTTCTCTAAAGTGTCCGCCCAGTAGGATTCCCTCCTCCGCTCTTCGAGCTACGGCGAGCAAGCGAACCTGCAACTTTTTATCCGCCCGGAAGGATTCGGACCTTCAACCTTAGGATTAAGAGTCCTCTGCTCTACCATTGAGCTACGGGCGGGAGTTAAAATGAAGTGACGGCAATCTTAGGTATGCCTATCCGCCAGCACAAACGCCCCAAACGAATCCGGCTTTATCGCCACATCAAATCCGTATCCCTTGACCATGCCGACGACAGCGTCCACCAACTCGCGAGTTGGTCCAATCAAACCAACATCAAGGTGCACCGTTATTTTATTATCCCAGAAAAACTCCTCACCAAGCATCTCTTTAAGACGGCCACGCAATTCCTGCATCATTACGATTGACTGCATGGTTTCTTTATAAATTCTATCTCTCAAAGTTGGACAACGCCCAACTTCGGAACGCGTCCAAAAATACCGCCCCCCGTTTCCAATCCGATGAACGGCAACCGCGGTAACAACCCGTACGTCAGTGGAAGAGGCCGAATCGCTGCCGACGACTATTTGATACTTGGCTTCTGGTTTAATGGCGATGTATTTATTCAACTCTTCTAAAAGTTCCTCAAAACTAAGAGTTTGGGAAAGATTGTGAAATCTAGATTGCAATATCGGCGACATTTGCATTTAATATAACTTAAACTAAAAATTTTGTCTATTAGAACGAACGTTAGAATATCGATTTCATGCCCTCGGGAAGAATTGAACTCCCATCGTTTCCTTAGGACGGAACTGCTCTATCCGTTGAGCTACGAGGGCTCATGCTTCGTTACGGCCAAACCGGAATTATGCAGGATAAACTAGTTGCATCAAATTATTATCCCATATATTATATGTTCATGGATTATGAAAATCAAATAATTAGCGCCGTAAGAAAAGTCATGCCAGCGGTGGTAAACGTGGTGGTGGCCAAAGACCTGGAGGAAGTAACCAAAGAACTGCCGTTTGACCCGAGCCAATTAAACCCTTACGAACAAGCTATGCTTGAAGACAAACTGCGCCACGCCCCAAGAGATGAGGACGGTCGCATTAAAGTCGGCGGGGGTTCGGGTTTTATAATTTCATCCGAAGGAGTAATCCTTACAAATAAACACGTCGTCACCGAACCGCACGCCGCCTATTCCATACTCACCACTGACGGCAAAAAACACAGCACAAAGGTTTTGTCTTTTGATCCGATCAACGACATCGCTATTTTGAAAATTGACGGCAAAAACCTGCCGACCGTACCACTGGCGAGGTCGCCCAAGCTAGAGTTGGGACAAACCGTAATCGCCATCGGCAACGCGCTCGGAGAATTTTCAAATTCGGTATCAACCGGAGTAGTCTCCGGACTTTCCCGTTTGATTACCGCCACAACCGACATGATGGGCCATCAAGAAAAACTGCGCGGACTCATCCAGACCGATGCCGCGATCAACCCGGGAAATTCTGGCGGGCCGCTGATTAATATGGAAGGAGAGGCAATCGGAATTAACGCCGCGATAGTATTTGGCGCGCAAAACATTGGCTTCGCCATCCCAATTGAACGCGCCAGACGCGATCTTGAGGAAATAAAAAAATTCGGGCATATCCGCCGGCCGTTTTTGGGGATTCGCTATCTGATTTTGAATCCGGCTATCCAGCAACATTTCCAATTGCCGATTGACCACGGCGCCTTGATAGTAAATGAAGGAGTGCCCGGAGACGTCGCAGTAATCCCCGGAAGCGCGGCGGACAAGGCGGGGTTTAAAGAATTTGACGTGGTGCTCACTTGCAATGACAAAAAAATATCGGAAGAAGTAACCTTAGACGACATTTTGGCCGAACATACTATTGGCGATACTATCACAATGAAGCTATTGAGAAACGGCAAAGAGATTTCCTCCAAGCTGACTCTCGAAGAATTTAAAAAACCTGCCCCAAAAATGGACACGCAGGAGCTCTAGCCCAATAATTTACTGACCAAAGATCCGGCGCTATAAGCTATCAATGCCGCAATCCCGCCGGCAACAAGCATCTCGGCCCCAGAGACATACCATTTCCGCTCGGTAAAATAAGCGCGGGCTGACCCAACTAAAAAAAGCGTGGCCGCAGTTGCCGCAATAGACCAAAAAAAGGCGTCAGTGCTGTTTTTGAAAGAAAATAAATAAGGTGCGATAGGCATGATGCCCGCGGCGACAAATGCCGAAAAGGTTACGAGAGCGGCTTTAACCGGTTTAATCGAACCATGCGGGGCTATCCCCAACTCTTCGTGCATCATGAAATCTATCCAGTATTTCTCATTCTTGATTATTAATCGAACTAATGTCTCCAAATCTTCACCGGAATAACCCTTGGTTAGGAGAATATTACGGACCTCATCTACTTCGGCTTCGGGCCGATCCTTTACTTCTCTTTGTTCAACTTGCCGCTCGCGTTTGGCAAAATCAACATCCGAGCGAGAAGCTAGATAATTGGATACGGCCATAGAAAACGCATCGGCCAGCAAACTAGCGACCCCAACCAAAATGACAACTACGGGTGATAACGCCGCGCCGACTACACTTGCGACAACCGCAAAGGTTGTAATAATGCCATCGTTTGCGCCATAAACCGCGTCCTTTAAAAACGCGCCGACGCGTAAATGCTTTAATTCTTTCGACTCCATTTGCTTATATTATCTTTTCTATAAACAATGAAAAAGACCCGTATTGGTATAACGGGTCTTCAAATTCTAAATCTGATATCAAGAAACAAAAATATTCTTTAATTTCTCGATACCCCAGTCTAACTCTGGAATCGAAATGTTTAACGGCGGAGCAATACGGATCACGTTCGGTCGGGTGTTATTAACAAACAAACCCTCATCAAGCAGCATGGTCATAATTTCTATGGAACTAGGCGCGCTATCTTTAAGCTCAACCCCCAAAAGCAACCCACGACCGCGGACATCCTTAATATATGAGCTCCGGTCTTTGATAGCATCAAGCTTTTCTTTTAGATAATGACCGTTAATTTCAGCTTTATACGGCATTGATTCTTCAACAATAGCGCGCATAGCCGCAATACTTACAGCCGCCGCAAAAGGATTCCCGCCAAAAGTACTGCCGTCATCTTTAGCAACCAAAACGTCCATAACATCAGCGCGTCCGGCTACCGCGGAAATAGCTAACCCCCCACCCATGGCCTTACCGAGAATATACATATCCGGCCTAACCCCTTCCCAGTCGCAAGCGAACAATTTGCCGGTCCGGCCAAAACCGGTCTGGATTTCGTCAGCAATCATCAGGATATTGTGCTTATCGCATATTTCACGAACCGCACGCAAATACCCCCACGGAGGGAGAATTATGCCGCCCTCGGCCTGAATTGGTTCAAAAATAAATGCAGCAGTATTCCCCCTTATCCTGTCTTCGAGCGCGCTTGCGGCACCGAAAGGAACAGCCTCGATTTGCGGCAAATGCGGACCAAACATCGCTTTGTATCCCGAGTTAGTCGAAGCGGCTAGAGCGCCGAGAGTACGACCGTGAAAATTGTTCTCACAAAAAATCAACTGGGCTGAATCTTTAGTGATCCCCCTTTTTATATAACCCCATTTACGGGCGATCTTCATCGCCGCTTCCACTGCTTCGACTCCGGAGTTCTTGAAATTCACCCGGTCCATTCCGGTATAAAAACAGATGTCTTCGGCGCATGCGGCAGTCCATGGATTCAGAAATGATTGCGGCATGGCATAGAGCCCGTTTGCCGCCATTTTAATCATGGCTTCTTTAACCCTGTTGTGGCCATGTCCGACGTTCAATGCCGAATAACAAGAAACAAAATCAAGATATTTGTTACCATCGGAGTCATAAACCCACGAGCCTTCAGCGGCAATAAAAACGCGGTCAGAAATTCTTTCATAGTGATTGGCTAAATGCCTTGATTGCCTAGCGACTTTTTCGACATAATCCAGATCCGGAATGCCGCCGCATTCGGAAACCGGTTTTGCGTCCATGTTTTCGCTCCTTTGTTTGAGTAATTAAAACGAGCTACCCTTTATCAAGGTAGCTCGTTATCGGCTATTAGTCAATCGAAAATTCGCTAGTACCCAAACAACCGCAAAAGCGGCGTAAGCACTAAACCAACCGCGTCGCCAAAAGACGGCGCTTGGCTTGATGTATTGGTTTGACTTTGTTGATGTTGTTCATATTGCTGCTGATACTGCTGTTGGTATTGCTGATCATATTGCTGTTGATACTGTTGCTGGTATTGTTGCTGATCCGAAGGCGGATACTGCTGTCCTGATGAACCGGAGCATTTGCCGTTCGCCCCGGCGTTAAAAATCGCTTGGACCTCGGACGCGCTTAACGCTTTATTGTATACGGAAGCTTCGTCAATCAATCCGGAAAAAAATTCTGTAACGCCGAATCGATCATCCCACGCTCCAAGCGTAAACGGAGCCTCACTGGTTGTTTCGGCTGCTGAGGCTTGCCGGAGAATGGTGCCCGTTGATTGGCCATTAATGTATAATTTTATTGCATCAGAACCGTCTCTGGTCGCCACAACGTGGTACCAGTCTCCGGCGCTAATAGGCGCGGTAATAATACTCTGGCCATCCGGACCGGTAGTTGCTCCGACAGAAAACTCTATTGTTTTACTGTCTTTGCCTATCCTTAACCAATATCCCGCCCCAGGACCGCTTACCGGATAATTTGATTTTCTAATGACGTTGTTTATATTAGACCCGCCACCGTCCCAATTAAACCAAACTTCTAAAGAAAACGGACCGATTCCGAAGTTTAAATTTGCGGGATTTCCGTCACTAACGTATCCGCCAGCCCCGTCAAACTTTAAAGCATTCCCGACTTTCCCGGGGCTAAGAGTTACGCCACCGCTAGCACCCGACAAAGTGTCGTCGTCCAACCAACTGACTAAACCTGAAGGTACCGGAGCGCAACTTTGAACCGGAGGCGGGGGTGGGATCGGTCCGCCTCCACTACCACTGCAAGCCGGATCATCGGCGTAATGAACCTGGCAATAAGCCTGGCATTCTTCTTGAGATTGGCAACCTCCTGGACCACCGCCGGTACCACCTCCGCCACCGTCCCCATTGGTATAAGCGTCGCAATCCGGGTCATCATAATGTTCGGTACAATAAGCAACACAATCTTCTCGCGCTTGGCACCCGCCTGGTCCGCCGCCAAAACCATCTCCACCATTATCACCAAGGCCATGGCATTCATCCGGGTGTTCACTGCAGTAAGCTTGGCACTCATCCTCGGATTGGCAGCCGCCGGGCCCACCGCCAAAACCTCCTCCGCCGGGACCGCCGCCAAAGCCTCCGTCACCTGGACCGCCACCCGGCCCACCGCCTCCGCCAAAACCGCAGGCTTCAGGATTGGACTGACAATACGCCTCGCATTCTTCGCGAGATGAACAGCCGCCCGGACCGCTAAATTCGCCGTTTTCACCGAATTGAAACTGCCCCTCCATGCCCTGCGGGATGAGCTTTTCAAAACATCCGCGCATTTTTTCGCCTAATTCCGGCCCGCCGGCAAACCCTTCTGATTCCAAAACGTTTACATCTATTACTGATTTCAAACACTCCTGGACTTCCGGGGGGCCGGTTTCTAATTGTTCTTTGAGCATACGTTTGCCCTCTTCCATTCGGGCTAAATCAGCATCTGAAATAAGACCGTGTTCTTTGCCGAATTCAAAACAGGCTTTTTGATTGGCCGGATTCTCGCAGAAAGTCTGGCAGGTCCGTCCGCGGCACCCCCCGGGTCCTTTGCCACCGGTTTTTTTCATGATTTCTTTTTCCTTGTCGGTAATCAGGCCGGCTTTATCGGCAAACTCAAAACATGCTTCAAAATTATTTTCGTCATCGCAGAAAGCCTCGCATTCTTCCTTTGATTTGCATCCGCCCGGAGTCTGGCCGCTCTTCATCAACGGCAGGAATTTTTCCACTTCGGCGATTTCTTCGGCACTCATAAAACCGGCTTCTTTGGCAAAGGCGATACATTCATCCATGTGCTCTACATTTTTGCAGTAGGCCTCGCAGGCTATACGATTTTTGCAATTCCCCGGAAGTGATTTGCCGCTTTTGACTATGCCTTGGATTTTCTTGGCTTCGGCCAACTCATCACCTTCCATAAAGCCATTTTCTTCGGCAAAAGCTACGCAGACGTCGATCTTATCAACATCGTTACAATAGCTAAAACATTCTTTTTCAGTCGTGCATCCGCCGGGACCCCCTCCGGTTTTTACAATCTGGGAGAATTTCTTCCCGCGCTCAAGCTCGCTGTGTTTCAAAAGTCCGTGCTTTTCGGCAAAGGCCAAACACCGGTCAAGATTTGCTTCTTTTTCGCAGTATGTTTTACAGGCTTCTTTGCTTTCGCAATCTCCAAGTTCCGCCACCGGGTATTGGATAGCGGCTGAAGGATCTTTGGCAATTTCTTCTTCAGTAACGGTTATGGTGGGCGCCGGCCCGGTTCCTCCTCCGCTGGTCTCTGGCGAAACAGTCGGTGGTGGCGGGGGCGGTGGGGGTGGCGGAGGCGGAGGAGCTATACCGGTCTTGGTAAAGATCGGAAGAGCACACGTCTGAA
>CAYIFA010000005.1:7310-23617 GCA_964362625.1 uncultured Candidatus Saccharibacteria bacterium
CCCCCCGCCTTTTTCTTTTTTTTTTTTTTTCGTTTGTGGTTTGGGGGGCGCGGGCCGGGGTCGCCCGCGGGGGGGTTGGAAAAAAACGGGGGGGGGGGGGGGGGGGGGGGGGGGGGGGGGGGCGGCGGAGGAGCTATACCGGTCTTGGTAACTTTAGTTTTTTCGTCTTCGGACCAGATTATTTCAAATTCGGTTTCATTACCCTGGCAGTCAAGAATAATCGCGTTCATAAGCGGCGTGAAATCCGCCGGAACCTCCATTAAAACATTATCTGTAGTGCGGCTCTTTGGGCAGCCGCCGAGATCGCCGGAATACGGAAATTTATCAGTCGGATATACTAACGCAAAACTTTTAATACCTTGCGCATCAGACATCTTTAAAACAAAAAGGCCGGAGCCAGAATCTCGGGTCAATGACAATGTTGCGTTGTTATCTGCCGACTCGGCTGCAAAAAACACGCCGAGAAAAACAAGCGCAATTACTGCTATATAAAATGGAAAATTCTTATTTGACTTCAACATATATTATTCAAAAGGATTCTGATAAGCGTCTTTAAAGGGATTGGCGCGATCCACCGGATTGACCTCCGGGACCTTGTTTTGGACCGGATTAGATCCAACCTCTAATTCCGGGGCAGTAACAGCTTCGGCAATATCTTCGCTAGTCTTAATCGGTTCTGGCGCCGGCTCTTCTTTTTTTTGAGCAAAATACCACCAACCGGCTACTCCAACTGCAATAATCGCCGAGGTCGCCACCACCAAAAGAGTTCTCTTGTTGGACCCGCTTTCTAGATTTTCCATGATAAAAACAAAATAGGACTATTTTATAATAGTCCCATTGTAACAAATTATATATATTGTAAGAGCTCATTTATCCACATCAAACGCTAATCGCCCCTTGATTCATGTTATACGCAAAACTCCCGGATTAACGGCAGGATCAACTTTGGGCTTTTAAACGGGGCAACAACATAAACGCCGCACGCCAAACCATTCTTTTTGATTTCACCGATCAAGTTACTGGCTTTGGCGATGCCCCACTCTTCGAGATTGCCGTCTTCCAAGATCGTCGCGCTTTTATAAACGCGTTCGGGCAATTCAACGCCGAAAATTTCATTCTTCCGGATTTTCTCTATGGTCTTTTTGTCCATAAGCGGCCAGATGCCGGCAATTAACGGCGCCTCGACTTCGGCGAATAACATACGGAGCCCAATAGCCTGCTCTAGATCAAAAACCGGCTGGCTCATGAAAAAGTCCGCTCCGGCCGCCTTTTTTTCTTTAGCGCGGTTAACTTCGGCGATGAACTCTTCTTCGCTTTGATTAAACGCCGCGGCAAATTCCATGTCTGGCGCACGGCCGGATTTATGCAAATGTTCATCAAAAATTTTTATGGCCTCGGCGGCATGCGTCTGAAAAATTCCACGTGACGGAAACACAGCCTTTTCCTCGTCATGCGGATCCCCAGAAATGACCAGATAACTGCCCACGCCCGACCACGCATAAGCTGCCAGCATCTGATTGGCTATTCCGGAAATAGAGCTGTCGCGAAGCGTAACGTGCGGAATTACGTCTAAATCCGAACGGCTGAGTTCTGCGGCAAGCTGGATAGAGTCGTGTGAAACCCGACGGCTGGAATTAATGTCAAAAAGCGTAGCGCCGGCATCCACCAAGGGTTTAACCATCGCCCTAAAATCGTATGTGTTGCCGGAAACTGGCGGGTCAAGCTGTATGCTCACCAAGAATTCTCCGCCGCGCATCCGTTCGGAAAGTTTGGGTCGAGTTCGCATTACGCCCCCCGTCTTCCTCAACACCCCCACCATCCTCTAGTAAAATAATAAACCACCGCAACAGCCAAAGCCACTTGTCAAAGCCAGGCTTTTTTGATAAAGTTTTATGGGATATAGCGAAGACGGCTCGTTGAAAACTAAACAAAAACACAGACCCTGCTTCGCTAAAGCTACGCAGGGCAAGGAAGGAGAGCTATTGATGCACCCAGCATTAAGGCCGTTGGATAGCAACCCTTATCGCCTGTCGCGTAATGTTTTGCCGACCAGATATGACTTGGAGTTAACCCCGAATTTCAAAGATTTTACTTTCGAGAGTCTGGTAAAAATAGATTTGGCCGTGAGTGATCCGACCGACAAAATCACGCTAAACGCCTTAGATATAAAAATCAATAATGCTTGGCTATTCGGAGAAAATTCACGTCTCCCGGCAAAAAATATTGTGTTCAACCAAGAGTTGGAAACAGTTACTTTTGAATTTGATGGTCTGGCAAACAAACAAGGCAGCGCGTTGGTTATAGAGTCTAGCGGCGAACTGAACGATAAAATGCACGGATTTTACCGTACCAAATATTTCGTTGACGGCCAGGAGCGCTGGGGCGCGGCCACACAGTTTGAAGCAACTGATGCCCGCCGATGCTTTCCGTGCTTTGACGAACCTGACATGAAAGCGGAATTTACTGTTCACCTGAACGTCCCGACGCACATGACCGCGCTTTCAAATATGCCGGCTGCTGATGAATCGTTTACCGAGGATATACGAACAAAATACGTGACGTTCCAGCCAACTCCAAAAATGTCCACATATCTTTTGGCATTCATAGCCATGGAGATGGAATATATTGAAGGAGTTGACCGCAACGGAATCCCGATTCGCGCCTACACTGTTCCCGGTAAAAAGGAGTGGGGGCGATTCGGACTCGAGGTTGCTTTGCACGCCCTGCCGTTTTTTGCTGACTACTACAAAATTGACTACCCCCTGCCAAAACTTGATTTGGTGGCTCTGCCTGATTTTGCGGCCGGCGCCATGGAAAACTGGGGGCTAGAAACCTTTAGGGAAACAGCGCTGCTTATAAATCCGGAGGAGGTGTCGGCATCGGCAATGGAACGCGTAGCCGATGTTGTGGCGCATGAACTTGCCCATCACTGGTTTGGCAACAGAACCACGATGAAGTGGTTCACGCATCTTTGGTTAAACGAAGGATTTGCAACTTTTGCCGAAATGCTGGCAGTCTCTGACAAATTTCCGCAATGGAAACGCCGCGTACGATTTGTAGCCGAAGATGTTTTAGGCGCAATGCACGATATGGATAAACAAAATTCGCATGCGATTGAGCTTGAGGTGAAAAACCCGGCAGAAATCCGAGAAATGTTTGACACTACTACTTATAGCGGCGGTTCGGCAGTATGCAATATGATCGAAGGCTACCTATCGCCGGAAGGATTTGCCAAAGGCGTAAGCAAGTATTTAGGGCGCTACGCTTATGACAATGCCGAGACTAATGACCTTTGGCGCGAACTTGGTGAAGCAAATAATCGACCGGTAGAAGCAATCATGTCTTCGTACACCCGTCAAGCAGGATACCCGGTGCTTATTGTAAAAGAGCACATAGAAAACCAAGCTACCAGTTGGCTAGACGTCACTCAGCAAAGATTCCTTTTTGATGGTTCCAAAGATGAAGCTGAATCGCTGTGGAGTATTCCATTAGGTATTCTGACCCCCGGTACTACGCCGAGATTCTTACACATGTCGCAGAAAAGCATTGCGGCTGCAGAACCCTCTCTTGCTTGGGGTTGGGTAAAATTAAACCCCGGACATAATTCGCTATATCGTACTGCCTACTCTCCAAGAATGTGGGGACTTTTAGCGAATGCTGTTCGCCAAGGCAAATTGCCGGAAGCTGACCGGCTCGGATTGTTAGATGACGCCTTCGCACTCGCGCGCGCCGGACACATCTCGACTCCCAGCGCTATGGATTTGCTAATCGCCTACAAAAACGAAATTAGTTTTTATGTCTGGACAATAATTGCCGGTGCGGTTGGAGCGATCAATGGTTTAATGCATGGTGATCGCGACCAGTTCTTGGCCGCAAAATTAGGACAAAATCTGTTTTACACAATTGCCAAGTGGATGACCTGGGATAAACCAAAAGATCGACGGGAAGAAAATCCCGAAATATTGTTGCGAGCGCTTGCCATTCGCAATCTCGGCCGTTACGGAAAACGTGAAGTAGCGGGAGAAGCAAAAAATAGGTTTGCAGATTATCTAAGAGGGCGGGCGCTTGACCCGGATATGCGCGGCACTGCTTTCGCGCTTGTTTGTGAAAATGGAGATAATGAAACTTTCGAACAAATACTACAAATTTACGACCGCACTGACGACCACCAGGAAAAAATACGGGTATTGCGAGCTCTCGGAGCTTTCAAGGCGCCGGATGTTGCCCAAAAAGTTCTTGCCTTCTCGCTTTCCTCAAAAGTCCGGACGCAAGATACGCCGATTCTGCTTACTAATATCGGTTCAAATGATGATGTCCGGAAAATGACCTGGGAATTCATCAAAACAAACTGGGGAGAGCTCGAGCGCCGTTATCATGGCGGCGGATTCGGCTCCATAACGCGAGTCTTACAAGAAACAACCAGCGGTTTTATTACAACCGAAGACCTGGCTGATGTTGAAAAATTCTTTGGCGAACATAAAGTGCCTGGAGCAGAGCGCGCTATGGCCCAGTCACTCGAAGAAATTCGTTCCAATATCTCTTGGCGCGCTCGCGACCTGGAAAACATCCGCGAGTGGTTCGCCCAAAATACCGCCTCGGTAATTGATTCATAAAAACACTACCACACCGGGTGTGGTAGTAAAATAAAAAAACCCCGAGCTTGAAAGCTCGGGGCGCTTTTTCGACTTTTTTACGGAATCTCAAGAAGGGTCTTCGGCACAGCTGAATCCAACGGCTCACAGCCGTATTCAGTGACTAACACTATGCTCTCAATACGCACGCCGCCGATACCGTCATAATAAAGTCCGGGCTCAATCGTAATAACATTCCCCGGCCGGAGAACCATTAGACCCGGGGGAGTGTTGGCAACCCAAGGCGGCTCGTGAATATCAAGACCCACACCGTGCCCGGTACTGTGAATGAAACCTTGCGGCTTGCCGTTAATTTTTTCGGTGCGAAAGCCGGCGTCATGAAGAATCTTGGCAACTCCGTTATGAATTTCTGCGCCATCCGCGCCCGGCGTTACTTTTTCTATTCCATATTGCTGGGCGTCATAAACCGCCCAGTACATTTGCCGCGCCTCATCCGACAACTTACCCTTAACAACGGTGCGGGTCATATCTGACCAATACCAGCGATGTTTGGAACGCGGGAACATGTCGCAAACAATTGGAGTGTTAGCAAGAATTGGGCCGAACCCCAGCGAGTGCGGGTCAGCGGCTTGATTGCCGGAGGCGATAATTGTGGCGTCGCAAACGCAACCTCGCACTGTCGTCTCTACTTCAAACACTGATCGTAATCTTTCCGATGTCAGCCACCCCCTCTCATACCACAACTTGCCGTCACGAATTTCCGAACCTTCCAGATATCCCAAGATTTTATTAAAAGCGGCTTCCATGCTCTCCTGCGCGTAACGTATATCTTTCAATTCATCTTCGCTCTTGACGGCGCGTTCCGGAAAAAGCGGATCTTGGAATTCCACTCCGATGCCGTTAGTAATGAGGTTTAGGTATAGTTTTGCCGGCAATTCGGCAGCCACGGCCACCGCTGCAACTCCGAGCTCTTTTAGAAAAAGAATGACGCCGCCTGTTTGTTTTATTTGTTCTTCGCCGTATTTTTTTTCAAGGTCCGAAAAAGACAATATTTCATCCACACGCGATTCTTTTTTCATGCGCCCGTATTCCAAATCGCTGGTTACGGCATAGGTTTTACCTTGATATACCGCGCACGAGAAAGAATCTGGCGCGTAAAAACCGCTCGCCCAAAGAATATTTGAATCCTTGGCTGGCGCCGCATACATCAGCCGCGCGCGTTCCATGTGCTTATTTCCTCCTTGCTAAGATATTGCTCCGTCTGCAGCTATTATAGCAAAACTTAATAGAAATCAATGGCGCTTTATCTTTTTGAATATTTGACGTATAATAACTCCATGGAAAAAGAAACGGGGAAAGTCATACATTTCTACGACAAAGCCAGGGTTGCTGTTTTGAGTTTAACCGGCGGAGCGCTCGCGGTTGGCGACACCGTCAAATTCGTTAAAGGTGATGCCGAGCACACCGAAAAGATTGAATCCATGCAGGTTGAACACGAGAGCGTCGAGTCGGTACAGAGGGGCGGCGAAGTAGCAGTCAAAATTTCCGCTACAATCAAAACCGGCGCGGTGGTGTATAAGGTGGGATAAACAGAGTAAGTCCGTTTCTAAGTGGAACAAAAGAGGTCGAAGTTCGGCCTCGATATTTATATGGTGCCTATAGTGTAGCGGTTAGCACTAGAGTTTGTGGAACTCTCGGCTCGGGTTCAAATCCCGATAGGCACCCTGGTAAAATTTCTCATATTAATCAACAACTTTTTCTAGCACCTCCAACAGGAAATCGAACCTCTAAAAACTAAAATTTAAAGCACCAGCTGCGTGCTGGTGCTCAGAAAAACATTCATCTTACTGCTTTTTATTAGCGGCCGTAGTCTGTGCATCGACAATCTAACGCTAACCCAACGTACGTCTCGCCACACTGCCAACACCTTGTCCCTGCCACTTTCTGTTGTAATGGTGAAAAACGATCATGCAAATAACCGAATGTGGCGAGCCTATTTTTGGGCTTACGAGTAAATATGCCGATGATGCGTCTAATAAGGTTCATAAACACCCCCATCTTGTCTCTTGTACTTCTACCAAACATATAGCATTTCTGATTTTAAAAAGCAACGGTTGCCGGATAATGTCGCGAGGCTGGAATATGCCCTTTCATATTGCGGATACCATAAAATAGGTTCTAACATCCTCCAGTTCCTGACCCCTCTAAAAATATCTTTTATTTTCAATATAAATTTTTCTACCCCTAACGGGAGATAGAACTTTTTAGTAAACTGAATCTATGCATAAAGCATTTATTTTTGATTGGTCCGGAACTCTAAGCGATAACTTTCATCTTTTTTGCAAAGTTTGTGCTTTAATTTTTACTGAATTAGGCAAAGAACCAATTGGGCCAGACGAAATCAAATTGAATTTTACATTGCCCTATATGAAATTCTACAATAAATATTTTCCGGACCTTACGAAGGAAAAGCAAGATGCATTATTTGAAAAATATATTCACACAGTCGGTGAACCCGAGATCTATAAAAATGTAAAAGAAACCATAGATTACCTTAATAAAAGTGGTTTTGAATTATTTATTTTGAGTTCCGACCCGGTTTCAAAATTACTGCCGGAAATTGAAAAGTCTGGATTTGCTGGATTAATTAAAAAAACAACGGGGCACGTACATCATAAAGGCAGCGTCATAACTTCCTTCATTAATGAATTTGCATTAGATAAAAAACGGACATTTTATGTTGGCGACACATCCGGCGATGTTGAGGCAGGCAAATCAGCTGGCGTCAACACCGTTGGGATCTCGTGGGGCTTCCAGCACAAAAAGATTCTCTCCGCAGCGAAACCCGATTATTTGATTGACGATATTGTTGAAATTAGAGACATTATCGAAAAATCAAGGTTCTGACACCCCCAGTTGCTGACCCCGCTATAATTTCTCATATTAATCAATAACTTATTCCGCCAACCTCAACGGGAAATCGAACTTGTTGCAAACAAAAAGGCGGCTTGATGTTTCCATCGCGCCGCATGTTGGCCGTTATTGATGCCGTCTCCCCATAAGTTGGTCCAGCCCACCTAGCTCTTTTCGGTATTTTTCCGCTGTGCTTATTGCCATAGCCTCAAAACGTTCTTTTTCTGAACGAACCAGTTTACATTCGTCAATAGCACTTGCCGGAATATGATAACTGGGCAGATATATATCTGTGCGGCAGGCATTGTAAATATCCGAATTCATCGCTCCCGCAACCGCAACGACTGCCCAAACCGCCCTTTCGGCCTCTTGAACTTTCGCCTTTTGTGCAAAAATTTCAATTCTGCTTTTTATTGCTGTCCCAACAGGAATAAACACAATTACTGTGAGGATTACTACCGCAATAACGAAGTGCTTCCTTGTCATCCGTTTATCCTCCGGACGAACCTAACATCCGCTTTTAGTTTATAGATGTTTTAGCAAAAGTCAATAGCGACTGTCGGGACGCACCCTGCAATCTCTTATAAGAATTCTGTTGCTTTCATTAAATGAGTTCTAACATCCTCCAACTCCTGACCCCGGTAAAATTTTCTAACAATGGCAATAACTTTTTTGACCACCTCAACTGGAGTTAGAACTTTTGCGTTTTGATAAAAGATTAAATAACTTAAGGTCTTTTGCTCCAACCAAAACCCCGTTTTATACGGGGCTTTGGCTTTTTAACGATTCATCTCTCTCAAAATGAGCAGTATCAGTAAAAGGATAATAATATCCATCTCATGATTTTTTCTCGTTGAGCTTTTTAAACGACATCAAAAGTTCAATTAAGAATTAATATTAATTAATCTATAAATCCCAGCTTCTTACGCAGCGGAACAACATATTTCCACATTTTTTTCTCTCTACCGACTCTACCCGCAATGATACCTGGGTCTATATTTATTTTTTTTGCGAATTGGTTAATTTCTTGCCGCACAGAAAGAGGCGTAATTAGTTCTTTCAATTTAAGATATTCAGACTCAAATTCATTTGGAATTAAGACCCTCTCCGCAAATTTGTCTGCTTCGAGTTCCATTTCTGAAGTATTTTTAATACCTTCGAAATCTACAAATGATAATTTCTTGCTATGTCTCAGTATGTGGCCAATTTCGTGGAAAAGGGTGAACCAAAAAATATCGGCGTATTTGTTTAGTATACTGAGGTGAATTAACGCTCTTGTAGCCGATAACCACATTACAGCACCGTTCATAAATGTATTTTTCAAATGCGGCGTGTAGGTTAAAACTACCCCCGATTCGGCGCAAAATTCAACTAGTTTTTGGGAATATATTTTCGGATTCTCTATGGTTAGTTGTCGCATTTTCTCAACATTTTTACTCAGGGTTTCTCTATCAAATTCAGGAATATCTTTGTTAATCGCTCTAATTTTCCCAATCCTAAGCCAGGCAGCCAATGAATTTTTATTTACGTTTGGTTTTATCCCCCTACGAAACGCGACCGGCATGACATCTTCAACTAATCCCAAAGAGTCAACCGCAAAGAATCTCAGTAATTCCTCAACTTTCTCGGCCTTATTTTTTACTGGTTTTAGGTAGCCCAACTTAACCAATTCTGAATAACAAGAGAACGCCGATAACATTTCGGCTTCTTTTTCGAGTTTACTCTTTTCGTTCAAACGCACCACGTCAGCCTCATATTGAGCTTGCATATTGACTAGCAGACCCTGAGACACCCCTAACACCCTTTCGAATTTCAAAGCTGTTTCTGGGGTTATTGGCTCTCTCCCGTTAATAATTTCGCTGATGGTTTTTTCAGATAATGAGGTCCTCACGCCCAAATCAGCCTGCTTCATATCTAACATCTCAATGGTATCTTTAATGGTTTCTCCTGGGTGAACAGCAAAGGGCGCAGTATAACCTATCTTAGAACTTACCATACAAAAAACAATTTATTCAGATAATATTTTTGTGTTGGTGATTTACAATTCCCAGTATCATCACCGCCCTTATCGTTTCGACTCTAGTAGAATCATATTCTCCGTAAGGTCTACACGCCAACCGTTTATCACCCCTTCTTTCTCCAATCCCCGGTAAATCCAAGGTAAATACCTTACTTCTGGAATCTTCTAAAAAATGCTTCCCGCTGGCTATCGGTAAATGTGCATAAGTGTCGGCACTATCAATTTCTTTCAGTCGCTTAACTATGTTTTTTACAACCTTCTTATCAAAATTAGCTCCTAGAAACTCCTTATTTTCAAGTTTTTTTCTAAGGTTATCAGTATACCAGTATATTTCCATATTATACTCGTTTAAGATTATAGTCAATTTTCCACTACCTAAAAGGTAAAGAAAAATATAAGACTAATTTTATCAAGCAATAACATAAAATTCAACATTTTTACGTCGGGATATTGAATTAAGACACGAACTTCACAATCGGGCCAGAAGATATAGAAGAATACAAACAGGTTCTAACATCCCCCAGTTGCTGACCCACAGATTTTTATAGTTAAAACTTTAGTTTCAATCAAGTAAGTTCTAACAACCTCCAGTCGAGCTCAACTCGATCGGTTCCTGACCCCGGTAGAAATTCTAATATTTAGCAAAAACCGACGGAATTAACCCCCGTCTTTATAACGGGGGTTTAAGAGCCAAGGCTTCGCTGGGCGCATTGCCCATAGAAAGTTCCTGGGTTTTCCGGATCATTTTATTTATTTTCCGAATAATTCTGCGGGCCAAACGGCGCACCGATTCTCTTCTTTCTATCCCAAAAATACAGACAATTAATGGATAAAGTTCAAGATGACGCAAAATCTTTTTGTTAAAATGGTGCCGCGGATGCTTTGGTTTTATTTGCACCGCCACCGTTAGGCCGCCGGGTAAAATTATCAAACGGTCAATCCCCTCTTTATCAACCGTTGAGTTGCGCCTGATAACCAGAAACCCCGGAATAACTTTTTTGGCTACCAACTGTTGGAGCGCGGCGTCAAATTTTTTATCGGCGAAACCTTGCTGCTGGTCTATCTCGCCTGCCGGAAGTATGTTTCCGTATTTCCCCAAGAACCACCGCCATTTTCGTAAATGATTATCTTATTTTATTATAGACAATTTTCATTCCCGGCAAAACAAATATCAATGTTTCGCGTAATCGCGGAGGAGTTACCAACCGCATCATATATCCTGATTGATATTAAGGAGGTATCGCTAAGATTGTCAACCTTCGAAAGATCAGCGCTAAAACGATACGGAGCGCCACGCAGAGTACCCAATAATTTATTATTTAAGAATACGTCGACTTGTTTTATAGCAAAGCGTCCTTCGGCCGAAAGCAAAAAGGAGAGGGTGGCATTAGCCGCAATTTTTTCGGGAGGATCTTCGATAAAAGACACGCGCGGCCGATATTCATCGCGATGGATATCATCTACTTCTTTCGAGATATCTGCTTCAGTCTGATCTTGTAAACCCTGCCCAACTGCCCAGATTCTTACTGGATATTCCCACAAAAGATACTGTGGGTCGGATCTCGGGCTTTGCGGGATTTGCCCCCGGGGATCGCTTTTGCTGGCCCAATGCAATATAGAATGAATTTGCGTAAGCGCACGATTCTCGATAAATTCCGGCGGAGTAAATTCAGTTGCCAATTTACCACTTATCCGGTCAACGGCGTAAGTTCTGGAACCGCGCCATTCGCCTTTAAGCACGGGCTTGAGAACTTCAATTTTTTCCGGATCTGTAAATTCTTCGGACGGCAAGGTTTTAAATGCTTCTTTCAAAAAAGCGTTCCAGAGTGGAGCGGCGATAAAACCGGCAACCCGTTTCTCCATCGGTGAATTATCGTTGTTGCCAAACCAGACACCCGCCGCAAGATTTGGCGTGTAACCGATAACCCAGGCGTCACGGTAGTCGTTAGTGGTCCCGGTTTTAACTGCAACGTCGCGCTCCGGAAAGTATAACAAAGAGTTCGCGCCAAAGGCCGGTGTACGGGCTATGTTGTCGGAAAGCATGCTGGATATGGTCCGCGCGATCTGCGGATCAAGCACGAATTCGTTGGGCGCTTTATACTCGAAAAGGATATCTCCGCGCGAATCCTCAACTTTAAGAATCGTGGTCGGCGGGTTTCGTTTGCCGTCATTGGCAAAAACCGAATAGGCGCCGACCATTTCTAAAAGCTTAACTTCGCCACCGCCCAAAACAAGCGATAAACCGTAACGGCTAGGATCGGTGAAAGTCGTTATACCAATAGCTTTGGCCATCGCTAGGGATTCCGGCAAACCGGCGAGATAAAGAACCTTGACCGACGGCACATTGATCGACTGCGCAAGCGCCTCTCTAAACGTAACCGGACCGCGAAATTTTTCATCGTAATTTACCGGATGATAACATTTTTCCGCTTCGGTTTTCTCTTCTTCCGAATCCGGCTCAACTTCCGGAACCTTCGGATCGCAGCTGGAATTAAACTCCGTTGGAAGATCAAAAACTACAGTTTGATCGGTGAATCCCCTTTTTAGCGCCGCGGCATAAACTATCGGCTTTATTGAAGAACCGGGCTGTCTTAATGCGGTGGTCACATTAAAATTACCTTCGCGCTCTATGTCAAAATAATCACGGGATCCGACCATTACCAAAATATGGCCGGTCTTTGGATCAATCGCCGCGAGTCCAGCGTTAGAAACCCGAAATTGCTCTTCCTCGTCTTCCACGTATTTTCTGGTTAGTTCCTCGCCCGCAACCTGTAGTTCCCAATTAAGCGATGTGATCACCCGCAATCCGCCGCTTTCTATTTTGTCTTCGCCATATTTATCGGCCAATTCCTCCAGGACGCGCATGACAAGATGGGGCGCCTTGATTCCTTGATCGGCGCGGCTTATGAAATCAACGGCCTCGGCCATCGCGGTCTCGGCTTCTTCGGCGCTAATAAAACCAAGGTCGTTCATTCTCTTTAACACCAAATTTTTTCGTTCACCTAATTCATCTCGGTGCTGACCATATGGCGAATAGTACGTCGGCGCTTTCGGCAAAGCCGCGAGATAAGCCGCTTCAGCTAAGGTCAGGCCTTTAGCGTCTTTGCCGAAAAAAGTTTCGGAAGCCGCTTGTATCCCATAACTCTGCGCGCCATAAGGTATTTCGTTTAAATAAAAATTTAAAATCTCCTCCTTGGAATAAGCGCGTTCAACCCGTAAAGCTAATATCGCCTCCTTGATTTTCCGCGTATAGGTCCGGTCATCAGTAAGCAAGGCTTTCTTTACCAGCTGTTGAGTAATGGTGGATCCGCCTTGCCGGATATCCCCCGAAAAAAGATTTACAAAAAATGCCCGCCCGATGGACTCCAGGCTTATTCCATGATGGTTGTAAAAATTAGAGTCCTCGATCGCTACTGCCGCATTTTTTACGCTCCGCGGTATTTCTTCGAACGGAACTATGGTTCGAATAACCTCACCTCTGGCGTCATAAAGTAAAACCTTCCCGGTGGAATCGTAAATTTTTGTTGACTCAATTATTTTACGCTCGCTAAAGGCCGCCAGATCCGGAACGTCAATCGTAAAAAGCCAGGCGATAAAACTGCCGGTGGCGGCAAAAACGAAAATACCAACGACCAAAAATCCCAAATAGAGCGTGCTCTTGATTTTTTTTCTCCGTAATTTTCTCGGCATTATTATATAATATAGCAATATCCGGCGGTTTTGCTATACTTTTGATATGACAAAAGACGAAAGGGTGAATAAAATCAATGAAACGCTGTCGCGGCTAGCTGAATCAACAATAAAAGCAGACGAACTCAAGGCGCGCCTCGCGTCCGGAAAGAAGCTGCGCATAAAATACGGCGTTGACGTAACCGCGCCGTTTTTGCACATTGGGCATGCGGTAAATTTATGGGCAATGCGCGCATTCCAAGAGTCGGGCCACAAAGTAGTTTTTTTGATCGGCGACTTCACTACAAAAATAGGCGACCCTACAGGACGCAACGAAGCGAGAAAAGAAATTCCGGATAAAGATATAAAACGCGGAACAGAACTATTTAAAAAACAGGTTTCTAAAATTCTGCTAACCAACAGCGGAGTTTTTGAAGTGCGGAAGAATTCGGAATGGTATAACAAAATGAAACTAACAGATTTTATTAAAATTTTGAAAGAGTTTACACATTCGCGATTGATCCAACGCGATATGTTTCAACAAAGAATAGCAAGTCAAAGCGAAATTTACATGCACGAATTAATCTACCCAATCTTGCAAGGCCATGACTCGGTCATGATTAAGTCAGACATAACAATAATCGGATCAGACCAGCTTTTTAACGAAATGATTGGCAGAGATCTGCAAGAAAAAGCCGGGCAAAAACCTCAAATAATAATCACAACCAAAATCACGCCGGGCACGAGCGGAGGGCCCAAACAATCTAAGAGTCTGGGTAACTATATCGCGATAGACGATAGCCCGAGCGACAAGTTCGGAAAAATAATGAGTATTCCCGATGACCAAATTGTTCAGTATATGGAAGTTTATACAGAAATGTCAATGACGGATATTAAACAATCAGAAGAAGCCATTAAGGAGAGCGGCGGCAATATCATGGGGCAAAAAAAACGGTTGGCCTATGAGCTAGTTAAAGTTTATCACGGCGAAAAACAGGCTGAAAATGAAAAAAAATATTTTGAAGAAACGTTTCAAAAAGGCAAACTACCTTCGGAGGCCCCCGAAATTTACCCGCACGCATTATTAGACCTGTCGGAGTTACCAAAGTTTGATGTTTCCAGAAATGGACTGCGAAGGTTGATTTTACAAGGCGCAGTGGAATTTAATGGTAAAAAGATAACTGACGCGAAATATGTTTTTAAGGAGCGCGGCATATTAAAAATCGGGAAAAAGAAATTTTTTAAGGTTGTGCCTAAATAAACCCCGCCCTTGCCTGTAAGAGCATGGTAAAAAAACACCGCCCTTGTTACAAGGGCGGTGTTTTCCTAGTTTTCCTCTTCGTCGCCATCCGCGTCGTCATCCGCATCATCCAAATCTTCATCTAAGTCTTCGCTGTCCTCGTCCTCGCCAAGAAGCAAGTCGTTTAAGTCGTCCATAATTATTATTAAATTTATAACAATTTACGACCTCTCCCGCAATAATACGGGGTCAATGGCTAATCATCTCTTTATTGTTTATATTTAAGAAATGAAGTCAAACCTGCTCGCAAATTATACTACATTTCGCTTGGGAGGGCAAGTGAGAGGTGTAATAGAGGCAAAATCCATTGTCCGGCTAATCAATATCATAAGTGATTTGACGCGGAAGAAGTCGCCGTTTTTCATCTTGGGCGGAGGTACGAATATAATAGCAAACGACCGCGGTTATAACGGTATGATTGTTAAAATATCGCTCAAAGGCATAAAGGTATCCGGAAATAATATTTTTTGCCAATCTGGCCGAGCGCTTGCGGATCTGATAAGTTTAGCGAACGAATCTGGCCTATGCGGGCTAGAAACCCTAGCGGGCATTCCCGGCACAGTTGGCGGCGCGATTTTCGGTAACGCCGGAGCATACGGCCGGGAAGTTTCGGATTTCCTCCAAAAAGTCAGGATACTTGATGGCCGCAAAGCGCGTTGGATCTCAAAAAAAGATTGCGGATTTAAATACCGCGATAGTATTTTTAAAAATAAACCGAATTGGATAATCCTTGAAGCAGAATTTAAGTTACAAAAAGGCACTGCAAGAGAACTAACAAATAAATCTAAAGAAATAATCGCCATTCGCGAGAAAAAATATAAACCGGACATCCGGTGCGCGGGGTCAATTTTTAAAAATATTTTAGCAAATAGCCCGACTGGCAAAAAACTGATAAACCAAATTCCGGCCGCAAAGATAATAGGCGGCAAAATCCCAACCGGATTTTTATTGGAAGAGGTCGGCGCCAAAGGAATGAAAATCGGCGGAATCTTGGTTGCCAAGCACCACGGCAACTTGATCATCAACAATGGCCGCGGCAAAGCGGCAGACGCAAAAAAACTAATTGATATTCTAAAAACTAAAGTCCGCAAAAAATACGGGATAGAGCTTGAAGAAGAAATTCGTTACTTAGGTTTTTAGATTATCCGCAGGCCACAAAGAGCAACCGCGATGGCGTCGGCGGTGTCATCGGATTTAGGGGGTTTCCCCAGACCGAGCAAGAGCATTATCATTTTCTGAACTTGTTTTTTGTCGGCTTTGCCGTAGCCGCAGACCGACTGTTTGACTTGGGCTGGAGTGAATTCGTGGACTTTGCGGCTACCGGCCAAGTATGTAACTAATCCGCGCACTTCCGAAACCGCCAACGCGGTTTTTTGATTGGAATAAAAAAACAATTTTTCCAGAGCCAATGCATCCGGATTATGCTTCTTAAAAATTTCTTCGATATGCTTCCCTATCAAACCAAGACGATCTTTATGTTCGAGGGCAGCTGAGGTCTCAAAACATCCTGCGTCTATCAAAACATCTTTTCCGTTTCTCAATTCCAAGACCGCCCAACCCAAGCGACCATATCCCGGGTCGATGCCCAGAATTTTCTTCATAGTTCTGCGTTAGAAAATATATCCTGCACATCATCGTGGTCATCCAATGCCTCAAAAAGTTTAGTGAGTTGTTCTTTCGTATTCTCATCAACCGGTATCAATGAATTGGCCTGCCAGCTATCGGCGGTTTTGCCGAAAAGAAACTTGGCCGAACCGGGTCCGGCGAGTTTTGCGCCGTGTTCCGACAAAATATGCTTGATTTCCTGCGAGGT
>CAYIFA010000005.1:23717-32788 GCA_964362625.1 uncultured Candidatus Saccharibacteria bacterium
TATACAACAATTAAATTTATACAATTCCGTTTGCATGGTTCCGTTCGCGGCATTCTCTGGCGCATTTTAAAATTAGATCTTTAACGGCGTGAGGGTTCGGCAAATCGGTCACTTCAAAAGAGCGTTCTCCGGCGGTGTGTATAATTAATTTTCCGTAGCGTAAAAATGTCGCCAAAAACCCCGGAACCTCAACCGTCACATCCTGGACTTTATCGAGCCCGAACTCAGAAAGTTCATGCCGAAACAGCCCAACTTGTTCAATATCAATAATCCGTTCGTCGGTGATAATCCAAATATCCAGCCAATAATCTACCCAGCCGATAAATGCCAAAATTGCCAGCAAAAAACCAAAGAGAGCTGCCGCATAAACCGCCAGCGGCATGACGAAATCGTACCGGAGATCCACTCCTGACAAATAAATTAATCCCGCCACCGGAAAGATCAACATAATTAATGCCGCCGTAGCTTTCCCGAAAATAACAATCCAGTGCCGGTGGATTTTTTTAATCATTTTTTCTTTTTGATGGAGCGATATCATTTTCTAAATATTTATCAATGCCGAAATTTCATTCCATGGCACGAAAAAAAACAACGCGGTGGAAACAATGGCCAAGCCAACGATAATCGTCAAAAACAAGCTGTTAATCCAACTGCCGTGGTCTTCCGGCGGCTCATAACGCCGATAGTGATACAAAAGCGCGTAAACCAAAGCCAGCGCGCCAACAATAAACAAGAAATGAATCGCGAATGCAATTATCATAACAATTCTGTCTGTGGTAATTTTTTGCCCAAGTGCTCGAGCGCCGAACGCGTCACCATCCGGCCACGCGGCGTGCGTTCGATAAAACCAATCCTCAACAAATACGGCTCATAAATTTCCTCGATAGTCGCCTGCTCTTCACTCGTTACCGCGGCCATGGTTTGGATGCCAACCGGACCGCCTCTGAATTTCTCAATGATAGCCGAAAGAAGCTTACGATCAGTTTCCTCGAGGCCCCGGCTATCAATGCCGAGAAGATCAAGGGTTTTTTTCGCAACTTCAAGCGTAATTTTTGGGGAATCATGCACTTGAGCATAATCACGCGCTCTTTTTAAAAGACGGTTGGCAATCCGCGGAGTGGCGCGCGACCGATTAGCAATTATTTCGGCCGCATCGTTTTCTAAGGCAATTTTCAGGATTTTCGCGGAGCGCTGCATAATTTTTCTAAGCTCGGGCTCATCATAGTAGTCTAGGCGGAATGTGCCGCCGGAAAAACGCGAACGCAAGGGAGATGACATCATTGAGGCGCGGGTAGTGGCGGCAATTAAAGTAAACGCCGGCAGTTCGAGTTGGATTGAGCGCGCACCCGGGCCCTTACCAATAATGATATCAATAACCCGTGATTCAAGCGCGGGATAAAGAATCTCTTCTACAGCGCGATTAAGGCGATGAATTTCGTCAATAAACAAAATGTCGCCGGCCGAAAGATTGGTTAAGAGCGAAGCCAGATCCCCCACCCTTTCTATCGCCGGGCCGGAAGTAATTTTTATGCTACTGGCCATTTCGTTGGCAACAACGTGGGCAAGTGTGGTCTTGCCTAGGCCCGGAGGACCGTAAAATAAGAGGTGCTCGAGGGTTTCGGCGCGAGCTTTGGCGGCCTTGATTAAAATGGCCAGATTTGCTTTAATGGGTTCTTGTCCGATATAGTCAGCCCATTTACCGGGCCGTAAAGCCGCGTCAATAGATTTATCTTCACTTTTTGGCTCTTTAGCCATTGACTTTTAATCCAATCGGGTGTATAATTACGTAGAATAAAACCGGATTTGGCTTGAGCCGCAAGATCTCTGGGCAATCTAATTTTTATAAATTTGCGGGGTTCTTTTAAGAGTGTGGATTGGTTCCGACTGCTCCATGCCTCCGGGGAACTCTAAACTCGCTACGCTACGGCGGGTCATTGCCTAGAGATCCTGCGGACTCAAAACATACTTTAAGATTATCTTTATTCAAAAAATAAAGCCAGCCGAGATTTACCCAGCCGACGCATATTTTAGGGTAAGGTTTTAACTACTTAGCTCCAGCCACTCTTTCCACCTCCTCCAAGCTGGTTACACCATCGAGAACTTTTAAAATCCCGTCCTGAAACAAAGTAATCATATTTTGCCGCTTCATTTCTTCGCTCAACTGCTTGTGGGTGGGGTTTTGCAAAATCATCTGCTCAACCCGGTCATCAATTAAAATCATTTCAAATATTCCGATGCGTCCTTTGTAGCCGATATTGTTGCAAACCGGACAACCAACCGCGCGCCACAGGACTATTTTTTTATTTTTTAAATCCTTTCTGAAATTATCCGGGAAATCTTTGATCGTGCCGTTAATACGTTTAGACTCGGCCGCGTTAGGCTCGTCTTTTTTACGACATTCTTTGCAAAGCTTTCTCACTAATCGCTGGGCCATGGCCACATTAATTGCCGGCGCGATTAAATTGGGCTGGACTCCAAGATCAATCAAACGCGGTATAGTCCCCACGGCATTATTGGTATGGAGCGTCGAAAATACCAAATGCCCGGTGAGCGCCGCGTGGGTCGCAGTGTCCGCGGTCTCCTTATCTCGTATTTCACCGACCAAAATGACATCGGGGTCCTGCCGGAGTATCGCGCGCAACCCGCCGGCAAAAGTGTATCCGCGATCAACGTTAACTTGAGTTTGGGTAATACCGATCAAGTGATATTCAATCGGATCTTCAATAGTAACTATGTTTATCTCCGGATTTCTTTTTATTTTCACAAAAGCGTAAAGAGTGGTGGTCTTGCCAGAGCCGGTTGGGCCAGTGGTCAAAATCATGCCATTAGGGATTTTTAATTGTCCTTTGATTATTTCAAGAATATATGACTGCATTCCGAGATCTTGCAGCTCTACCGATATGGTCTTGGGATCCAAAATCCGGAGCACAACGGTTTCACCATAAGGCCCGGGAAGAACCGAAGTACGAATCTCAATGTCAATATCTTCACGGCGAATTGTAAATCTCCCGTCCTGCGCTTCATTGTGGATGTTAAGTTTCAATTCGGAAATAAGCTTGATCCGCGATAAGACCAGTTTGAAAACACGGCTCGGAATAAAAATTACATCATGCAAAACCCCGTCAAGACGTATACGCAACCGAACTTCCGCTTCTTGCGGTTCGATGTGAATGTCGGACGCTTCTAATTGGAAGGCGCCGCTCAAAATAATTTCCAGAATTTCCGAGGTATGACGCTGTTCTAATGACGCTATAGCCGGTTTCATCAATTGGCCAAAATCTTCTATGTTTTTTATCTTTTCAGAAAATTCCTGGATCCTTTCCGGGGAAATGTCTATGAATCCTCGTTTAGTTTCGATAAATTCTTTCACCTCCCGGTACCGATCCCAAACCCGCTTTAGGCTGTTCGGCGAGCACAAAAAAACCTGCACAGTATAGCCCTGGCGCTTTAAGGTATCCAAAATCTCTTTGGTGCGCGGCAAATCCGGATTGGTAAGTACGATCTGCAGTTTCTTACCTACTTTTTGGAAAACCGCGAGCATCCCGCCACGCGCTTCTCCTTCTTCAACCAATCGGAGGGCATCTAAGTCGATTGTGAGGCGCGAAAGATCGATATAAGGCAACCCCCGTTTCTTGGCAATTATTTGCGCCAAATCCTCGGCCTCTTTTTCGTAAAGTTCGGCCAATACCTTCCCCCCGTCATTGTCTTTCCTTTGCATTATTCAATTGTATAAGAATTATTGACGCTTTAACAACTTATGCATATGACGTTCGGCATCAGTGAAATTCCCGAATCTATCGCTGTAAAAATACAACGGATTTGAAGCTTGTTTCAGTTCGCGAGAAAACTTGTCGGAAATAGCCGTGTCAACAGAATATGCCAAACAGCGCGCGCCACCGGACGGCTCTTCAAAAAACAGGAAAGAGGTTTTTACTTGCGGAATATTTTCGCGCAGAACTTCTAAAAGCGCCGCCCGAGAAAATTCATCTTGCGGCGCCCCACTTTTCTCAAAATCGTTTTTGGCGATAAACGTCCATGAGGAAGACGTGGATTGATCGATTTGCGTCCGGGCCAGCGCTCGGCCTAAAACGTTGCTAAATGATATATCTTTGAGTGACTCGGCGGCTTCGGCAATCTTCTCTTTGGCCGCGCCTGATTTTAGAAGCATGCGCGCAAAATCAAAAATCTCTTCGCTAACTCCGGAACGGAAATTTTTGGTTTCGTAAACTAACGCGGCATAAAGCAAAGTAGTGAGTTCCTGTTTTCGGGATAAATTTTCATCAAAGTTCCTGGCAATATCAAAAACTTTTTTTGATATTGGAACCTGATTCTTAACAATATTTATTTGCCGTTCCCGTGGCGGCAACTCGGCAATATTAGTAAGCGTTGCGATATCAGGATCATAAGACAATAAAAATAAAACATCGGCCTTTGGCAACTTTTCTCTCATTAAAACATCGCTACTCGCAATTTTAGATTTCGAAGAAATTATAACTGAAATATTTTTTTCGTCTTCTTCGTAACAAATTTCTTCAATTTGCACATTTTTCGGCACCGAAATCTCGGTTTTAAAAGAAGTCTTCTGGTTTTGACGGGCAGGCAATACAGACGCGAATTTATCCGAAATAAATCCCGGGAGCTGCGGACAAACCAAAACATTTTTACCCAAACTCTCCAAAAAAAACCGTAATGCTTCTCTCGCAAAAAACACCTCCGAAGGCGCCGTGTTCCCGGAAGCAATTAAAAAATTATTGTTATCCGCTATGATGTTTCTTATTTGCTCGCTCATTTCTTAAAACATCCATAGCATCTTTATTAAGTTTTGTCGAGATGATCTAAACGTTCTTCATCGGCATGGCGAGGTAAATGTAACTCGCGTCAAACGGGCTCTGAAGCATTACCGGTTTGGAATCACCGTTAAAGCGGAGTAAAATTTCGTCGGACGAGATAGCTAAAACTCCGTCCATTACATAGTTGTAGTTAAAAACCGCGGAAAGCCGCTCGCCGGTAACTTCCGCTTTCATATGGCTGATATGCTCGCCAATTTCGGTTGATTTTGTGGTTGCTTCAAACAAGCCGTCTTCCGGATAAACATTAAAGTGAACTTCTTTGAGGCGGCTCGAAAATATGCTGGCTAACTTCAAAGAATTGACTAGTTCTGCTTTTTTGAGCTTAACCTCGGTAGAAAACGACGAAGGAATTATATTTTCATAGTTTGGGAAAGATCCTTCTTTCAACCTGGTTATAAATGAAAATGATTTAGAAAAGAAAACCGCTTGCGTATCATTAAAAGATAAAGTTAATGGTTCATTAATGTTTTCTAAAATTTTTACTAATTCAATCATGTGTTTATAAGGGAATAATAGCGAGTATGTACTTTCATTTTTAAATTCAATTACCTTTTCAGCTAATCGAAATGAATCGGTCGCGGCTAATTTTATTCTATTTTTATGTATTTGCATGTATAAACTCGAAATTTCCGGTTTTATTTCGGATGTGGCTGATGCTAATAAAACTTTTGAAAAATACCCGGAAATATTCTCATGAGGTATTTCTATTGATTTAGTTTTATTTATTTTTGGAAATGGCGGGAAATCATCCGCCGGATATCCTTTAATTATCGAGGAAGATGTTTCTGTTTTTAAAAATAAAGTATTTTGTTTACCTTCTAGTTTTATTTTATCGCCACTTAATGATGAAATAAGCGACAAAAATGATTTAGCTGGAATAACAATATTCCCTGGAATCTTAACTGCAGCGGGAACATATATTTCGAAACCAGTGTCTAAATTAGTTGCTCGAATATTTAATAAATTATTTTTGGCCTCAATATTAATTCCTTGGAGAATAGGATTATGCGCTTCCCTGGAGATATGCCGCTCAGATAAAAACACCGCTTTATGAAATTTATCTTTTAAACATTCTACATTCATAAATAAATAAGTTATTAAATATTATATTTTAGTAGTTATATACAACGGCAAAAGTGTTAATAATGTTATTTTTAGTTTAAAATAAATGTTTTTTATATCTAGAATAGTGTTGGTTATTTGTTAATTAAGTATTAATAATTTTTTAAAAAGGTTATTTAAAAATATTTTTTAACAATTAATAAACAAGTTACTTTTTATTTATTAACAAACTATTCATTATAAAGAGAAGCGCGAATTTGGTTAATTTCTTCCCGCGTCCGCTCATTTTTTTTAATTTCATCTGCAATTTTTTCATAGGAATGTATAGCGGTAGTATGGTCTCGACCCCCGAATTTTTGGCCAATATACGGATATGATCCGCTGAAATCTTCTCTTAATAAATACATCGCGATTTGACGCGGTCGGACTATTTCTTTTATTCTTGTTTTCTCAAAAATGTTTTTTTCAGTTATATTATAATATTGAGCCACTGCCTTGATTATTTGCTGGGCTGTGGCGACTTTCTTTGGTTTTACATTTTTAGCCAAAAATTCTTTTATTTCGGCGAGGGTTAATTGCTTTTCAAGCAGTTTTGACTGGGCGATAATAGAGTTTAAAGCTCCTTCCAGTTCTCTAATGTTTGATTGTACCGTGGCGGCGGTGTATTCAATGATTTCTTCCGGCAGTACAATGTTTTTTTCCCTAATTTTATTTTTTAGGATAGCTAGGCGCGCTTCGTATTCCGGCTCCGAAATGTCCGTAATCATCCCGCCTTCAAAACGGCTTCTTAAGCGTTCTTCTATGTTTTCTATTGATTTTGGCGGTCGGTCTGAAGAGAAAACTATTTGCTTATTTTTTTCGTAAAGAGTATTAAAGGTATGAAAAACTTCTTCTTGGGTTTGTATTTTTTTGGCGATAAATTGAATATCGTCGATTATTAAAAGATCGATTGCTCGGTATTTATCTTTAAATTGCGCTATGTTGTTGTTCTGGAGAGAGTTTACAAATTCATTTGTGAATTTTTCCGCGGAAATGTATTTTATTTTAAGGCCGCCCGAATGATTTTTTATTTCATTGCCTATCCCCTGTAATAAATGTGTTTTTCCCAGGCCGACTCCGCCGTAAATAAAAAGAGGGTTGTATAGTGTCCCCGGGGATTTGGTAACGGCTTTAGCCGCGGCATGCGCCAATTCGTTAAACGATCCAACAATAAAATTATCAAATGTGTATCTGGGGTTCAAATTTGTGTCATGATCAACCGTTAGTTCGGTAATTTCCGGCTGTTCTTCGCGGCTAGCTTCGGGTTTGCGCTCCAAGTCATACTTTGGTATTCGGCCCTGTTCTCCAAAGATCCGCGGCAATATGGAAAATTCAATGTTGCGGACAACAAATGGCGCGTGATTCCGGAGCGCACGCAGAATATTTTTTTGATATTTGTTTTCCAGCCAGTCCTTAGCAAAGGCATTTGGGACTCCAATAACTATTTTCCCTTCAACGAAGTTGCAAAGCGCCGTGTTTTTAAACCAAGTTATAAAATTCGCTTTTGAAACGTCGATCTCTATGTCGGTTAAAACTTTGCTCCACAATTCTTCGTTGTTCATAGTTTCGGCGTTAGTCGCTAAAATTTTTTTGAATAAAATTTATTATAACTTTCTTTTGGACGTCGGGTAACATTAATAAAGATTGGTTTAATGTTAATAATAAGTGGAAGCCGTGTGAATATTGTAAATAATAATTTCTGTGGTAAAGTTAAACCATGCCCAAAAGAACATATCAGCCGAAAAAAAGAAAGAGAAAAAGATCGCACGGTTTTCTTAGCCGTTCGAAAACGGCTTCCGGCAGGAGAGTTGTCAGACGGCGCAAAAGGAAAGGCCGATATAGCGTTACGGTATGACTATCGCGAAGTTTCTTCGCCTGCCGCGAGAGCGCATAAAAAAAGTCTTAAAACTCGGACGTCGCCTCAAAAACGGGCCAATAACCGCGGTTTTACTGGGGAATAACCTAAACACCTCCAGGATAGCGGTCGTTATATCGTCAAAGGCAATAAGAAAAAGCGTTGTTCGAAACAAAATACGCCGGAGGATAAAAGAGATTTTTAAGAAAATAAAAGAATTGCTGGATAAGAATTACGATGTTGTAATAATTATCTATTCTGATAACAGGTCCAGTTTCAAAGATTTAGAACAGCTCTTATTTGGCGCATTTCTCACCGCAAAAGTAATTAAATAAATTTTGAATATGGGGCCGCTTTTTTTAAAGTCAATAAGATTTTATCAGAAAACAATTTCTCCCGATCACGGTTTCTTGGCTCGGCCAGCCAGAATATGCCGTTTTTATCCGTCCTGTTCGGAATACGCCGCAAATGCCTTTGGAAAGTATTCTATACCGAAAGCCGGTTGGTTAACGTTGCGACGCGTCTTAAGATGCCAGCCATTTAGCATAGGCGGTTGGGATCCGGTGCCATGAGTCTATTATCGACCATTTACAATGAAATACTCTTTAAACCGTTATTTAACGCGCTGGTTTTTTTAACCAGCGTTGTGCCTTTTGCCGATCTTGGTGTCGCAGTCGTTATCCTGACTGTGATAGTCAGGTTTGTTATTTTTCCTTTCACTCATAAATCAATAAAGACGCAAGCCAAAATGCGCGAGATTGAACCGGAGTTGAAAAAAATACGATCAGAAACCAATGGGAAACAGGAAGAACAAGCGCGGCGGACCATGGAATTGTATAAAAGGCACGGCGTTTCGCCGTTTTCCGGATGCTTGCTGCTTTTGATTCAACTGCCGATCCTTATCGCCCTCTATCAGTTATTTATAAAAGACATCAGTGCCAGTCTAAGCTTGCTTTACCCGTTCGTGTCGCCGCCGGAAGGTATAAGATTTATGTTTCTAGGTTTGGTTGATATGACTAAATCCAGCATACCGATGGCGGTTATTGCGGCATTATCTCAATATTTTCAGATGCGTTTGGCCATGCCGTCAAAGACAATTGAGCAAAAAGCTGAAAGCAGGTCGTTTCAAAACGATTTTCAGAAAATGTTTTCACAACAGGCCGCCTATATTTTTCCGGTTATTATATTGATCATCTCTCTGAAATTCCCCGCGGCAGTCGCGCTCTATTGGACAACCTCCAATATTTTTGCTAGTGTGCATGAAT
>CAYIFA010000006.1:0-9225 GCA_964362625.1 uncultured Candidatus Saccharibacteria bacterium
GATGTTCGCGGCGTAATCGCCATGTTCGGCGTTTTCCGGAACTTCTATAGAAAAGTCCGGCAAATTGATGCCGCCGTATTTTGCATTAATCACCCCGGCAATAGCTGCCCGAATTTCTTGCTTCATGGTTCGACTCCGCTCATCCCTCGACTTCGCTCGGGATCCTGAGCTTGTCGAAGGACCATGACCCTGAATAAAGTTGAATGGGCCATGGTTTAACTTTAGCAAAAATGTTAAATTAAAAACAGATAAGCAAGGAGGTTACGATGAAACGAACAGAGCTTGAAAGCGCGATGGCGCGCCTGGAAAAGGAAATTTTGCCTCCCCAGCTAGCAATGCTTTCATCAAACAAAGAACAGCTGCGGAACGCCGGATTCGATGTTTTCTGTGAGTTTGTAAAAATGCTGGCGTCATCTATTCGATTAAGGTATGCGGAAATGATCGAGGTGTTGGATTTTCAACAGATTGCATCGCTCGAACAAATCGTTTTTTGGGCGTTTGTCGCTTCTAACCTGAATAGCGTTCTTTACCCATCTTATCCATACATATTTGCGTTAGGGTGTGCCGACGACGACAAAGAGTTCAGTTTTACTATTTCTACCAGGAAATTAATCGAATCTTACCACCATATTATTCCTTTAACGGCAATCCCGATCTTGTACGGCGAAAACCGGGAAGATCTACCGCGCGGCGATTTAAACAGCGTAAAACTCATCCGCGATCCGGCAGATTTTTTTGATCTCATATATTAGAACCTCCGTCCAAAGCGAGCGCGGAGGTTTTGTGTTATATTGACATTGTGCCGGCATTACTAGAAAACAAAAAAGCATATTTTGATTTTGAAATCCTCGAGAAATTCGAGGCCGGTTTGGAATTGAAAGGATTTGAGGTCAAATCATTGCGGCAAGGCCATGGATCAATTTTGGGCAGCCGCGCGATAATTCGCGGAGAGGAAGCATATATCGTAGGTATGGATATCCCGCCCTACCAGCCGAAAAACACTTCGCCGGATTACGAACCGCAACGTACCCGCAAATTGCTCCTAAAAAAAAGCGAAATAAAATACTTAATCGGCAAATCAGAAGAGCAAGGCTTGACAATCATCCCAATTAAGGTGTATACTAAAGGGCCGAGGATAAAACTTGAGATCGCGGTTGCGCGCGGAAAGAAAAAACACGACAAACGACAGAAGATCCGCGAGCGCGAAGATAAAGTAAAAATGGAAAGAGCATTGAAAAGTTTTTAATGCGGAATAATTTTGCCTCGAAGGGGGTGCTAGGCATCGTATGGGTGTGATTTTGTTTTGTTCAAACCGAGGATGTGCTGTCACCTCGCAAACCCAGCTCGGCTGGGCAAATCATCAGCACAAAACAAATAAGTGCAAACTTATTCAAAAAAGCAGGGGATGCTTTCGCTACTCTTTTTGGAGGAACCGACAGAGCCCTTGCTCCTGTTTACGCGTAATTGCGTGAACCATCAGCCTGATTTTGTTTGAGAGTCAGACCACTGGTGTTATAAATCAAACTCGGTTATGATTTTTGTTCCGGATCACAACGACAACAAGGAACAAACCGTTTGCTGATTTGTCCGGTTTTGTGGCAAACGTAAAACAACCGGAATAAGTTTGTAAACCAAAATATCTGAACGTCCTTCACGCGGGTTCGATTCCCGCCACTTCCATTGACATTTTTTATGAAGACCATACACTAAGGCTAGATTGTAACACAACCGATAAGGAGCGTGACGTGCTAAACTATATTCCGATTCTGGGTTGGCTTATGGATTTCGGCTTTAAAGCAAGTCTAGCACTGCCCTTTTGGCTGACTTGGACGGTTTTCGGCCTCGGAAAGAAATATTTTTACTTCCTGCCGGAAGTTTACCACGAGCCGGGATTCTGGAATTGTCTTGGCCTGTTCATCGCCGTACCGATTCTATACGGAATCTTTATTCCGAAATTAGTCGCAGTTAGCCAGACCAACAATAATTCCGCCGAAAAAAAGACTGAAGACAAAACGAGAAAGATTGCGCCTTAAATTAAGAAAGTAAAAACGCGTAAGATTTTAGGTCTTACGCGTTTTTAATTTACGCAGATTATCTTTTGATTGGCTTCTCGAGTGGCGGATAAAGTTCTGGATCAATGTTCCTGGAAAAACAAACACGGCCGCTGGCGTGAGCCCAAGCTCCATCATATGGGTAGAGAGCGCCAGTTGCCATAGGTCTTGGCGCATCTTTAGCTTTGGCATCTTCGCTGGCAGTGTTAAACACCGCGCATAGCTCAAAATCCAATTTGCCGGTAGCCGAATATCCATATGGCTCGCCGGTCTCCGGGTCAACCGGCGCGACAAATCCCGAAATATTATCGGCAAGCGCCGCAAGCGACTCCGGCAAAACTTCTTTGGATTGCCAATAATTTATTATCTGATATTGGATGTTCTGTAAATCGCTTACCCTACGCTCATCAAACCGACGTAATCTTTCAGCTTGCGGCGAGCCGGCGGAGAAAAATCCGAAAATAATGGCCGCAAAAGCAAGCGTTACCGCTGCCCATACAAAAATTTTCATCTTCTGGTGCGTCAATGCGGAAACATCTTTTCTGATATTCCAGCCGTAGTATACGAAAACGCCGCCGGCGATCGCGAGCACAGTGACTACTTTTAATATAAACCGGGTGGTCAATTCGCCGCCCAGAAACCTAAAAATAAGGGTGATCAGATCTCCGGCAATAACTATAACCGCGGCAAAAATCGTAAAATACAAAAGCCACTTGCGGATTTTGAGTTCGCGCTTTAAAGGATTTTGGGCGAGGTCTTTACCAATATAAGAATTGAGCCACAAGTATAGCGGCCACACTATTGTCAAAACAGCCAGCGGCCAACGCAATCCTTGGCGACCATAATGGCCATAGTCGTAACTCAAAACATCCGGTAAATAAATGTTGATGAGCCCAAAGACGAGCGCGCCCAAAGCAAAAACACTGACGTAAAGCCCCAAAACGCTTCCGAGTTGTAAAAATACGTCTTTCGGACCGGTCTTTTTTATTGTGTTATTCATGATAATTCATATTAGCATGGACAGGAAAATTTGCTATACTAACCACATTGGATAAACGAATAAAAATAAACAATCGGATAACCGCGCCGATGCTGCGGGTTATTACCGACTCCGGAATAAACCTGGGTGTCATTACACTTGCCCAAGCGCAGGCGAAAGCGCAGGAAATGAATCTGGATTTAATTGAGATCTCGCCCAACGCCAAACCACCGGTAGCTAAAATAATGGATTACGGCAAGTACCGCTACCTGGAAGAGAAAAAAGCGCGTGAAGGCCAGAAATCGCGCGGGTCCGAAGTGCGCGGAATAAGAGTCGGCATTGATACTTCTCAGCACGATCTTGAAATGAAGGCCAAAAAGGCCTCGAAATTCCTTGAAAGCGGCGACCGGGTGCGCGTCGAAATAATGCTGCGGGGACGCGCCAAATATCTTGACAAAAAGTTTATTTTTGAGAGACTAAATCGAGTACTGGATTTTATCACAGTACCGCATAAAATAGTTGAAGAACCCAAGCGGGGGCCTAGAGGATATTATATGGTGGTAGAAAAGTCTAAATAACATGTCAGCGGTAAAAACCAACAAGTCATTCGCAAAACGTTTGAAAGTGACCAGAACCGGCAAAGTCATCAAAAGGCGGCCGGGCCAAAACCATTTTCGGGCAAAAAGACGCGGGGAAAAGGAATTAAGCGACAAGCGGACTGACGACTTCAATATTAGCAAAAGCGATCTGAAACGATATCTACCCTATGTCTAGAGTAAAAAGAGGAAAAATTTCAGCGAAACGCCGCCGCAACGTCCTTAGGCAAACCAAAGGGTTTCGTTGGGGCGGCAAATCAAAGGAACGCGCGGCGCGCGAGCGGCTGCTTCATGCCGGAGCGCACGCCTTTGCCGACCGCAAAAAAAAGAAGGGAGATTTTAGAAGGCTGTGGAACATAAAAATAAATGCCGGCGTGCGGCCGCTTGGATTGTCTTATTCAAAATTCATAAACCTGCTCGCGAAGAAAAACATCAAACTTAACCGAAAAATTCTGGCATATTTAGCCGAACACAAACCGGAGGCATTCGCGAAAGTTGTGGAGGAAACGAAAGTTTAGCCAGTTTTCAAAAAAGAGAGGGCGTTTACCACGCCCCCCAGATAGGTTCAATGTTCTCAAAACAGCCGAAGCAGAAATGGTCGGGATTGCCGCCTAGTTCCCGAATTACTGCCCGAACATCTTCATCGCTATTATAATAAAGAGCATCAGCTCCGATATATTCTTTAATCGCCTCAATATTAACGCGATCCTTACCAACCAGGTGCTTTCTGGCAATCAATCCGTCAGCGGAAAAATCCATGCCCTTGCCACACGGACCGACAATTGGCGGACAGCTAATCACTACCCCCACCCATGACGCGCCGGCATTGCGCAGGACCCGAATCAAACGCCGCGAAGTAACGCCGCGAACAATCGAATCATCCAAAAGCCAAATCCTCTTGCCTTTTACCCGGCGATGATTAATGCTGAATTTTCTGCGCACTGTCTCATCGCGCCTTTCATCGCTTTCTTTAGTGAAACTTCGCGTCATATGCCGGCGAATAAAAATACGCTCAAGCGGCAAAACTAATCTACGGCAAAAACCATCGGCAAAAGCATTGGAGGAATCGGGAACATTGGCAATGATATCACCCTTAGACACCAAATGCCCTGAATGACTGGCTGCCACTTCACCTAACGATTCACGAAAACCCGCTACCGGCATATCAAAAACTTCCGAATTAGGAAAAGAAAAGTAGATGTTTTCAAAAACACATTTTGCCATCTTCTTCTTGAGCGGCCGCACTGGGCAGAGCGCATACGATGTCTCGCCGCTATCAGCAATTACCAGCATCTCGCCCGGATTTATTTCGCGCACCTTTGTACCGCCAACTGCTTCGAAAGCCGAATCCTCGGATGCCGAGATAAAACCGCGGCCCAACTTCCCCAGAGAAAGCGGCCTATTACCAGATGGATCGCGCGCCAAAATAAGCCTAACACCTTCCCGGTCTTGAACCAAAATTGTTAAGGCGTAAGTTCCGGGATATTGCTCGAGCCCCTTCTTAACCGCTTCCAGCGTGCCCCGACCTGTGGCCTCGCCAATATAGTGCAAAAAAAGTTCGCTATCGCAATCCGAAACCATGGCCGCGCCTTTTGCTAATAGCTGGCTACGCTCGCTAGCAAAAAATGGCGTATCGCCGTTATGCCCGACATACACATCGCCAAAAAAAGTCTTGCCGTAAAATGGCTGGGTGTTGGCCAGCAAACGTCTAGTGCCGGCAGTGCCATAGCGCAAATGACCAATGCCGGCAATGTAGGAGCGGTCTTGTGAATCGCAAAAATCATCGCCCCTAGCCAGTTCAGATAACTCATCGGCCACCCTGCGGTAAAAATGCAAACCGTCATTTTGGATCAACGCTACCCCCGACCCTTGCCCACCGCGATATTGAAGAGCATCCATCATGCCGATTAACGCGCCTAGCGGCCGTTCAACTCCGTAAACACCGGCCACACCGCACATTGCACGCCCCCCTTCATCTATTGTAAAAGGGCCAGATCCCGCCTTTATGATAACCTATTTTAGGTACTTTAACATCTTCTCGAGCGGCCAAGCATTTATAATATCATTTTTAGTTGCCCATCCTCGGCGGGCCTGCGCTATGCCGAATTCTAACAATTTGAAATGCTCTACCGAGTGAGCATCGGAATCAATGGACATCTTTACTCCGGCCAACACGCATTTCCTTATATATTCGTCCCGGATATCCGCGCGGTCAGGATAAGCGTTAATTTCCAAAATAGTCCCGGTGCGCTTGGCGGTTTTAATAATTTCATCAATATCCAATTCAATCGGCTCACGGCGGTTGATTATGCGCCCGGTAAGGTGAAATATGATATCAACATGCGGATTTTCCATCGCTTTTATAATTCGCGCTGTTTGTTCTTTAAACGGAAGATTAAAGTGGCTATGCACAGCAGCGCCTACAACATCTAGTTTCGCGAGAACCTTATCGTCAATATCGAGCGCCCCGTCTTTCGCAATATTAACTTCTGCCCCTTTAAGAACTTTGAATTTTGCATTTTGAACTTTTAACTTGCTGTTGATTTCATCGATCGCTTCCATCTGCTTAAGCAACTTCCTCTCATCTGCTCCGCCAGTCATAGCGAGCGACCTAGTATGGTCGGTAATTACAATATATCGAAGTCCGACTCCCATAGCGGCTTTGGCCATTTCTTCGATGGAGTTCTCGCCGTCAGTCCAATCGGTCTGCGTTTGCAAATCACCTTTTAAATCGCCGTAACCGATTAGTTTGGGTAGTTTATTTTGGCGGACCGCCTCAATCTCTCCGGTTTCTTCCCGCAATTCCGGCTCAATATAGCGCAAACCCAACCTTTCATAAAGCTCCTTTTCAGTTTTTCCGGCGATCAATTTTTTACCTTTGTATAACCCATATTCATTCAGCTTCCAGCCCTTTTTGATGGCAATTTCACGAAGAGCGATGTTGTGACCCTTGGAGCCGGTAAAATAATTCATGGCCGCGCCAAACGACTCGTCCGGCACCACTCGCAAATCAGCGTCCAGTCCGTTTTTAAGGCGGACATTGGTTTTGGTGGGCCCATGGTCATAAACATGCTCTACTTGCGGCATTTTTATAAAACGATCCATTACTTTTTCAGGCTTGGGCGAAGTAACCAGAATATCCACATCGCCAATGGTTTCTTTTCGGCGCCGAAACGAACCGGCAATTTCGATTTTATGGACCTCCGGAAAATCTCTGATATTCTGCTCCAGTTGTCTGATTTCCGGATATATAAAACCGATAACTTTCCGGCCGCCGGATTTTTTCAAAAACTCAATTCCTTTTAAAATTTTCTGCTCGGATTTTTCGCCAAAATGCTGAAGTTTGCGGATCTTGCCGGCCTGTGCCGCTTTTTCAAGATCGGCAAGAGTGCGAATGCGCAATTTTTGATATAAAACTTTAATCATTCTCGGCCCGACTCCTTCCACGGATTTGAGATCGGAAATATTTACCGGAACTTTTTTCTTGAGACGCTCGTATTCCTTAAAGTGACGGCCATCCAACAAATGCGCGATGTGGTCGGCAATACCCTTACCCACTCCCGGGATTTCGGTTAATGCGGCCTCTCCGCCTTTTTTGTAAATTTCTTTCACTTCCTCGCCCATCGACTCAATAGATTGAGCTGCTTTTTCATAAGCGCGCGGCTTGAACTGGACATTATCCATTTCATACAGAATAGCCATTTCATAGAGGATCTTGGCTATCTCGGAATTGGTCATATAACCATAATATCAGGGACCTTGCCCTGAGCGAAGTCGAAGGGAGCGAGGTCGCGCTCAGTTCGGCATAGTTGAAAGGAGTTGACGGGTTTTATAGGGGGAGTATAATAAAAAACGATGCTGGGAGTAGGGGTGATACAAAATGCGGAACCTAAATAAAGGGCACAAAGACGCCGCAACACCCCTACCCCAGCAGGCTTTTGCTCTTTCCAACGAATAATTGGCGGCGGGGCTGCCTTAGCGGCCCCTGATCCGGACGCGGATGAACGGCTAACAGGGTTGCCTTTTCGTGCGACGCTGCGAGCCGTGCCGCCTTTTACCTTACCCCGACCAGCATAAGCTGATCGGGGGTTTTCTTTTTACGCTATTGACAAGACTCAATTTTTTGCTAATATTTGTCTTGAAAGGAGGACTTTTACAACGGAGCCGATACACCAAAAGCCCAAAGGAGGTGCGTGAGTGATCAAACTGGCTCCACGGGAAGCCGCCTTTGCCAAATGGCTGGTTGAATTGTGCGGAGCAGAAAAAAGATTTTCCGATAACGGTGTTGGCATAATCTTCCGCTTCAGAGCCGGATATAAAAAGAACGATTCAACTATACGCTCTTTGTTAAATGCGCTTGAAGCCAGAGGGATTATCTCCATTGGAAAAGGGCCAAACGCAACTGGCCGCGGCCGTTATATGTTCTCGAGTATTAAAATCCTTAGAGAAGATTTTACGGATCCCGTCCTAGTCCAAAAAGCAATCGCCCCTGAACCACGCCCGGCCAAAACATCAAACACCCCGCCGTTACCGGCGCCGTCCGGAAACGGAAACCTGCCCGACCGGCAGGCGGGTCCGAAACAGACCATGGCCATTCTAATAGATTTCGATAACACCGTCATCTCGGCAACTGAAGCCGGATATACGTTTTCACCAAAGAAGCTGAACGAATATTGCCGAAAGTTCGGGGTAGCCGAATTCAGAATGGCGTTTCTTTCGCCGCGTTCGCGGGGCGATATTAACCAACACGCCTTTCAGCTAAATTCCGCCGGATTCGACCCAGTCATATGCCCCATGTATATCAAGGAAAAAGATTCGGTTGACGAAATCCTCAAAGAAAAAGTGCGCCAGCTCCTGAAATACGTTGACGTTATTGTTATCTCGACGGCTGATGGCGACATGAAAAAGGATGCGAGATTCGAAAATCAAGTTTTGGACCAGGGAAAGAAGCTGGAATATGTAGATGTAAAAGCCCTTGCCCGGGAACTCGCCGGAACAGAAGGTGAGCCCTGCGGTATTCCGTCGGAAAGCAGACGATACGCTGGGTTTCAATCTGCCATCGATATAATAATGTCGGGACGGTGCACCCTAAACCAAACCGAAGATATTAATGTCAAATTCGTTTGTGAAGCATACGACGCGGCAGTTATGGTTGCCGAAAAGCGTGAATTGTCTTTCCGAGAGCTAGTACAAGCCAGCTGGGATCGCCTTACCGACAATCGTAAAAGAATGTTCAGGCCAGATGACCTAAAAAGTCTGCTCTCCGCCCTAAATCATAAAGACATCATCAAGTCGCATCCGACTCCCAGGTTTACATATTACAAACCAAACCCCTCTCACCAGTTTCCGGCCAAACGCGCCACATACGGCGACCACTCCAAACCCAACTCCAGCCGCGTCCAGTTCCAAGCCTAAAGGTAAAACGCCACCATATACCGTGCCCCCGGTCAGCACATGCTGATCGGGGTTTTTTCTATAAAAAAGAGGTCCTGCATAGCAGGACCTTTGGGATGAGGAAGGGATGTAAAGGAGCGATGGCGCCAGATAGGTAGAAAGAGAAGAAAGGATTTATTGTTATTGGTTGTTTGTTGTCGAGCTA
>CAYIFA010000006.1:9325-29897 GCA_964362625.1 uncultured Candidatus Saccharibacteria bacterium
CAAAAATTTTCACTTTGCCGTATTCGCCGTCATAGCCGGGCTCGATGGCAATCCGACCTTCGCGCACGCGCATGATACCTTCGGCTATCTCCGGCAGTGCTATTATTTTTAACTCCTCAAACGGAAGTTCTCCTAATACATCAAACTCCGTACCACCGCGTTCTAGCAAGGTCATATACTCACTCTTAACTTTTTTAGACGAAACTCCTACGCCAACGGCCTCGGCAATAATCTGATCGAGCGGCACGAGATTCTTAAAAGGAACTGAGTTGGCGTGTTTCGCTCCCGGCTCGCGGTCAGCCAACGCCGCCACCCTATTCATCACCCCGACCGTCACCGGCTTTCGGCAAACCGGGCAGATTTTGCCGTTTTTTTGGGTTTCTTCCGGTGAAGCGCTATACCCGCAAACCCGGTGGCCATCATAGTGATATTTGCCCTCTTCCGGATAAAACTCAATGGTAAATAAAAAATTTTTCGGATCGTGCGATTTAATTGCCGACGTGATGCCGCTGAAAGATAATTCGCAGTCAAAAACATTGGCCTCACGCCCAATTCTGGTCAAGGAATGCGAATCGGAATTGGAGATAAGGCCGATGTTATCCAGTTTAGACCATCTCCAATTCATGGCCGGATCGCTCGACAAACCTGTCTCTACCGCAAAAATCTTTGGCGCGTATTCCTCAAAACATTCCTCGAGCGAATCAAAACCGGACATTGAGCCGAAAACCGAAAACCAAGGGGTCCAGCAATGTGCCGGCACTATTGCCGCGTTAGGATCAATTTCAAAAACAATTTTGGCGAGCTCCTTGGCGTCCAGCCCCAGAATCGGCCTGCCATCGGACTTAAGATTACCTCTCTGGCCGAGCGCCGCATTTATTTTTTCAACCGCCTCAACGGATGGCGCGAAAATTAAATTATGAATCCTGCGTACTTTGCCGCCTTTGGAGTAAATACTGGAGACTTCGGCAGTTAGCATAAATCGGGTATCGGAATTTTTGCCCTTCAGTCTATATAATCCGTTTTCAGCGGGTTCCAATTTTGATCTGATTTCTTTCACCCAAGCCGGATGCGTAAAATCACCGGTACCCATCACATTAATTCCCTTGAGCCCGGCCCAGTAATCTAAATTCTCCAAGGTCATTTCCTTAGAGACGGCCCGGGCATACGGGGAGTGAATATGAAGATCAGCAACAATTCTCATTTAATCCACGCCATTTTTATTATAAAGGCGTCTTCTGATTTGCCGTGATGGATCTCTGCTTTTGAAAAATGTTTTTTGAAAGACCGTTCAAGTTTGCGCGCGACGCGCATAGCTAACTGGTTTTCGGAAGTATATATTATCAAATCCTTACCGGAGCTCTTGATATCAAAAATTCTGTCCATCGGGTCTTTGCGATAAGCCTGATTAGCGGTGCCCAGAGCGGCACGCCTAACTTCTTCGATTTTACCCGCGGGCAGGTTGGTTATACGTATCTCGCCTTCCCATTCTTTTTCGGACCACATCTGACAAGCCGGGCATTTTTTGAATTCAATTTTTTTGTCTTCCCGGATATACGGAAATTTGCTTAAGTCGTGGTGCCATGATTTTAAATAATAGGCGGCATTGCAAACCGGACACAAAATAATGCCGGTCTTCCCCGGACCGAATTCTTGTTCTTGGTGCCGCGAAGTCCTAAATCCCTTGCGGCTGGCCTTGATAGACGATATTTTCATTTATTAAATTATACGCGTGAGGCGCAAAAGTTCAAGAACCGCGCCGGCAATTGTCAAAATCAAAACAAACCAGGCAAAAAAGCCTTTGGTAGATAGCCAGGAATGCACGTGTTCCGGAAATTTTTCATGGATTTTACGCGCCATCAAAAAAATAAAACAAGTCATTACCCCGAGACCAAAGGCGCCGGCAAATCCGACAATCTCCAGAAACTGCGTGGCTCCTAAAAGATAAATTATAATTGATGGGATTATCGTAAAAAGCCAAGCCGGTAAAATAGGAATATTATAATCCATGGTGAAAATATTACGCATATCCGCAGCCATGGCCAAGTAAGATGTAAAAACCGCGAGAAACCCGATAATAGCTCCGATTAAAACAGCCCCACCACCCAAAACAGATGCGAGTCCGGTTAATGCGTCGTCGGTAGTATTTTCGCCGGTTACTCCGACTATCGAAAAGATAAAAATCGCGTATAGGGCCGCGGAAATCAGTAAACTGGTTAAAATTACGTTACGCAAATCCCGAAGTCCGAAATTGCGCATGATATCGCGGGTTTCTGAAATCGCTGCCATTCCGCCGAAAGAAAAAATGAATACGCCATAAGGCAAGAACCAATTGGGCGCGGAGCCGGTGCTGAAGTTAGATAAATCCACGGCTCTAAGCGAACCACCGCTAAGATATAGAACAAATAAGACCAGTGGGATAGTCAGATAAAAATCAATTGCGCTTATTTTTTCAAAGCGGAAAATGGTAAGGGCGCCTGCCAACGCGAAAAACGCCAGCGACCAAAAGAACTGCGAAAATGCCGGAAAAAGAGAGTGCAAAAAGATACCGCCCAAAAGGCCATAAGCCAAAAGCGCGCCGTGGTAAGTAACAAGTATGAGTAAAAATGACACTCGGGAAGATTTTGGTCCGATCAGTTTTCGGACATAGCCAGTAAAGCGGCCGCTGTCTTCGGAAAAATAAGCGACTTCCGCGTACCATAGATGCACAACAATCATTACGGCGAGCGTAACAAAAAAATGAAAAGCGCCCCAGCCGACCCCCGCGCGGGCTACCGAAGCCGGAAGCGCGAAAATCCCCGCCCCGAAAATCAGCCCCAGCATCATCCCGATCCCGTCGCGATATGCCTTAAATCTGCTCATTGAACTAATTATAAACTATAATAAATTAAAGTATCTATGGCCGAATTTTTCCTTTTTATAGTCGGACTGGTCTTGCTCGTTAGAGGAGCGGACTTTCTGGTATATGGCGGGGCGCGCTTGGCCAGCCGATTCGGTATTTCTGAGCTTATAGTCGGTCTCACCGTCGTCGCGCTTGGCACCTCTTTGCCGGAACTCTCCGTAAGCCTCACCGCGGCCATCCGCGGTAGTGCCGATTTGGCGCTAGGCAATGCCGTCGGCAGCAATATAGCCAACCTTCTCTTAATTTTAGGGATCTCATCTATCGTCTACCCGCTTGCCATAAAACGCCGGACCACGCTTATAGAATTCCCGTTTAGTTTGCTCGCGGCCATAACGCTTTGGATACTGGCTAACGATCAATTCTTCATCAAGTCGCCGCAAAATATTCTATCTCGGCTTGACGGTTTTATTTTCTTAATATTCGCTTCGGCGTTCGTGTTCTATCTCTACAAAAGTTTCAAGAGCAGATCTGATGATTTGCCCGAAATACCGACCAACCACGAAATAAATGTCTGGGAAGCGGGAGCAAAAATTTTTGGCGGCGCGCTACTTCTTATTTTTGGCGGACAAATGGTGGTGGGGGAAGCGTCGGCAATTGCCGCCGCCCTCGGCGTTAGCCAAACTTTCATTGGCATATTCATTATTGCTTTGGGCACATCGCTTCCGGAACTGGCGACGTCGGTCTTGGCCGCCTACAAGAAAAACGCGGATATAGCCGTCGGCAATATCATCGGCTCGAATATTATAAATATCTTTTTGGTCATAGGTATAAGCGCAATCGCGCGGCCGCTTGAATATCACGGCCAGCTGAACTTTGACTTGGCGGTATTGATTTTATCTACCACTCTAATTATTGGCGCGATACTATCCGGCAAAAATCATAAATTCGAGCGCTCGTTCGGAGTCGTATTTATTCTCGCTTATTTAGCTTATCTGGCATATTCGGTATATAAAATCTAAGGGCTTTGCGATTCTGCAAAATAAGCATGCTTTTTTACTTAAATGAAAAAAGATTAACTCTGTCTAACAAATTGACGACCGCCAAAAGATTAGACAAAAAAATAGACAAATTTTAGCAAGAATTTTTAGCGCGTCTTAAATTTTCTCTCCTCCACTTTCTACATGGTCGATGCGGACTTCAAATTTTTTAAGTGGCCAGAGAATTATCAACGCGATAACCGCCGCAAAAAGCGCAACCATATACATCTGAAGGCCAACTGCCATACCTATTGCGGCCGCGGCCCAAAGGCCGGCTGCTGTGGTAAGACCAACGACATTCCCGCCTTTAACAAAAATTAATCCGGCTCCCAGAAATCCGATGCCAACCACAACTTGAGAGGCAACCCGGGTCGGATCGGAAATTCCTTCGAAATCGGAAAACCCAGTTACGGACATGATAGTGAATAGCGCCGCCCCCATAGCCACCAATGCATAGGTACGGAGCCCGGCGGCTTTGCCGCTATGATGGCGCTCAAAGCCCATGACCAAGCCCAGAAACGCGGCAAATGCGATTTGAAATAAAATTATGAAAGTTTCCGAATCAATCATGGTTCGACTTCGCTCATCCCTCGACTTCGCTCGGGATCCTGAGCTTGTCGAAGGACCATGACCCTGAACATGGTTGAGGGGTCATATTTCAATAACTTTTTCCTTTCTGATTAATTCAATGAGTTTTTCAACTAGCGCCTTTGGGTCGGAATCGTAAACAATTTTCCCCGGTCCGCGCTTTCCCGCTTCTACTATTTGACTGATTAAATCAGTTGTCCCTCCGGATCCCTCCAAAATTCCGATCGGCTTTTGATCCTCATAAGCAATCGTAAATTCGCTAATAGTACCCATTCGGCCGCAGCCGACAATCACGCCATCGGATGCACGGGTCAAAAACAAATTACGACCGGCGTAATTAAAACCGGTATAAATTATCATATCCATGTAATCAACTGGCAAGTCATAGCGTTCGATGTGTTCACGCTCAGAAGCTGCCGGTGAGAGGCCAATTGAAATGCCGCCTTCTTCTTTGGCGCCGATTGCCGCCCAATAAGGAAAACCGGTAGTTGCTCCGGTCACCAAAATAGCATTGTGGCGGACTATTTGACGTCCGATTTCTTTTGCCTGCTCCAACGCATTCGGCGCGCAATGCCCGGTTTCCGCCGCGCCCGAAACGCAGATCTTGAACTTCATATGGGAATGCGGGGATGGTTTGACCATAGAATAATAGTAGCATAGAATCAGCATAGAAACCTGCACAACATCCTTTACGATCCTTTAAAGGATAGTAAAGGACGATGGGTGAAGTTAAAGGACGAAGGGATAAAAGGGAGAAAAGGATGAATGGGTTAAAGGTGCCGGATTCTTGCTGGCTCCATCCGCACATTGAAAAACGCTGGATAAATTACAAATCTGGCTTTGGATTATTTGCAAATGCAAAAATAAAAAAAGGCGAGACCGCCACCACATGTAGCGGAAGAATAATTTCAAAGGCAGAATTGATTTCGGCATCACCCATAATCCAGAAGCTTGTCAAAACTTATGGTTTTGATATTGACGATTATTATCTTCTGATCCCCGAAGAAAGTGCTCATTTATCGGATGTCTGGGTGCTCAACCATTCTTGCGATCCAAACCTTGGAAATCTGGGTCCGTTCACAACAGTTGCAATACGGGACATAGAATCAGACGAACAAGTTACAATTGATTATGCGACCATTGATACTGATGAATGCCAAGAACACGAGGGGATGACGTGCTTCTGCGCATCCCTCAACTGCCGCGGTATAATCACCGGCGACGACTGGATGCTCCCGGAACTCCAAGAAAAATACAAAGGATATTTCCAGCCGCATATCCAGCGAAAAATTGACGAACTAAAACAAATCCCGTCCTGAAGGACGGGGTATTTATTTTTTGTTAACTAATTTCGAGTTTCTTCTTCAAGTCTGGAGACAATGCAAACATATGGCAAAACATATCGCCGGAAAATTCTTCTAAGTTGCCCGAAATTCTTTCTTTGATCAGGTAATCAACTATTTGTGGCTGTAATACGCTCGGATTTGAAATTTCAGCGTTAGACGCCAAAATAAATGATTGCTCGTAGTTGAACGATGGAACATATCGGCGGTAAGAATAAACGTATTTGAAAAACCCTCTAAGCATTTCGCGGTGCTTTTTGTGGCCTTGCCAGACCACCCGCGACAATTCTTGCGACTGCATCACGAATATTCCATGCGGCTGCAATCGTCCAACCATCATCTTGAAAAACTCCGGAGTATAACAACGGGCGGCGACATTCTCACCTTCCGGGTCGCCCATTCGACCTTGCTCAGGGCGATCCTGAACATAGTTGAACGGATCGCTGATATCAGAAACAATCAAGTCAAAAGCAAACATGGGGTGATTAAACGCCATCGAGAACTCTTGCTGCGACTCCAAGAACTCCTTGGCATCACCAATAAAAAATCGGCTGCGCGGATCGCCGTCAGCTCCCTTGCGCATAGACGACAGATATTCACGAGCGGCTTCCACCACCACTTCATCAATATCAACCGTAATCACCCGCCGAGCGTTCTTATAACGCAGAGCTTCTCTGGCAGTCGCGCCTTCTCCGCCACCAAGAATCAGAATGTCCTTAGGCGGCTCTCGTAACAGGACACCGGCTGGGTGCACCAAAGATTCGTGATAAATCCGCTCATCAGCTTCGGCGCTTTGCGGAGAGCCGTCCAAGGCCAGCATCCGCCCATATTCAACAGTGTCCTTAATCTGAATGCGCTGATATTGGGATTTTTCATTGAACAAGTCCGGACCCTTTAACGCGGCGCGGTGAATACGATATTCATCGCATTCATCGTCAAACCACAACCCATGATCGCTTTTTTTACTCATTCGGCCACCCTCCTTTCGTACGGAACCCAGCTGATGACTACCTCCGTCTCATCTAGCGCCGCTTCGAAATAATCTATTTCGGCCGGTGAAACCGGCTGTAAACGACCTCTAGGATACAAAAGCCCCTCTGCAGTCTTTGCGCCTAGTTCTTTCATACTGAAGCGAATCGCTCGTTCGGCATCAAGGGTACTGCAAGTAAAAATATTTAAACAGGCCTTAAGCAGATGCGGAGAAAGATGCGCGCTTAAATTACTCGTTTCGATTAACTGAACAACCGAAAGCCCGGCGGTTCGGAATTTGGCATGCCCAAAGTCAGGGGCAAGCGGCTCGCCGAATGGTTTCATTCCAATCTCATTGCAAAGTTTTCGTATGAATTTGACCAAATTTTCACGAGAAATAAGCGTCTCATAATCGCAGCGGGACAAATCAATGGTTAATTCGCGGCCATATTCGCTGGCCTCAATCCTTCTCGTCATGTCCGGCGGCAATTCAAATGCCGCTTTGTGCATCCCGGGCGTATACCACCTCAAGTCTCCGTGAATTCGGCCTATGCGCCGGTGCAATTCATTTAAGGAATCATCAAATATTCCCTTCTGGTGCGACGCGGCCACAAACGTAAATGGCCCGCCGACGTAAGTTGCGACCGAAGAAGTAAAAACTCTGACCTCCGGGAAAATCTCTTTCATTTGATGCACGTGCGAAGTATATTCATCGGGTTGGTACACCGCCGATCCGGTCTGGCGTACAACAACTCCGCCATCGCTCAAAATCGCCGCGACATCTTCATAGAACGAAGTGCGAAAAAGCGATTCGGCCGGACCAACCGGATCTGGGGAATCCACGATTATCACATCGAATTTTTCGCCGCGCTCACGGGCCTCTTTTACAAATACGGCGCCATCTTGATAAATAATCCGGCCTTTTGTCCGAGGATCATCAAATGCTCCGTCCGAAAGAGAGGGCATATGTTTTTTACAAATGTCGACCACTCGTGAATCGATTTCCACCATGTAGATATCTCGGACTTCGGGATATTTAAGAACTTCGCGAAGCATGCCGCCATCGCCCCCACCGATTATCAATACCCGCGGCGGCGGATCGAAAGAAACGCTCATCATCGCGATATGCGCCGCTGGTTCATGATAATAAAATTCGCTTTCTTCATCGGTTTGCACCGCGTATTTATCATCTCCACCGGACATCAAAAGCATTTTGCCGAGGCCGACCGTTTCTACCACCACAATCCCCTGAAGCTCTTTCGGGTCTATGATTGTTATGTAGTAAGGTCCGCCAATGCCAGGATACAGAACTTGGTTTATTTTATACGCCACCTCTTTATCAGAAAACAACCGCTCCACCACCCATAATTCATCGCCGCGCTGTTCCAGAACGCCTTTTACGCCGTTCATCACCGCATCCTTTATGTGATTGTCAACGAACAAACCCTAGAAGATTGATAGCATAGAAAAAGAGGGGTTGCAAGACTCCGCTTTAATTGACACCGCTGACCAGCCATTGGTAGCATAACTATGGAAGCACAACCAAAAAGGAGGAGCTGTCGTGGAACAAAACACGGAACAAAAACTGCCCGGGCCGCTGGCGCGCCTAAGAAAATTTTGCGACGAAATGGAGTCAGAAATTGGAAGACAGACCGCTTTAGCCGACCATCATATCCCCGCGATGTTCTTTGAATTTAGTTCTTTCATCATTAATGTCAGGAAATGCGCTGATGAAATAACGGACATAATTGATGACTACACTGCAAAAAAGTTGTTGTGAGCCGAATAACCAAAACGCCGAGGAGCAATCCTCGGTTTTTCTAATCCCGCCAAATTTCGCGTTTTCTTATTTTTTTGGGTTTATAAAGTTCCTTAAATTCCTGAATAATATTACGCACCTTTACCGAATTATCACGGGAATAATTGCAGAAAAACACATCCAAATTTACGAATTGCTTCTCCGGCCAAGTATGCAGAGTCAAATGAGATTCGGATACAATAATAACGCCGGTGATTCCCGCGTTGTCGCCAAACTTGTGAAAACGGCTTGCGACAATCCGAAAACCGGCGCGTTTTATCATGGCGAGCGTTTTTCTCTTTACGTTACCTTTATGGGTGAAAAATTTTTGCTCCCCCTGGCAGTTATAGAAATCCGCCAGAATATGCAAACTCTTGGTCATCCGATACTAGGTTTATGCCCTACTTTAAAAAATTTTTAATAGTCTTAATAGTAGAGTACTAGCGAAAAAATGCAATAGATTTTTAAGTTGTGGATATCTTATTTATTTTACCTCGCTTCAGCGCTGAACTGATTTTTGATTTCCGTATAAATTTTATATCGCAAATGGTCTATTTCTGATGACTCAAGGGTTCATTCATTTGTAAGAACTAACCGTACCTACGCTCAAACAAATCAAAAAGCCCCCTGATCCATAAGACTATTAGTACGCCGGCAAGATGATCCTCAAGAGGTATGCCGGCCACATTGATATTCAGCATTTTGTCTGTATTATAAATATAAAACCCCAGCTTGAGCGCAAGCGCGTCCCCTACCAACCACAGCAGATAAAAAATCACCAAAGTTCCGATAAATCCTCTATCAACAACCCAAATTTTCTTCTTCAGTAAAAATGACGTAAGGAACAACGAAGATAAAGATATGAAAGCTACTACCGTAATGAAAGCTAGATAACTCATGTACTATCTAATCTCTGCCTTAAATTGATTTTTTGTTTCTTGATAGATTCTGTCTTTGATTGGGTCTACTGCGCTGGCCTCAAAAGCGCGCTCATTGCTTCTACTTACAATCCGATACGCAATATATGCTGTTAAATGGTCCTAAAAATCAACCACAAAAGAACAGCACCAAATCCCCAGATTGGCACGCTCAAGAAACTTGTGTAACGGCCCGGCAGACTGTATCTCTCATAAATCCATAAATGTGACCCCATGACCTTGTGATAGATAAATCCTACGATCCATTCTGTTAGTGTCAGCCCAATAGAACCAATGGCAAATATAAAGAGTGGCAAGTTGCCCAAAGTATATACAACGTATAGTAATCCCAGAAAAGGACCAAAAAACAATATAGAATATTCCTGCCACGAGAACCCTCTTGCTTTCGTTCTGAATAAATAGGCGAATAAAAACCCCAGAGTTATAAATAAGCCATAAACTGTTAATAAAGACATTATTATCTAATCTCTGCTTTAAACTGGTCTTTGGTTTCCTGATAAATTTTTTCTTGGATCGGCTCTACTTCGTTGGTCTCAAGCGTTCGTTCGTTGCTTCTATATACTATACGGTACATATAGCTTATTTTGCCAGAACCAAATTTTTCCGGATTTTCGTATTTATCGAGCAACTTAACCTCTTCAACTAATTCGCCGCCAATATCGCGAATCAAATCAAAATAGTCATTCGGCACGAAATTTTTATCAACCACGAATGAAATATCGCGGGTAATCGGCGGAAACTTGCTGACTTCTTTGAATTTATTGCCGAGTTTTAACTGCCTCTTTACTCGTTCGTCCTCCGACCACAACAGCCGGATATCCGGCAATTCCATACTGATAATCGCGAGACGCTCCAAACCAAAGCCAAAGGCCCAGCCATTGTAAACATCGGGGTCAACGCCGAAATTTTTAAGAACACTCCCTTTAACGATTCCGCTGCCTAGCACTTCAACCCATTTGCCGTCTTTTTCTATCTCCATTTCCAAGCTCGGATCGGTATACGGGAATTTATCTTCATTAAAGCGATATTTTACATCGGATCCAAAAACAGCTTTCGCTATTTCGACAAGCACCTCCTGCAGGTCTTCTGCGCCAATTACTCTTTCCTCTTTTCTACATAGATACCAACCATCCATCTGATGAAATACGTTCATGTGGTGCCTATCGATCTCATCTTTGCGGTACACTTTACCGTAAGAAAGTGAACCAACCGGCAACCCCTTAACTATCCTTTCTTTAATTTTTTCTTCAGCAAGGTAGTAATACCACATGACGGTGGTATGCGTGCGTAAGATTTGATCGCCGACAAAATACGTGTCAGACGGAAAACGCGCCGGATGATCTTTCGGAAAATCAAAAAGATCAAAGCTAATGTCAGCTGGAACTATTTCTGGAATTCGTATCGTATCAAAATTCGCAAAAATCTCTAACCCGACAATTCGCTCTACCATTTCGTTGATCGGACTGCCCGGCGTCCGGCTCAAATCCGGCATATTCAAAAACCGGAGAATCCTTTTGCTTTCCGAGTCGTCTTTTTTCGCGAGCTCTCTTCCCAGCCCCTCTTCTTTTTCCGAAACAATATTAAATTCCATAGTAAACATTCTAGATTATATGCGGGTGTTGCACAAATGCAAAAGGCCGCGCATAGCACGACCTTTAGAATTTTTAAAATATGATACGTGAACCAATAGGTTCGCCGAGTAAGAGCCGGCGCAAGTTGCCGGGCTTAAAGATGTTAAAGACATGAATCGGAACACGGTGGCGTTCACCAACTAGAGCGCTCCGCTCAATCACCTTTAGGTTCTGATGCCATATCTGCTCGGCAGTAACTTCGGGCAAAAGCTTCGCATCCGGATGAATCATTGGGTCTTTGTCAAAAACCCCATCAACTTTAGTGGCTTTCAGCACCGCATCTGCCTTCAAGTCTTCGGCTAACAATATAGCCGTCGCGTCGGTCGTAAAATTTGAACGACCGCTACCGCCGACCTGAATTACCACCCTGCCCTTATCCAAATGGCTGCGCGCCACTTTGTATAAATACTCTTCCGCAACGCTTTTTATGGCGAGCGTACTCATTAAACGCGGTTCAAGGCCGTGGGCCTTGAGTATCCCCTCAAACATGATGCCATTAATAATGGTAGCAACCATGCCCATGTAGTCAGCCGACGTCGCCTCCAGGTACTTTGAATTGGCAAAGTTCCTGCCGCGAACCAAATTGCCTCCGCCTAAAACAACAGCAATCTGGAGCCCCAAGTCATTGGCATCTTTGATTTCTTTTGCTGCCGCAACCGCGGAATCTTCGCTCAAATAATTATCGCCGTTCTTAAAAATCTCGCCGGTGAATTTTACAATAATCCGCCGATATAGCGGCCGCCCATGCTCAATCATTATTTATCGTGATCCGAAATTATGACGAACTTCCAGCCATTCATCCTTTTTGATAACAAAAAACCCCAGATAACGCTCCTTAAAACCGAGTTTACTATAAAGCGCGCGTGCCTGCATGCGTTTTGGATTATCCGGATTAGATGTAAGCTGAACTAAATCAAGCGGCCTAGGGTGAAGGACAAAAGCCCGATCGAGCAAAAGACGCATTAACGTCTCACCTAGTCTTCGTCCGCGAAAATTGGCATCAACAACTACATTATCAATCTGGCCTTTTCGCTCGGTAACCGTAGTAAAAGCATGCAGTTCGGCCATAGCCCGAACTCTACCGTCTTCCCAAATCATTTCTACATACGCCCAACCTCCGTTCATAGTTTCTTTAAGACGTTCACGCGTGACTTTTTCAAAAGAATGATCAGTCACTTGCGGAAGTAAATCATTTACATCCTGAATACGGCAATCTTCGAGGGTATCAGCATCGCGCCACAGCCATTCAGGAAGGGATGGAAGTGAGCCAGTCAAAACTTCCTCCTTTGAATTGTTAAGGTTGGATTATTACACTGCTTTATATAGTAATATAAAGCTTGGATAAATTACAAGAGTGAATCTCCGGGTATAAAAAAACGATTCCGGGTTTTGTCTAAAATATAATTTGAAAATTATGAAACTTACTTTGCGGCTCTGGCCATTTAACTAAAACGTCATCCACCCGCGCAAGTAGCGGGCCTTTCTTCAAAAGTTCTATGAACTGTTTAAGTTTTTCTTCTTCGCCTTCGGCGGCAACATTAACCGATCCATCGGGCATATTTTGGACCGAACCGACCAAGCCCAACTCGTCCGCTTTTCTCTTCGCGAAATCACGGAACAATACCATCTGAACACGCCCACGGATTACACATTCAATACGTTCTTGCATTATACAGAAATTATAAAATTGTAGTCCGCCTTCGTCCATCGACAGGCTCAGGACTACGGCCTGGCTACGCCGAGGGCTTCGCCAAGGCGAGCGGGACGCTGAATTTTACAAACCAAAAACAGTTCCGATTACGGCAGAACTGTTTTTGGGTAAAATTCGCGCGGGCGAAGGGATTCGAACCCTCGATCTTCAGCGTGACAAGCTGACGCGTTAAACCAGGCTACGCTACGCCCGCAAATGCCGATGGCAGGAATCGGACCTGCGACCTATGCCTTATGAAAGCACCGCTCTAACCACTGAGCTACATCGGCATAGAAACATTTTACATTGTTTTAAGATTTTTTTCTATACTTCAAACGACTCACCCAATTTTGGAGCGCGCGCAGGAATGCCCAGATAATCGCGGATACGTTGAACTAAAAATAGGGCGGAATCGGCTTCGCCTTGAATACAAAAAACCTGTTCCAATGCATCCACAGAATACTGTACAAACTCTACCAACTGGTCGCGATCGGGATGGCCGGAATAGCCCTCCAAAGTCTCAACGCGGCATCTGACCGGGATTTTCTCTCCAAACATTTCAATTTCGCGAGCTCCGTCTTGGATTTGCCGGCCACGGGAACCAGCGGCCTGATAACCCATTATCAACAAGGTTGAGCTGGGATCGGGAAGATAGCGACGCTCATGGTGCAGAATTCGCCCTCCGGTTGACATGCCGGAGCCGGCAATAATGATTTTGGGGGCCAGCACGTCATTTATCGCTTTTGATTCCTCGGTTCGTAATGTGAACTTCAGCATGGGAAACTTAAACAACCCTTCTCCGGAAGCCGCGGCATATATTGCCTCTTTATTAAAATAGCTCTCGTATTTTCGATAAACATTAGTGGCCTTGATGGCCAAAGGCGAGTCTAAAAAGGTTGGAACCATTGGCACGCGACCCGCAGTGACCAAACTATGAATTTCGAAAAGAAGTTCTTGGGTGCGTTCTAAAGAAAACGCCGGGATCATCAAAACGCCCGCTTTCCTGACCGTGTCTTCAATGATCCGCTCCAGGCGGAGCCTTCTTTCATCCCGGCCTTCATGCGCGCGGTTGCCGTAGGTAGATTCAACTAACATGATGTTGGCGTCTTTGACAATTTCAGTCGGCCGCAAAAGCGGGGTCGGCGGATTTCCGATATCGCCAGAGCAAAGAATTTTTTTGAACTCGCCGGATTTACCGTCGGGCGCAGTTATTTCAACCATCGCCGAACCAAGTACGTGGCCGGCATCAAGTAAACGGACTTTAAAATCGCCGACAACGACTTCTTTGTGATATTCAATCGCTTGCCAGCTTTGAAAAGCGTGTTCAATGTCTTCAACTTTATAAAGCAATTCCTTTTTTTCGCCGTGAGCCTCTTTTTCCATAACGCCCAAACTGTCTTCGAGCATCAAGCGCGCAAGGTCCTTGGTGGGCGGAGTGGAATATATTTTCCCCCTGAAGCCGTTTTTGAAAAGTTTTGGTATGCGGCCGGTGTGATCAATGTGGGCGTGTGTGATAAAAACCGCCTCAACTTCCTTTGGATCAAACGGAAACTTTTCGTAGTTTTGCGGCTCGCAAACACGCGGACATTGAAATAGGCCGCAATCAACCAAAATTTTGGTTCGCCCCGAATCAAAGTGATAACACGCGCCAGTCACCGTCTGCGCCCCGCCATAAAAAGTAATTTTGGTCATGTATTAATTATAGCTTTTTCGGCTAACTCTTCTAATTCTTTCCGAATAGGTTCTTCGGCTTTTTTGATTTCCGCTATGCTCACATTAGTTTTCGGACTTCCTCGCAAAAACAACGAACAGCAATCATCATACGGAAGTTTTGAAATTTCATGAGTGCCGTAAAATTTTGATAGATCAATTATTTCTTCTTTGTCGTGTCCAGCGAGGGGGCGTAAAATTGGAAGCGTCGCGATTTCAGAAACCGCCTGAATATTTTCTAAGGTTTGCGATGCCACCTGTCCGACCGAATCACCAGTAACAAGAGCGCGCGCACGCACGCGAATCGCGATTTGCTCAGCAATCCAAAGCATCCAACGGCGATACATTACAACACGTAAAGACGACGGAATTTTTGACACGATAAAATTCTGAATTTCGGCAAATGGTATTAACAAAAGTTTGGGCGGGTTTGGCGCGTAATTTGAAATAATTTCCGCTATTTTTTTTACGCTCTCAATGGCGTCTTTTGTAGTGTTTGGATAACTATGGAAATGAACTAATATCGGTTCACAGCCGCGCTTCATCATGCGCAAAGCCGCAATCGGCGAATCAAAACCGTTCGACAAAAGACAAACTACTTTTCCGGAAACACCAACCGGCAACCCGCCGAGCCCCTCTATCCGTCTAATAGACATATACGCCTTGCCCTCCACCACTTCTATCGACAAGGTTGTCTCGGGGTTAGAAAGATCAACCGGAATTTTTAATTCTTCGTCAATAACTCGCCCAACCTTGACTTCGATGTCATGCGAAGTGAACGGATAATTTTTTTCAGAGCGTGTCGCCGAAACCCGAAATGATTTTGTCTTGATGTTTTCAAACAATTCACGCGCCGCTTTTTTCATGCTCTCCATATCAGCTCTCGTTTCACCCCCAACCTTAAAATGATGAACGCCGAAAACATGACGAAGCTTTTCAATCAGTTTTTCTTCATTTCCCGGATCATATTGAGCAATCAGTCGCCCGGCTATACGCTTTACCCTGCACCCCGTATCCCTTGTTTGCTTTTGAATATTGGTCATCAGCGCGCGCTCAAAAAACGCCCTGTTTTTGCCCTTGAGCGCTATTTCGTGATAGTGAATTACGGCAGTTTTTTGACTCCTGACATAAATCACTGAGCTTTTTTCGGTTTAAGTCTTTTATAAATCTTATCGCGCCGATCAATAGCGTGAACGGTAACCAACTTTCTGCCCATTTCGGCGTCATAAACAATCCTCCAATCGCCAATCCGCAATTTAAAAAATCCCTTGAGCGGCTCTCCCAAAGGTATCGGGGTAATATATTCAAAATTGTCTATCAACCAGTTTAATTTCGCCGTTACTCGATTTCTTATTTGAATATCCAACTTACCCAAATCGGATTCGGCTTCTTTGGTTATTTCAAAACTCCATCCATCCATGAAGTATCTTAACGACCATTATATTTCGGCAAAACATCTTTTAGGTTTTTTGTTCTGCCGGCCGCTTTTGAATTCACTGACTTCTTAATACGGCGGATAAAGCCCGGGCGCAGAGTCAAACCCCAGTCCGGATCACTTAAAATTTCCCGCAAGGCCGCCATTACTTGTTTGTGGGCGATATCAGAGATGCCTTTACTTTGTATCATCAATTCATCCATAGTCAAACTCTAGCAAAAGATTGGTTAAAAATCAAGCAAACCTCGTCCACTCTGATTTTTTGCCTGATCTATGATTTTCAGCCATGACCAATTCGTCGTATATTCCGTCAATTAACTTATAGTTTTTTGCTTCCGCAAGCGTAGCCCAAACGTACTCATCCATCTCATCTTCTTGCAATTTTATTTCGCCGCCCTCATAATCCGCTATACAGGAAATCACCAGGGACGGGTTACCGTCGGCATGAACCGCGGCCAGACTGGTTATATACTCAATATTTTTTATATCAATTCCGACTTCTTCTTTTACTTCGCGCCTCAAGACTTTTTCCAAAACATTATACCAATAGTGCTCGGTATCTTTGGGTAGCGACAAATAATCCCCTACTTCCAATTTGCCGCCGGGCACTGTCCACATTCCCGGAAATCTTTTTTTATTGAGGGAACGCCGCGCGATCAAATATTTTTCATCTTTTACCACAATGGCGGTTATGACTACTTCATGTAAATTGTTGTTTTTGTCCATATCTCTGAAAATTTTATTAATCCGTTGCCTGTTTACTGAACCGCAGGAAGTTCTTCCAATGGGTATATATCCAGCGCGACTTCCTCATAAGGGTGCGCCTCTTTAATCGCTTTTATTAAACCCGTCAGATTATCTCGTTCACACACCGTTTCAATCCTTTCTTCCTCAACAGACTCAACCTTTCCAACTTCTCCAATGTTTGGATGCGCGCCTTTTTCCGGCTTGAATCGCCCAATGCCCTTAGATGAGAAACTGCAGTAAGTATAGTTACCGATTTTCCCGGCTCCGGCCCTGTCCATTGCCTCACGAACCGCATCCGTGTGCGATTCTGGTACGAATACTACAATTTTTACGATTTTCGATTGGCTCATATATTTTTTATAACCTTCTACGCCCCATGACACTTTTTATATTTCTTCCTTGTCGCGTAAAACTTCTTCAGCTTTTTCTAAATCCTCTGGATAACCGATGGGCAGCCAGAAATCGGCGCGAACAATTTTTACATCATGATCCTTGGCCAGCCTAGCCAAAGAATCTGTAATATAATATTCTCCGTTATTATGTTTACGCGCCGGATAATTAAAAATTCGGCCATCAAGTACCGAAACGCCGGTTAAAGCCATTCGGGAAATCGGAAATTCCGGCTTTTCCACCAAATCCAACACCTTATCGCTTTCATCGGCAATCACCACTCCGAATCGACGCGGGTCATCAATTTCTTTCACCATTACCGATAGCGGATAAGCCAAGCATTTTTTGATGTCTTCCTTGGACTGAAGGTCGTCAGCATAAAGCATAAGGAATTTGTCATCCGCTAATGCGCCTCGGCTCATCCATAATGCGTGTGCTGTGCCCAGCTTTTCCTGCTGATGAATATACGAAATATCAAAACGCCCAAAACGCTGGCCGAAATGATTCATGATTTTTTCCTTAAGATAGCCGACTACCAAAATAGTCTCGTCTATCTCGTCGGGCAAAGAATCAAAAACATGTTCGAGAAGCGGACGGCCCAAAACCTCAACCATCGGCTTGGGACGGTCATTCGTGAGCGGCCGCATCCTCACCCCCTCTCCGGCCGCAAGTATAATCGCTTTCATGAATAATATTGTTTTTGTTTTATGCCCTTCTTTTTGCCAAGCAATATATCGCCGCCGTAAACGCGCCGACCAAATCAAGAAACAAATCACCCATAGTATCTTTTATGCCCATTTGGTTAATGGCCCGGCCATCTAAATATTTCTCGGCGATCACATCCATCCCGTATTCAAAAAATTCCCAGCAAACGCCGACAACCATCGCCGCCCCGACCACAAACAAAACCCCGGGCAGAAGCGGTATTGATAATTTGTAGCCGCCGTCTCGGGCAAAGAAAAAATAATATATGGCAGATGCCACCCATGCCCCGCCGGCAAAATGCATCGGGATATCCAGCCACAAATAAATAAAATAGGCCGCGCTGATGCTTGCCCAAGCATGAAAAGACAATATCAAGAATAACGCAAGCGCGAGATAACAAGGGGAGCAATGTTTCATTTCATCAAAACATTATGTCTTCGTCCGAACGCTTATAAGAATGAATCTCTTCCGGGCTAAACCAGTGTTCAATTTCATGACTAGCTTCCTCGGGGTTGCCGGAGGCATGGATAATATTTTTTACCACGCGCTTTTCGGCGTTAGCCGCCGAAGGTGTATCAACCGAAAAATCGCCGCGAATTGTCCCGGGCAAAGCCTCAATCGGATATGTGTGACCTATGATTTTCCGCACGGTGGTAATAGCGTGCATGCCCTCTATAACCATTGCCACCACCGGACCTTGGGTAATATAGTCGCCCAACCAACTCTTTACTTGTTTTCCGATTTCAACCACATCTTCGGTGCCAAAATGGTCTTTGACATCCATTCCTTTTCCTTTGAAAAATTCGGAGGTTCTGGACCCAACCGAACCGAGCCATTCATCGTGAGCCGGATAATGCTTATCAATGTGCTCACGGGTAGGCCAAACCATTTTTAGCGCGACAATTTTTAACCCGCGCCTTTCAAAGCGCGTGAGTATCTCGCCGACAAGCCCTCGGAATACTCCGTCGGGCTTAACCATCACAAATGTCCGTTCTTCTTTGGGGTGAACCATATTAAGAAAATAATAATCTTTTTTAAAAACTTTGACAACAAAACGCCCCACCGTAATTATACGGTGGGGTTTGTCTTATATGTTTAACTTGTCGCGCTCTTTCAAATATTTATAAAGCGCAAGGGCAGAAAGGGTTTTGCCATCCGGAGCCTCGCTAACCAAATCATCGAGCAAGATAACCTTCGATACTATCCGCTCGTTTTCTTCTTCGAGGCCGGCGGCCTTGCCGCGAAATTCATCCAGAAACTCTCGTGTAACATTCTTTTTGTAAAGAAAAATCCGCAAGTATTCATCGCAGAGCCCCGGTGACGGAAATACTCCTCGCCAACGATCGCCATAAACCAACTGGGTCATGTCGACCAAGTTTTCCTTGGCAACTTTCAACCCCAGCTCTTCGTCAAGTTCGCTTACCGCAACATCAACAAAATCTTTCGTGGAATCAGACATGGATCCCGCCGGAATTTCCGGAAAGGCGAAACATCCTGACGGAAATCGCGCTTGCTCTTCAATAACCGTGTATTCTTTTCCTTCGCAAACCAAAACCACGAGTATCGCCACCGAACTGCCGCGCATAAAAACACTGCCATGCAAATGGCGCCCTTCGCGGTCTTCCACCTCGGCTTCAAATTTTATATTGCGTACTTGGCGTTCGGCAAGCGAGCTAGCGCTCCGTATATCAATGTGCTGGAAAACCAGGGATTTTACCTTAAACCGTTTGTCCAAATTGGCTTGCCAATCTCTGAAAATTTTGCTCGTAAGTGCAAGTTCGGCAACCCCGACCTCTGGCACAGTGAGTCTCAGCCCCATGCTGGTATCCTTTCTTACAAAATCTCTTTGATGCGTTCGGCAAAGAGCGGAACGACCGAGATAACTTCAAAAACGCTATCGAGCGAAACTCCATGATGAATAGTGTCAGTAACATAAACCTTATCGATATTGCTTACATGAAACTTCTGTTGCGAATCCGCGCACAAGACAGCGTGGGTGGCAAACGCGACTACTTTTTGGGCCCCGGCATTTCGCAAAGCAGACGCTGCTTCCAAAAGCGTACTACCAGTGCTGATCATATCGTCAACTACGTATGCCGTTGCGCCGGATGGGACTTTCCCGATAATCCCAAAATATTCAATCCCCTTCTTGATGCGGTGCTTATCGCCGGATACTGCCGGGATTTTTAATTCTCTGGCATAAATATCTCGCACTACATTCAGCCGCCCAACATCAGGTGAAGCCGCGATCGCGTTCTCCAATCCGAGTTCGCGCATCTTCGGGATAAAAACATTCGCGGCAGAAAGCAACTCACGATCATCGCCCCTAATGCGGATCTTAGAAACAGATGCAGGATTGTGCAAATCAATTAAGATAACACAATCAATCGCGAAACTGGACAGCTCCCGGCCCCTAACTGACATCATTTCACTCTCGCCTTCGTTTTTAGCATAATCTTGCCGGGCAAACCCGAAATAAGGGATGGCCAAAATAATGCGCCGTGCTCCACAGCGCTTGGCTCTATGGCAAAAACCCTTAATCAACTCCCAGTTCTTGGATGGCATTTGCGACGAACCGACAACGATAACCGCGCGGCCACGGCAAGGATCCAGAAATCTAAACTGAAACTCGTCATCCGGGAAAACCACATGCTCGACTTGGCCGCTTGGACATCCCAGAGCATTGGCTAAATCTTCGGCGAATTTCTCGGAAACCGGGGTCCCGTAGACAATCGGCTCTCTCACAACGCCC
>CAYIFA010000007.1:0-27698 GCA_964362625.1 uncultured Candidatus Saccharibacteria bacterium
TTCGGGTAGCAAAAAAGTCGGCTTCCAAAAACAAGTCGTGGCCGCGGCGGTAATGGTGATGCCGCGCTCACGCTCCTGCTCCATCCAGTCCATAATTGCCGCTCCCTCGTGAACCTCGCCGATTTTGTGCGAAATTCCGGTGTAAAACAAAATCCGCTCGGAAACCGTGGTTTTGCCGGCGTCAATGTGCGCTATAATCCCGATGTCTCGGGTGCGTTCTATTGGGAGATCGCGGGGCATATTTACCAGGCGAAATGAGCAAATGCCCGATTGGCTTCAGCCATTTTGTGCGTGTCTTCTTTTTTCTTGTAAGCCATTCCTTCTTTTTTGGAGGCGGCGATCAATTCGGCGGATAGCTTTTGTGCGATTGGCTTGCCTTTGCCGGACCTCGCGGCCGCAATCAACCAGCGCATAGCCAGGGTCAGTTTTCGCTGGCTCCTTACTTCCACCGGCACCTGGTAATTTGCTCCTCCAACACGCCGCGAACGCACTTCCAGTTGTGGCGAAATGTTCTCGATCGCCTTCTCAAAAATTTCCAATGGATTTTCGGTTTTGGTTTTTTTCTTTATATCTTCAAGCGCCCCGTAAACCGCCCTCCTCGCCGTGGATTTTTTGCCGCTCCACATCAATTGATTCGTTAATTTTTCAACCAAAAGCGACCCGTATAATGGATCCGGGCTCAGCTCTTTTTTCTTTTTTATCGGACGTCTAGGCATCTTGGTTAACTAAGTTAATTTTATTTTTTTGGTCGCTTAGCGCCATATTTTGAACGCTGCTGTTTGCGATTCGCGACCCCGGCGGCATCCAACACTCCTCTTACGATATGATAACGCACTCCGGGCAAGTCTTTTACGCGGCCGCCTCTTACCACTACTATTGAGTGCTCCTGAAGGTTGTGGCCCTCGCCGGGAATGTAAGCGGTCACTTCCATGCCGTTGGTCAACCGGACTCTCGCGACTTTGCGCAATGCCGAGTTAGGTTTTTTGGGGGTAACGGTTTTGACCACTAAACACACTCCGCGCTTAAAAGGCGATGGATAACTAGCCGGTCTATTTTTAAGAACGTTAAAACCGGTAAGCAAAGCCGGTGTTTTTTCCTTGGCCAATACCTTTTTCCTCGGTCTTCGTATAAGTTGATTAATGGTCGGCATTGAACTAGATTACCAAAATATTAAAAAAGCGTCAATATCATAGTACTGACGCCTATCTTTAGGATTAAGAAAAAAATTTCCTGTATTCCACCGGACGACCTTCGGATTTAGCCCGGTCAATTCCTTTTTGCATTCCGGGAGTTATTCCGTAATCAGTATACACCACCATGGCATCAGCGATTTTCCCCCAGGTTAACCCAGCTTCAATTCCTAAAGCCCGATCATGCGGGATGGTGTCATCAAGCACACCGGGCTGGGTGTAAAGGAGATGACTGGCAAAAGGCGCCTCCCCCTTCACAAGACAGTCGTGAAGACACGCCCGTGCATATCGTGTATTTCTTTTTATGTCTCCGGCATACGGGCTCTCCACCACCACGCGGCGCATTATATTTTCTTTCCGAGCTTAGAATAGTCCACGTCGAGATCTGCTGGGCCAAAACGAAACGGCAGGGCATCACCTATAGTTACCAAAGAAATTCTGCCGTTCGCCATAAGCGACATCAGCGACACCCATGGGTCATTAAAGCAATTTTCCCAAATAATCTGCAAACAATGTCCGCATGGAACCCCGATTTCTTCAAGCGTAACTTGAGTGGCGCTCACGACTTTTGGTTGGAGAATTACCTCCTCGTTTTTTGGCGCTGCCACCAAAGCAAGAGCGCGAATTTTCGAAGGTCCTTCAGCGGCCACCATAGAATCAACGGCATTTTGTTCAGCATGGGTAGTCTGAGTCCAACTCACGCGTTCTACATTGCAACCGGAATAAAGTTTTCCGCTTTCGCCATAAATTGCGACTCCGACGTAATAATCGGAATACGGCGCCTGAGCGTTTTTCCTGGCCTCAGCCGCGGATTTAAAAAGGTCTTTGGAAAGTAGAGACAATTCTTCAAAATCAAACACATTGGCGCGAATCTTCCTTTCGACGAATCTTTGCCCCATCTTACAACTCCTCGTAATGCGTGATGATGTCTGACAAATCCCTAAAAACAAAAACGCCGTTTTCTTTGGCCTCTCTAACCACGTCGTCCATCTTGCCGATCAAATCCCAAGTTTCAACCGGGACAAGAATCCCCTTAAACCCTGCCGTCAAAGCCGGCTTGATGTCTGATTCATACGAATTACCAACGCTGTAAAGAGTTAACCTTGCCGAACTTGGCAGGAAATCTCTAGCCATCAAAGAAAATGAAATTGACAGCTTTTGACCAACCACCCAAACGGCGGAAAAATTGGAGATGCCGGCATTTTTTAACACGGCAATCTTTTTCCGCTGAACCGTCGCATCGCCCTTAGTAAGCAAAGCTATTTTATCTCCTTTGTTGGTCAAATAATCCAAGACCCGTTTTGCGGCCGGGTGAACGTTCCTAGCATAGCGGGATTTATCAAACGCCCGCATTCCTATGGCATAAAAATCTTTCTCCAGTTCCGAATCGGGAATAACGCCAACGCGTTTTGCAATCTCGCGATAAACTTCTACCATACTCCCCGGAAAACGCTCCATGGAATAAAGAAACGGCTGGCCGGTGTCGGGGTTTGTTTCCTTTACTCTGCGACTGTCTATCTCGTGTTCAAGCGCAATTATAACGTCAACGTGCGGCGCCTTGCGTCCAAATGTTTTAACAATCAACCTGCAAGTATCCAAAATCGGTTCGGCGTAGTCGTGAACGTTATCAATGAGCGTGTCATCCAAATCAAAGACAAAAACCCTTCCGGCCATTAGCTGGCTCCTTTCGTAAGCCCGCCTTGTTCATAGCGGGCCTTGGTCTCGCTACCAGTAAGCGGATCGAATTTCACGTTTTCTTTCGGAACGCCGACCGCTTCCAAAAACTTCAGGCAATTGTCGCAGGCCCAATAGTGGCCGACCAGATAAAGCGTCACGCCATCAAGTTTACGCATCTCCTCCAAACTGAACGCCATCTTAACTTGAGATTTGGTTAGTTCAAGGTGTCCGGCAAAATTGCCAAGTTTTTCCGCCGGACGTTCCGGCCAGATATTTAAGCATGCCATTACTTCAGCGTGCACTGGCGAGCAAAGTTCATAATTAGATCCGGTTTTAATTTTCATCCGCGGACATTCATTGACGCATTCGCCGTATTTAACGCCAACCGGGGCGCAAAGATTGAAGCCGCGGGAAATTATCTCGCCGTTCTTTACAATTACCGCTCCGGTTTTAGTTTTTAGGCAGGTAGAACTGGCGCTTGCCTTACGCGCTTGGGCGAAATATTGTTCGGAAGACATAGCAGCTCCTTTCAGTATCAAAAAACACTCTATCTATAGAATAGAGCGCCTAATTCGTCCCTGGTACGGATAACTTGTGAAAAACTTGTGGAAAAATTGTGTCTAAAACCCAGAAAACCCGATGCCGGTAATAAGCTTAAAAAACAAGAACACCGCGGGCAAAATCAAGCTCCAGAAAAAGAATATGAATATAATTATCAAGAAAAAGCCGTATTGTTCCAAAAACTGCTGAATATAATAAAAGCGAATCGGCAAAAGAGCGAATAATACTTTTGAGCCATCTAAGGGCGGCAGTGGCACCAAATTAAAAATCATCAAAATCAAATTTATAAAGACAACCAGAATTGACACTTGCACAAACGCGGCGGGGATCGAGAAAGCTGGCGCCAGACGAACAATCAACCCAAAAACAATCGCTACAATCAAATTTGAAAACGGTCCGGCGGCGGCCACAATTGCCGGCCCCCATTTTTGATTTTTTAGATTATAAGGATTGTATGGAACGGGCTTGGCCCAGCCAAAAATAAATCCGCCGAGAAAATAAGTTAACGCCGGTATCAAAACCGAACCGAACGGATCAAGATGCTTTATGGGGTTCAGGGTAAGCCGTCCCTGATATCTAGCCGTGGGATCGCCCATGGCATCAGCCACAAAGCCGTGCGAAACCTCGTGAATCACCACCGACATTATTAAAATGGCAACTGAAAAAACAAAATCAATCGCTTGAATATCCATTCTATATAGTATAAACTACTTACAACATGACTAAAACCTGTCCGATCTGCGGCAAGGGTTCGCGCATGGGAGGAAAACGGAACTTGCTTCGCGGGAAATATAATCCAACCAAGCATGTCCGCAAATACCCAAATTTACAGTGGGCGCGCTTGCCCAATGGCAAAAGAATTAAAATCTGCACCAAATGCCTGAAGAAAAACCGGCATTTGACTTGGAAAGGATAAAAATACGGGCTGTCGTATAATGGCAGTACGCGAGGCTGGGGGTCTTGCAGCTGGAGTTCGATTCTCCGCAGCCCGATATTGTAAGAAAACTTGCTCTGTTTCGTTTTCTCTATGAACGATGATGTGTCTGAAAAATTCATAAAATCATACGATAATTATGCTGACCAGCTTTTTCGGTTTGCGCTCTTCAGGATCAGGCATCGGGAAGTCACGCGCGACTTGGTGCAGGATTCCTTTATCCGAACCTGGGATTATTTAGCCAAAGGAAACAATATTGATAATTTCCGAGCGTTTTTGTACCGGACTTTGCGCAATCTTATTATTGACGAAGTTCGAAAGAGAAAAACGGTTTCGCTTGACGCGATGCAAGACGAGGGGTTTGACCCGTCGGACAATTTCAAAAAAACCGAGTTGGAATTCCGGCTTGATTCAAAAAATATAGTGGAAAAACTTTCCGAGCTTGCTGATGATGATCGTGAAATAATTGTTATGCGCTACATCAACGAGTTGGGGCCTAAGGAAATCTCCGAAATTCTGGACGAATCCGAAAATGTCGTGTCAGTCCGCATTAACCGCGCGCTTAAAAAAGCCCGCGAGTTGCTTAATCGACAATCATGAAAGATGAATTCGACAAATTAATAGATACCGCCAAGAACCTGGAATTGGGTGCTGCGGAAAAGGAAAGCATGAAAACGGTTCTACTTTCGCATATCAAAGAAAACCCGGTAAGAATTTGGAGGGATGCCCGTCTTAACATTAAACGGCAAAAGTCGTCATTTAATATTTTAGAGGCATTATCATTAAGACCAATATTATTGGTTAAAAATATGGCTATAGGATTAATTATTGCGCTATTGTTTTCCGGCGGAATTTCGTTTGCCGCCGAGAGCGCTCTGCCGGGCGACATACTGTACCCGGTAAAAGTTGGCGTGAACGAAGAAGTTAGAAGCGCGCTTACGTTTGATAGCGAAGCCAAGGCCAACTGGAGTGCCAGGGTAGTCGAACGTCGCCTGGAAGAAGCCGAGGAGCTCGTTGCCCAAGGCGGGCTATCTGCGGATGCTCGAGAGAAAATCGAAACTAATTTTGAAAAGCACGCGGAAAATGTTCGTGAAATTGTCACGCAATTTGAAACCGAAAAAAACCTGAAAGCCGCGTCTGACATCGAATCAAATTTTGAGGTCTCACTTCGTGCCCACGAAAACATACTTAATCATATTGCCGAAAGCAAATCTGATTCCGGAACCGAAACGCAACCGATTTTTAAAAGGGTCCGAGCCAATATTGAGGAGTCCGCGGGTAACCGAATGCGTTTCGAAGCAAACGTAGAAGCAAGAACTAACGGTGAATTTAAAGCGGCGGCCGAAGGAAAACTAACCGCCGCGGAGAACAAAATCGCGGAAGCGAAACGCTTTATTGAACAAAACAAAGATTCGGTTGAAGCCGAAACAGCAGCCAAGGCTGAATTAGAGTTAAAACTTGCCGAATCCGCAATAGTGGAGGGCCGAGCTAAAATAGAAATCGAAGCCCATGGCGAAGCATTCGTATTCTTCCAGAAAGCCCTTCGTATCGCCCAAAACGCCAAACTTATAGTGCGGGCGGAAAAAGCATTCGAAATCCAGATTGGCATTCCTTCTCGAGAGAAAAACCAGGATCAATTTGAGATCCCAATTGGCACCCCCGGGGGTAGCAGTCCCACTGATGGCGACAAAAATTCCTCCGATGACGGCGCGGTCTTCGAAGTGCCTATCGGAGTTCCATCATCGAAAACACAGAATGACGGGCAGATCGAAAAACTACCGGAAGAAAGTGGCGGAGGCTCCGGCAGCAGCAATGTAGATAGTTCTGGCGGTGGCATTCCCGGTGGAAATGCATCGAACGGAGGCGCGATCATCGAAATACCAATTGGAATACCCGGCGGGGAGACCAGCGGAAAAATTCCAGCGGAGTCAATGTAAAACCTCAATAAAAGGGGAGTAAACGGATAACCAGACCCAACGATCCCGGCATAACGCCGGGATCGTTGGGGTTTATGGTTTGTTTTTTTAGAAAACCCTGATAAGATGTTTAATAGAAAAACTCAAAAAGGGGTGTGTAATGCTGAGAAGAAATTTTCGCGAGCTCATTGAGAATAAATGGTCTGAAGGAAAATTTGTATGCGTGGGCTTGGACAGCGCAGATATTAAACGAATGATGGATGTCGTCAAAGCAACACATGACCTTGTTTCGGCTTACAAGATTAATACCGAATTTTATGGCGGTCTAGAAATAGATGGCCAAGCAATTCTTAGAACTTTAATTTTATTCATAAATGCTATCGCGCCAACTGTCCCGGTCATCCTTGATCGGAAAGCCGGTGATATCGGAAACGCCAACCTCCAAACTGCAAAAACGGCTTTTTGGTTCCTTGAGGCGGATGCGATTACGGTAAACCCCTATCTTGGCGAGGGATCACTTTTGCCATTTCTTGATCATCCGGACAAGGGAATTTTTGTTCTCTGCCGAACATCAAACCCGGCATCCGACGAATTTCAAGATCTTGATGTAATCGCGCGAGCCGAAGAAGAAGTAAGGTGGGGTTTGGGGCCCGGTGACAACCTCGAATCATGGCCGCTTAAACTATATGAATATGTCGCATTTCGGGTTTCTCGCGATTGGAATAAAAACGGAAACTGCGGCTTGGTTGTTGGCGCAACCAATCCCGAAGAACTTAAAAGGGTTAGAGAAATTGTCGGCAATATGCCTATTTTGATCCCCGGAATAGACGCGCAGGGCGGAGATATCGCCGAAACCGTTAAAGCTGGGAAAGACAGCCGAAGTCGGGGAATGATTATCAATTCCTCACGCGGGGTTATTCTTGCCGAAGACCCACGGCAAAAAGCATTTAAGCTCCATAAAGAAGTAAAAAAATATCTATAGGGCCAAAAGTCCCGGCTGAAACCGGGACTTAATGCTACCTATAGACCCGGAAGCGCTATCGCGCCGCGTTGATTTGTTGCTGAAGTTTTTGGATCAGGGCCTGCAAATCAGCAATTTGTTTTTGCAGTGAAACAGTTTCGGAAGGAACCGCCGTAAATTCATTGATTTTTTTTCTAGTAGATGGGCCAAAATAGCCAGTGCCAGTAGTACGCCCGACCGGAATCAAAATCTCATTTTTATAATTTTCCTGAAATTTAACGAGCGCGGTTTTGGTACGCGTTCCAAAATAATCGGATTCGCTGCCTGGTGAACCTACCCCAAAAGGCGATACGGCAAACCCCTGGTTGTTCAAAAATTTTTGTAGCTCACGGACATCTTCGCCGGTGGAGCCAAGTGATAAATCGCGAGAGAACACAACTTGCGGCACATCAACCATTGGGACCGGCGTGGGGACCGGGGTTGGCGTTGGAACTGGCGCTGGTTCGGGCGCGGGCGTTGGCGCCCCCTCGACTACGCTCGGGGCAAGCGGCGCGGGTAGTGGTGGCGGAGCTGTCGTAGGAGCCGCGGGAGTCGGATTAAATAATTCTTTCACCTCTTCCGCCGTAAGCGCCCGGTCGTAGATTTTTAAATCATCCAGATATCCGTAAAAATTATCTACATCGGTTGCCCCACAATTATTTCCGGCCCACGCCGAACCGACACAGACATGATGTTTGTAGTCAGCTATTTTACCGCTAAGCGGCGGTGAATACGCGTTGGCTCTTGTTCCATCAACATACAGATGAACTGCGTTGTTGTCATACACCCCAACCACGTGGTGCCAATTTTTATCATCCAAAATATTTTTTGAATCGGACTCAGCCGAAACTATTTTTGAATCCTGGACCGAAAACGACAAACGGTTTGAACCAAGCTGTTCTAGCCGCCACTGCCACTGGCTGTTGTCTGATTTGTGTTTGGTGACAACTTCTCGGTGCGCTCCCAGATCCAGCGGCTTCATCCAAATACTTACGGCTATAGCCGCGCCTTCGGCAATATCGGCAGAATCAATGATTTCTACCGCGTCGTCATTGCTGTCAAAATAAAGCGCCTTGCCGAACTTGCCGTCTGCCCATGCCGGACCATTGTCCAGCTTACCGCTATATTTAGCTGAAACGACATTATAGGCGGTGTTGCCGGCGCCCTCATCAAATTTCCAGTGACCAATTAGATTGGATTCTAAATCCACGGCGCCATAAGAGAAAACCGGCGCGAGAGCGACTATTAAAACGGAAGCAAGATATTTCATGGTTCGATTGTACTCACCATGACCCTGAGTTAATCGAAAGGGTCATTACTTAAATTATAAAACATAATCCCCCGGTTTGCACCGAGGGCTGTTGAAAAATTAATCTAAATCAACACAGAGCTTATAATTCGGATCTACCGAGCGGTACGCTTTCAGGTCTTCCTCAAGATGGCGACGGATACGTTCCTGGTCCGATTGATTAAGCGGTTTGCCTGCGGCGAATTTTGCCAAAACTCGCGGGTCGTAAAACCTGATGGCATTAGACAGAGTCAGAACTTCGAAAAGCATGCTGGGCGGCGTAGCTGGAACATACATATCGTTAATATTGTCAGTCCCAATTCTTATGGGGATTCCAACATAAGCCATTTCCAGAACCATCGCTATACTATTGTGGGTGGGTGACGATATTGCGCGGTTTTGCCGCATAGAAAGCGCGGCTGAAGGACAGATTATTACCCCGATGTTATATCTCTTCAACCCCTCTAATACTTTCCGGCGTTTCGTTTCGTCATAAGCCGACGCGGAAATTTCATGGACCAACCACACCGTTGGTTCGCCGCCGGCCACCCACGATACGTTAAGCCACCGCACCGCCTCAATAACATCAAAAACTTGCCGCTGACGAGGATCGTTATCCTGTCCGGTGTGTATATGAACCGGCTTCTTCGTGGCATTTCCGAAATACAATACGTTTTTGATATGTGCGTCCGAACCAATGCTATCCGGACGATCATCCTTTTCCGGGAGCGCTCCGATAATGTCAGCTTTCTTGCAAGCCTTATCAAAAAGATCAAAGCGCGAAACGGGATATTGCAAGTCTTCTTTAAAGCCAAAAATAGGATGAGCGGCTATCTGCAGTTTAAGTTTTTTTTGGTACTTTTCCTTTAATGAATCGGTGACATCTATTGCCGAAAGCCCAATATCGGGAGTCGCGTCAATAAAAGTTATAACCGAGGTCACCCCGCCTTCGATCATCACGTCTAGCTGTTTTTCAATACGTCGCTTCAAGTCATCGACGTTCTGGTATGCTTCGCTCTTATGCAATTCGCCGGTAAGATTCTGCTTTACCTTGAGCGGAGAAGAAGCCGCTTGCAGTGGCGTGATGCCGTAATGTTCGAGGTATTTTGGATCAATGGTAAATCCGCGGTCAAGGTGGGCATGAGCATTAAAATACCCGCCCTCTTTCATCACTAATTCGTGAACAATTTCTCCAAACTCCCCCGCCGGAATCCAAACGCCGCCTGCGCTGGCCATTTGCGCTCCTGGTTATTTACAACAACGGGTCGTGCAACTTTTATCCGACTGATGCTCAACGATTGCTGGCATAGCTATAGCGGCCATCGCTATAATCAAAATAGCTCCGCCCATAACAAAACACGTTAACACCTTAACCGGATCCCAGCGCTTTCTCTCCTGCCCCATCTTATCCTCCTGTAGTTTTCAATTCCACAAATATCTTAGCAAAAATCACTTGAAAGTCAACTCGGAAACACATATTATTTTATTGATGGAAGGCGTTCACATTGAAATCGCCGCGGAGGAAATATTTGAGGTTTTCGGATTTCCGGTGACGAACACGCTCTTAATGGGCTGGATTACGCTTGCGGTACTGGGCATACTCGCCTATCTGTCTTATAAAAGATTCAGTCTGATACCCGGGATGTTGCAGAATCTGTTTGAGTTGGCGGTTGATAAATTACTTGACGCCATGGCCGGAGTATTCGGAACCCGAATTAAAGCCGAAAAATATTTTCCGATAGTGGCGACAATCTTTCTCTTTGTGCTGATTTCCAATTGGCTCGGAATTTTGCCGGGTATCGGATCAGTGGGGCTTAAAGAAATTGAAGATGGACATGAAAAATTCATTCCGCTTTTCCGCTCAACCGCATCCGACCTTAACTTTACTTTGGCGCTTGCAATAATCGCAGTGCTTGCCGCCAACATATTCGGCATAGCGGCACTCGGTGCGTGGCGACACGCTTCAAAGTTTTTTAATTTTAAGGGGCCGATTGAGTTTTTTGTCGGAATTTTAGAGCTAATTTCGGAAGTCGCCAAAATGATATCGTTTTCTTTCCGGCTTTTCGGCAATGTTTTTGCCGGAGAAGTGCTTTTGGTAATAATCGGATTTTTGGTGCCATTCATAATCCCAATGCCATTTTTGATGCTCGAAATTTTCGTGGGCTTTATTCAAGCGCTAGTTTTTGCTATGCTAACTATGGTATTTATAAGTATGGCGGTAAGCCATCATTAGATTATTATTTAAATAATTAATTTTAAATTATGGAGCCAGATTCAATGAGATTACTCGCTACCGCAATAGTAATGGGCGTAGGCACGATTGCGCCGGCACTAGCCATCGGGTTGCTCGCCGGAAAGGCGCTCGAAGCAATCGGCCGCAACCCGGAAGCCGCAAGCAAGGTACAGACAGCAATGATATTGGCGATTGCCTTTGCCGAAGCTATCGCGATTTACGCGCTGGTAGTAGCATTGATTATTAAATTTGTCTGATGCGCGAACTCGTCCGCCACCTTGGGATTGATTGGAAGCTTTTGCTCGCGCAAGCTGTAAATTTTTTCGTCTTGCTCTATGTCCTAAAACACTTTGCCTATGGCCCGATAATTAAAATGCTTCACGAGCGCCGGGAACGGATCGCAGAAGGCGAAAGATTCAGATTGAAAGCTGAGGTAGCACTCAAAGAATCAGAAACAGAAAAAGAAAAAATACTTGCCGGAGCCAACGCCGAAGCGCTCCATACGATAAACAAGGCACAAAAACAAGCCCAAGCCGTAGGTTCGGCCATGTTAAAAGAATCATCTAAAAAGGGCGAAACGATAATATTGGAAGCGCAAAAAAGAACCGAGGAGGAGCGAATTAAAATGACTGAACGCGTTCTTGATGATGCCGGGGATCTTATCAAGGCCGGGATCGCGAAAGTTTTAGGGAAAATGCCCGCCGAAGAAAAAAATTCGGGTCTGGTGCGAGAGGCGCTAAATGAACTGAAGGCCAATATAAAGAACGTATGAAGTTTTCGGTGCGAATATATGCCGAAGCGCTCGCAAAGGCGCTTGACAACAAAACAAAGGAAGAACAAAAACATGCCGCTGAAAAACTTAGGCAGATATTGATCAAAAACCGCGACCGGCAAAAACTTAACCAAATTTTAGCTGAAGCAGAAAAAATTATTTTGAAGCGCGTCGGCGCCGCAAAAGTGCTCTTGGAGGCCGCCGAACCGGTTTCTGATAAAATAAAACGCCAAATCAAAGAATCGATAGACAAAAAGGTTTTTTTTAAGGAGGACGTAAAACCGGAGTTGCTTGCCGGAATAAAAATTTTGATAAATGACGAACTGCTGATAGATGCTAGCGCGAAGAGCAGACTAAATAAAATTTTTTAGGTCTAATCGTGCTTTTTACATTTTATATATTAAAAATACCGTTCCGGGATGCCGAAACGGTATTTGTTTACTACGCAGTTTTATATCCTTCGGATTGATTGTATCGTTCATCGGCTGCTTCGCCGCCGATGAATTGATCAAACGCTTGCCATGACGGATAGTTGCTCATGGCTTGCGTGTCGCCAACCAGATGATTTTGCTGACGTTCATGAAGATCCCACAGAACCTCGGCGCCACTATCCGCCATTTTGGCAAATGTGTTATATGTGGCTTCCATATCGCATCTGGCTTGCAGAATGGTATGCCAGATAACCCGGAAACCGCGGCCTTCATCATATAACTCTTTATAGGTAGGCGGTTTGCGTCCATGATTTTTTTGATAATATCCAGTCCAGTCCTTATTCGGCGAATAGTTCATACCGCAAAGCATTTTCGGATCATACTTGTGCATCGCGGTAAGCCAATGCTCAATATCCTCCGGTCTCAGCATGGCATCGGCCCACGAGATTAGCGGACGCACCCCCTGATAATCAGTGCCCATATAACGCTTCATGCGCTCGATAGCGCTATCTATTCCTCCGCCAACTGCAGTCAGCGCGTCAGTGCGAACCATTAGCCGCATTGAAGAGTTTAATTCCTTTATGGCGACAAGGGCAGATTTAATCTTCACGACCATATCTTCTGCTGGAATACACGCCTTCCCGCCCAGATTCCCGCATCTTCGCGTTGCTTGATCTTCAATGTGGGCAACCGCAACACCCAGTTTATGAAAATCTTCAACGGCCTCGGCGATCGCAACCGGCTCTGGCGCAAATCCAGTTTCCATATCCATGATAACCGGGAGAGGAAATGCGGCAGGTATTGCGTATTTTCCGATTAACGTAATCATTGACCGATCATGAAACCCCATATCCGGACGCCCCCAGAGCATGGCTGAAATAGCCCAACCTCCTAAATAAACTGCGTTAAACGAACATGGCAGGAAGAATTTTTTTCGCCACAAGTAATTCATGCTCGCGGCTTTTCCGCCCCAAGCATTATAGATTCCGGGCGCAACAACTAGGCCTTCTCTTTCCAGCGTTTTCGTAAATACGTCGCCGGGCCGTTCGTGGCGGCGATGGAACAACTCGTCCAAACGGACGCTTAATTCTGACGGATCTTGTTTGCCCACGACCTTCTCCTCGTCAAAAGACCGCGCTTGGATGTCAACGAGTTTTCTGATAAAATCTTATCAGATAAAAGTTATTTTGTAAAATTTGGGGATGAAGAATGGGCAAGCGAATATTGGTAGTCGGTGGGGGCGGCCGGGAACATTCTTTGGCTTGGAAATTGTCGCAATCGCCAAAAGTCAGCCGGATCTTTGCCGCGCCCGGCAACGGCATGCCGCCGGAAGTCGCCACCCCCACGCGCATCGATATAACCAACCTAGCCGGCCTCGCGGTTTTTGCCGAACAAAACAAAGTTGATTTGACTATGGTCGGTCCGGACGAAGCATTAGCTTGCGGTATTGTAGACGTCTTTCAAGAACACGGACTAAATATCTTCGGCCCAACCAGAAGAGCGGCGCAAATTGAATGGTCCAAATCTTTTGCTAAAGAGTTCATGACCGCCGAAAAAATTCCAACCGCGAACTTCGGCGTGTTTAGAGATTATCAGGAAGCAATGGAGTTTGTCCGCGGTCATGACGCGCCAGTGGTAATCAAGGCAGATGGCCTAGCCCGCGGCAAGGGCGCGCATCTTTGTACTTCAACGGTTCAGGCCGAGCAAACCCTGCGCAGTATAATGATTGAAAAAATTCACGGTAGCGCTGGAAACAAAGTTGTGATTGAAGACTTCGTTACTGGAAACGAGCTCTCTCTTCACGTCTTGACCGACGGTAAAAATTTTAGCGTCTTTCCAGCGTCTCAAGATTACAAACGACTGATGGACGGAGATGCGGGCCCCAACACTGGCGGCATGGGAGCTTTTGCGCCAGTGCCGCGGATTGAGGAATTTTCCCGGAACTCCTCTTTTAATTATTGGGTCAGCCGCGGAATTGTCGAACCGGCTATTTTGGGACTAGAAAAGCGCGGGCGTCCGTTTGTTGGATGTCTTTATCCCGGACTCAAGGGCTGGAAGGTTTTGGAGTTTAATTCTCGATTTGGCGATCCGGAAGCCGAAATTTATATGCGGCTCCTGAAAACAGATCTGCTCGACTTACTCGAGGCATGTATCGAGGGGCGATTGGATCAATCGAAGATCGAGTGGTTTCCGGGTTACGCAGTGTGCGTGGTTATGGCATCCAAAGGGTATGGCTATTCCGAATCGTTCCCAACCTGTTTGCCGGTTAATGGAATTGACCGCGCCCAACAGGTTCCGGGAGTAATTGTCTTTCATGCCGGGACTTCCCGAGATTCGGTTGGGAACATTAATACCGCCGGCGGACGGGTGTTGGCTGTCACGTGTCATGCCGAAACCCTCAAAATAGCTATTGAGAATGTCTACGAAGCGGTCCGCCATCTTCACTTTCCGGGAGCGTATTACCGGCGCGATATTGCGAAAGATGCTTTGCCGAAATAAAAGTTTCCCACAGAGGTCCAACCTCTGTGGTTATTTTTAGGATTACGTAAGGGTCTGGAAGAAACTTACGATGGCCGTCGCGAAAGCCCAAGCTCCGAGAACAAAAATCGCGCCGATAACTGACCAGGTAAGCACGCTTTTAGCTTTGGTGATTTGCTGTTCGCTACCACGGGCGGAAACAAACAGAAAACCGGCATAAATAATGAAAATTATCACAACTGGGATGATAACAATCGCGACCATTTGCAGTAGGGCCTCAACCACCTTAGGGATAGTATCAAGCTGAGAGCCTAACGGATTATCAAATATTGCGGCTAACAAATCCATATTTTTAATATATCACAAATAAAAAACCCCGCCGAGCTTAGCTCGACGGTTTAGAATTTTACCATACCATCCGGCTTTCTTCTTTCAGGAAGTAATGCGCTTCTATAATCAGACTGGGGAAATTCTTTTTTAGGAATGGCGCCGCCTTGCCCAGTTCTCGCTTATGGAATTCTTCTTCTTTGGCGGCGTCCGTAAATTCTTTACCAACCAGTTTATATGCCCCGCACTTGGAGTGGTTAACCAATATCAAAAACTCAAATGGATGTAGGGTGTAAGCTGCTTTTATTTTTGAAATAACGATTTTCGGCAGATGAGAATCGGACGGGGAAACCAGGTTTTTTACCGCGCCTGGATCCGGGTCAAAGAAATAATTATGCCGTCCGAAACGCTGGTCGAAAATTTCGACTAAGTGCGGCCAGACCATCGGGTCAAAGCAGGTATAGACATAGGCTTTCATGTTAGCTTGAGTTCGCAAGTATTATCACCTCACTGTTTGGTTTGACCTCCAAGATTCCTCCGTTCAATTCGGTTTCATTTTCGTTGTTCTGCCGGTCAGTATAACGCAGTTTTCCCGGTCGGGCAATAGTAATAAGGGGCAAGTGGTTATCTAGTACCGTAATTTCTCCGCTAGCTGTTTTCAGCGTGAAGCTCTTGATATCTCCGGAAAACAACGTTTCCTGTATGGTGTGTATTGCTAGTTTCATTGTTTAGAAAACAGTAATCAGTAACTAGTAAACAGGAAGCTATCTATCGTCTGGAATCGTGACCCTAGTTACTGTTTACTAATTACTAGTCACTTCTTCAATACTTCCCTTCAAATAAAACGCCTCCTCGGGCTTGTTATCGTGCCGACCTTCCAAAATTTCTTTAAAGCCGCGAATAGTTTCTTCGCGTTTTACGAATTTTCCGGCTCTTCCGGTGAACGTTTCGGCAACGAAAAACGGCTGGGACAAAAATCTTTGAACTCTGCGCGCGCGGTTAACAGTTACCTTGTCTTCATCCGATAACTCTTCCATCCCCAAAATATTTATTATATCTTGAAGTTCGGCGTAGCGTTGAAGCGTGCGCTGTACTCCGCGCGCCGCTAGGTAGTGTTCCCCTCCAACGATTTTGGGATTAAGCGCCGAAGAAGAAGACGCAAGCGGATCTACTGCCGGATAAATTCCGAGTTCGGTTAGAGATCGGGATAGCACGATAGTTGAATCCAAGTGGCTAAACGTGGTTGCCGGCGCGGGATCGGTGATATCATCGGCCGGAACATAAATTGCCTGTACCGAAGTTATTGAGCCATTTTTCGTGGAAGTGATGCGCTCTTGCAATTCGCCCATTTCGGAAGCAAGAGTCGGCTGATACCCCACTGCCGACGGCATGCGGCCAAGGAGCGCCGACACTTCGGAACCGGCTTGCGAGTATCTGAAAATATTATCAATAAACAACAGCACATCTTTTGATTCTTCATCTCTAAAATATTCGGCCATGGTCAGCGCGGTGAGCGGAGTGCGCAGCCGCGCGCCCGGCACCTCGTTCATTTGCCCGTAAACCAAAGCGGTTTTATCAATCACGCCGGATTCTTTCATTTCGCGTATCAAATCATTTCCTTCGCGGCTTCTTTCGCCGACACCGGCAAAAACCGAGACCCCGCCGGATTCTTCGGCAACATTTCTGATTAATTCCATGAGCAGCACGGTTTTGCCTACGCCGGCTCCGCCGAACAACCCGATTTTACCTCCTTTAATAAATGGGGCGAGCAAGTCAATTACTTTTATTCCGGTTTCGAAAACTTCGGTTTTGGTTGACTGCTCGGAAAACGCGGGCGCGTGGCGGTGGATCGGAGAATATTTCTGGAATTTTATTTCTTTGCTGCTCAATGGTTTTCCTAATGCGTTAAAGACATGGCCCAAAACCTCCGGCCCAACCGGAACAGCTATCGGACTCCCGGAATCTTTGACTGCCATTCCGCGCGTTAAGCCATCGGTGGATGAAAGGGCGATCGCACGCACCAGCCCAAACCCCAGATGTTTTGCTGTTTCCAATGTTACGATTTCGGCGTCCGCAATATCAATGGTTAGGGCGTTATATAGCGCGGGCAGTTTGCCTTCCTTAAATTCCACATCCACCACTGGCCCGATTATCTGTGTTATTTTCCCATTCATAAGTTAGAACCAGCGGTTATTTCGGTTAATTCTCTGGTAATTCCGGCTTGCCGATTTTTATTATATGTAAGCGTTAGTTCTTCCATTAAATCCCTAGCCGCGTCAGTCGCGTTTTTCATCGCCACCATCCGGGCGGAGTGCTCGGAAGCATTTGACTCCAAAATTATATGATGAACATGCATCCGAATCAATTGCGGCACGAGTGTCTTTAAAACTTCTTCCGCGCTGGGTTCAAATTTGTATTCGTAGTTATATCTGTTTGCCGTTGACTGTTGGCTGTCCCCTAGTAATGAATATTTACCATACTCCGGTAAAATTCCCTTTACCGCTTCCTCTATACCCTCTTTAGTTACCGGCAGAATTTTTTTAAGCGTTGTTTCTTGTTTTAAAGTTGTGCGGAAATTAGTATAAACTACGTCGAGCTCATCAAACGCGCCGAGCAAATATCCATCGACTACAGTTTCGGCAATCGGCAACGTTTCTCCCAGCGTAAAAAAATCGCCAAAACCCGAAAAGCTTCTCTGGATTTCAACTCCTCTTCTCTCAAAATATTCCTTGGCCTTTCTGCCGACTGTAATTAGTGAATATTTTTTGCCAGAATGAGCTTTTGAATTTAGCCACAAGCCAGCGATCTTTAAAACGTTCGCGTTAAAAGCTCCGGCTAGCCCTTTGTCAGAGGTTACCGCCAGCAACGCCGATTTTTTCACATCGCGCGGCTGCAAAAGTTGCGGCAAATGCGAAGTATGATCCAATAAATTGCCCAGCATTTCGAGCGACGCGACCGCGAAGGCGCGAGAATTAATAGCAAACCCCTGCGATTTTCGCATTTTGGTTGCGCTTACCACCTCCATCGCCTTGGTGATCTGGCTAGTGTTTTTTACCGATTTTATCCGGCGTTTAATTTCTTTAATAGATGGCATTTATTGTTTTCTAAAATCGTCTAGCGCGGCTTTTAATTTTTCTTCGGTATCTTTAGCAAGATCTCCGGATGTTCTGGTTTCTTCCAAAATATCGTTATGTAAGCCCTCTAAATACCCAACTAATTTTCCTGCTATTTTTGATGTTTCTTCCGGATTCAGGTCATCGAAATATCCGTTGGTTGCCGCGTAAATTACCATCACCTGTTTTTCAAACGAAATTGGCTCAAGTTCCGGCTGTTTTAAAATCTCGGTAAGAATTTTACCGCGCTCCAGGCGCTTGCGGGTTGATTCGTCCAAGTCAGAAGCAAACTGGGCAAAAGCCGCTAATTCCCGGAATTGCGCGAGTTCCAATCGAAGACGTCCAGCAACTTTTTTCATTGCTTTGGTTTGCGCTGATGATCCTACGCGCGAGACCGAAAGCCCGACATTTACCGCCGGCCGTATGCCCTGGAAGAAAAGATCCGGCTCAAGGTAAATTTGCCCGTCGGTAATTGAAATTACATTGGTTGGAATATAGGCCGAGACATCACCAAGCTGGGTCTCAATAATTGGAAGCGCGGTAAGCGACCCGCCGCCATGTTCCTGATCAAGTTTGGCCGCGCGTTCAAGCAGACGCGAATGCAGATAAAAAATATCTCCGGGATATGCTTCGCGTCCGGGGGGACGGCGCATTAACAGGGAAAGTTCGCGGTAAGCCCAAGCATGCTTTGAAAGATCATCATAAATTACCAGCGCATCTTTCCCTTGATGCATAAAATATTCGCCGATGGCGGCGCCGGTGTAAGGCGCCAGATACCACAAAGATGCCGGACTGGAACTTGGAGCGGAAACAACAATCGTATAATCCATTGCTCCGGCTTCTTTCAGAGTGGAAACTATGCGCGCAAGTTTGGATTCTTTTTGTCCGATAGCCACATATATGCAAATTGGCGTAGGATTACGCCGGTCCCGGCCTTGGTTTATTATGGCGTCAATCGCTATCGAGGTTTTTCCGATCTGACGGTCCCCTATGATAAGTTCGCGCTGTCCCCGGCCAATCGGGATCATGGCGTCAATTGCTTTAATCCCAGTATGCAGTGGGGTGTTTACCGGTTCACGCTCCAGCACTCCCGGCGCGACTCTTTCAACCGGATAGAAAACTTCTCCGAAATTATCCTTAAAAATAGGGCCGCGATCATCAAGCGGGTTACCCAGAGCGTTAATCACCCGCCCAATCAGTTCGCTGCCCACTCGTACCGAAAGCACGCGTCCGGTATGTTTAACGATGTCGCCCTCCTTTATTTTCAAATAATCGCCGAGCACAATTATGCCGACCGAGTCTTCTTCGAGGTTGAAGGCAATGCCGTTTACGTCTCCGGATACGGTTTCAATAACCACCATTTCCTGGCTCGACACCTCCGAAAGTCCGCTCGCCCTTGCGATTCCATCACCCACCTCGGTGATATGCCCGATTTTTTCCGCTCTTACTCGCCCGTCAAAACCTTCGATTTCTTTTTTGAGATTTTCTATTAAGTCCATACCTTTAAAGGAAGTATAGAGCTTTTCTTCTGTTTTTGCCATAGTTTACAGCTCACACAATCCAAAATCATTGACTTTTTAATCGGGGTTTGCTAGAATACGGCCAGTATCGGGAACGTGGCAAATGGGCCATTTTTCTCGATAGTTCTTAATATAAATACAGGAGGAACGCTGTATGAACGTCGTGGCGGTGTTAGAAATAGCCCTGGCCGTGCTGGTGGTTCTCACCGGCGTGACCCAACTCGTGGTACCCCTTTGGCGTGGAACTCCGGTCTTTCCATTATTCCGTAGAGAACGCAAGCTCGAGGCGGAACTGGCGGATGCCAGTGAGGAAGTCGTTGAGGCGGATCTCGAGCGTCAGATTGCGGAAAAACGACGTTTGGCGGAGAGGACACGAAGGCCACCTGGCCCTCACTCTTTATAGCCATTCGTCGCGTCCAGTTGGTCATTCAACCACCAAACCAACAAAAGGAGGGACACATGTCATTCAGAAGGACGCTTTCTCTTGGTATCGTTCTGGTTATGCTCGTTGTCGTAGGACTCATGAGTTTTTCGCTCTTCGAGTACCTCGACTCCAGTCAGATCATGGTCATTCAGTATCCAAGCGGAACGCTGAAGATCGCTGCCCAACCCGGCATCTACGGCCAGTGGTTCGGTTCGGTAACCAAGTATCAGAAGCGAGACCAGTTCTGGTTTAGCTTAAAACCGGACCAGGGCAAGAAAGATGACGAATCCATCAAGATCAGATTCAACGACGGCGGCCATGCCACAATTTCGGGTTCCATCGCCTGGGAGATGCCGGCGGACGAAAAAAATATGGCGTCCTTGCACATGAAATACAGGAGTCACCACGCAGTTGAACAGCAACTCATCCGAACGGTCATGGAGAAGTCGGTCTACATGACTGGGCCGCTTATGTCCTCAGCCGAGTCTTATGCCGCCAGACGCAACGAGCTATTGAATCTAATCGATGACCAGATTGTAAACGGCGTCTTCAAGACCGAGGCGATTCAAGAGAGGGTTAAGGATCCGATGACCGGTATCGACAAGACGGTCACCGTGGTTAAACTGGTCAAGGGCTCTGATGGGAAATATCTCCGTCAGGACAACAGCCCACTCGATGAATTCGGCATCAAGACTTTTAACCTAGCAATCAACAGCGTCGCCTATGACCAGATCGTAGAGCAGCAGATCCAGCAACAGCAGGCGGCGATCATGCAGGTGCAGACTGCCATCGCCGGCGCCAAGGAAGCCGAACAGCGGGCCATCACTGCCGAGAAGAACGGCCAGGCCGAAGCGGCTAAGGCGAAGTGGGCCCAGGAAGTCATCAAGGCCCAAGCTGTCACGGAGGCTCAACAGAAGCTCGAGGTGGCCAGTCTTGCCGCGAAGGAAGCTGAACAGTATAAGCGGGCGGAGATCTTGCGGGGTGAAGGCGAAGGCGAACGCAAGCGTCTGGTCATGCAGGCCGACGGCGCGCTTGAGAAAAAGCTTTACGCATGGGTCGAATCCCAGAAGCTTTGGTCCAACGCATTCTCCCAGGCCAAGCAACCGATCGTGCCAAGCGTAGTCATGGGCAGCGGGACCGGTTCCGCGGTAGCGGGTTCCGGATTCCAGCAGTTCATGGAGATACTGGCTGCTAAGGCGGCCAAGGACCTCGGGCTCGACATGGGAGTACCGGGCGCAGAGAAGACTAACAAGAAGTAATGTAACAGCAAGACGCGCGGGAAATTGCGTAAAGCAATCCCTCCCGCGCGTTTTTCTATTTATTAAGAGGTGTATTTAGGGGATAGAAATATGCTTTCTTGTTTTTAATCATAGCTTTATTTATCATTATTTTATGGAAACAGATGACGCCGCCAATAATAATGTGACCAAGGGGCCGACTAAGCTAATCTTGATCGTTGAAGATGACAAGTTTTTACGGGATATGCTGGTCAACAAATTTGAAGACACCGGCTTCCAAGTAAACGCCGCCACCACCGGAGAAGAAGCGTTCAAAATGCTCACGCGCCATAAACCGGACCTGATAACCCTTGATTTATTAATGCCGGACGTGGACGGATTCCAGGTGATTCAAAAATTAAAAACCGATCCGGGAACTTCCGGCATACCAATTTTGATACTTTCCAACCTTATGGAGAAAGGCGACATTGATCGTGCGATGGCCGCCGGCGCTTCGGCCTACTTGGTAAAAGCCAACTCCACCCCAGATGAAATCGTGGCGCACGCCAAAGAGCTTGTAGAAAAAAATCAATAACATGATCTTTGTTTTTTACGGCGGGGATCGCCCGTTGATGCTTGCTAAAATCAAAAGCATCGAAGAATCTTTTCGCAAAAAAATTGGATCCGGCGCTCCGGTTTTTCGTTTTGACGGAGACAATTTTGCACCCGCTGATTTTGAGCATGCCCTCCGGGCCGAAAGCATGTTCGGCGAAAAGCGACTAGTGCTGGCCCGTGATTTGCTGGACAAAAAAGAAAACGCGGAATTGATTTTAGATATTTTGAAGAAAGAACCCGCGGCCGCCGTTACAGCTGTTTTTTACGATGACAAGGTGTCTGGTAGCGTGGTGGAAAAGTTCAATAAACTTGGGGCGAAGGTTAAAGAATATAAAGGTTCTGGGGACATAGGCGAAAACCGCTGGAAGTCGCGGACAATTTTCCAGCTCTCAGACATGTTGATGGCCAAAAACCGCTACGCCGCTTTTGCGGCATATCACCGGGCGCGGTGGGAAGGATTCGGACCCGAAGATATTTTTTGGGGGGTTTATCGCCAATTTAAGAATATGTTGCTGGTTTCCCATGCCGCCAACATTCCATTGTCCGCCATTAAAGAGGAAACCAACCTGCACCCCTTTGTTATAAAAAAATGCCAGGAGTTTTTAAGAAATTTCAGCAGAAAAGAACTTGAGCAAAAATTTGAGCGCCTGATGTTTTTATGGTCAGACGTTATTTCGGGATCCAAAGATTTATCGGCCGAACTGGAGTTGTTTATCCTCCTTCACTAAAGCTTCGGAAGGATTTCGTCCCGCTTCCAGCGGGACTTCATTTTGAAGCCGTAGTTTTAGCGATTCGTTTCGCGAGACGCGATTTCAAGCGGCTCGCGGTGTTTTTCTTTAGTACCCCGGCCTTCGCGGCTTTATCCAGCGCTTTATGGGCGGCAGCCAACACCTGCTTTGTATCTTCAATTTTTCCAGAAGCCAAAAGCTGCCGGATATTTTTTCCCGCTTTTTTGATGGAGTTTTTCTTTTGCAAATTTCTCTCCCGTCTTCGCAAGGACTGCCTTAAAGCTTTTTTGGCTGATCTAAGTAACGGCATGATTTCATTATATTAGTTTATCGTGTTATAAGAGTCAATATGGTTAAAAAGCTCGGCAGAGAATTCTTCATGAAGCCATCTATTGATGTTTCCAAAAATGTATTGAGCAAATACCTAATTAGGCGCTTGCCAAGCGGCAAAATACTGGCCGGGAAAATCGTAGAGGTCGAAGCCTACATTGGCCCGGAAGACCGTGCTTCTCATGCTTTTGTTCCATTTCGTTTGCGAAAACGCGGCATTCAAAAAATTACTTCGCGAAACAGGGTCGAGTATCTAGAGGGCGGGCATGTTTATATTTATCTGGTCTACGGAATGTATTGGCAATTAAATATTACGACCGGCCCAGAAAATTACCCGGAGTGTTTTTTAATAAGAGCAATCGAAGTTAATCGTGGCATTAAAACTGGGAAAGATCCGCTTAGTGAAGCTCGCCTAGCCAGCGGGCCCGGCAAACTTTGTAATTTTTTGAAAGTAGACAAATCTTTTTACGGTGAAAATATCGCTACATCAAAAAGGTTGTGGTTAGAGGATCGGGGAATTAAAATTTCCAAAAAAAATATTGCCGCCACGCCGCGTATTGGCATTGATTACGCCGGGTCATATTGGGCTAGGCGCAAATTGAGGTTTTTTATCAAAAATAACCAGGCGGTTTCCGGACCCAAGCTACTTTCCAAGAAATGATTTTATTTTTTCCACTATCTCGCCCGGGGTAAAGTGCGCTTTGATTACAAAATCACTTGCCCCCAACGCCAGCCCCTTGTCTATTTCTTCTTTTTGTCCTAGGTTGGATAGAATTATTACGGGAATGCTGGTAAGCTCTTGATTTTCTTTTTTCTGTCTTAAAACCTCAAATCCATCGATGCCGGGTAAAATTAGATCCAGCAAAACCAAATTCGGCCTTTCGTCGTTAATCAAGCGTATCGCGCCTTCGCCGTCAATCGATTGAACGACCTTATACCCCACATCCCTTAATTTTTGAGCTAGTATGTCCCGTAGAAAATGATCGTCTTCCACCAAAAGTATTTTTACGCCGTTTGGTTTTGCCGGAGTTTTCTCGGGACCACCCGCGCCAAGTACTGCCTGAATTTTTTCCAGCACTTCGTCGGGAGAAAACTCGGCTTCAATCAAATAGTCTTTGATCCCCATTTTTTTAGCATTCTCTATTTCAACCGCCTCTCCAGTATTAGAAATTATAATCACTGGAACGGTTTTTAATTCCTCGGTTTTATTCAATGACTCCAACACTTCAAACCCGCTTTTCCTAGGCATGGTCATGTCTAAGAGTATCAGGTCCGGCTTTTCACCCTCGGCCTTAGCCAAGCCCTCTTCACCGTTATAAGCAACGGCAGCTTGGTAACCATTAATTTGCAACTTAGTCTGGATTGCTCCGGCCAATGCCTCGTCGTCGTTTATTATGAGAATTTTTTGCATGATTCCATTATATCGCAAACTGCTGCTTCATCCTATTTTCAGCAACCTCCCAATCAATCGCTTTAAAAAACGCCTCAATATAGTCGGCGCGTTTTAACCCGTAATCAGTAATATAAGCGTGCTCAAAAACATCCAAAACCAGAATCGGGTTTCCTCCAGCCAAGTGTCCGAATTCATGTTCGTTTATCCAGACGTTAAATAACCGATCAGCAAATTTATCGTGATAAAGTATCGCCCAGCCAATGCCGCGCATGGCACCGACTGCTTTAAAATCCCTCTCCCAATTGTCATATGAGTTATATACCTCCGAGATCTTCTTCATGATTGAAGAATTTTCTGACAACGAACCCGCTTCTTTGGTCATATTGGCGAAATATAATTCATGCAAACGCATGCCGTTGAACTCCCAGCCAAAGCGGCGCTTGAGTTCGGCGTATTCCGGATTTGCGGTTTTCCCATCACCGAGCATTTGTGTCAAAGTTTCCGAAACCTTATTTACATTTTTTACATACCCTTGGTATAGGGTGAAATGGTTAGTGAGCATTTCATCAGAAAAACCCGGCATCCCAAACAAATTTTCGAAATTTTTCGGTTCGTACATTAACATTATTTTATATTTTTGCCCCAACCATCCGAAGTTGACATTCTGTAAATAATATGCTATACATAAATGGTGCGCGAAATGGAGTGGCCTCGTCGTCTAGTTTGGTCTAGGATACTGGCCCTTCAAGCCGGGGACGCAGGGTTCAAACCCCTCCGAGGCCACCACTCCATCCGAATTTAAAGTTTGCGTGGGCCGTTAGCTCAGCCCGGTAGAGCTCCTGACTTTTAATCAGGGAGTCGCAGGTTCGAATCCTGCACGGCCCACCACTTCTTCGCTCTTTCGAGCTACGAAGTGCAAGCACCCCTTCGCTCCTTCGGAGCTTCGGAGGTGCAAGCAAGCTTCTTTCTCGGTCTTCGCGCATCATCCCCGGTAAGCCAAACTTACCGGGATGTTTTTGTCTAATAGAAAAACAGTTCAAGCTATTTATACTTTTCTACAAAGCGGCGTGTTCTTAAGATTTTTCAAATTGACTATTCTCTTTCGGATAGATGATAGGCGAGATCTTTGCCCTTGTTTCTATAATTAATTTTCTAATTGCTTTCACAAAACCTCTACCCCTGCTCCGAGAATCCTGCTCAGCTTCATCAAGCAAAGCCGCCAGTCCAAAAAAACCTTCTTTGTTTTCAGCCACAAGATCAGAATCATCATAATATCTGGGATTTTTCCAGTGTTCTGTGCTACTAGGATCATCCAGCCCAAATTGAATAAAAATCTCTTTTGCTTTTTGAGAAAAAACGGTCCAAATTTCAATCAAGTTTTTTCTCTCCTCGCTTTTTGAAAAGTATCCTGGCAACTTTTTTTCTTCCTGATAGCTCTTAAGAGAAGCGGCCAACAAATAAGCGCTGCGAAGTAGTCGATCAAGCCCGGTAATAGTTTGCAACTGTAAGGTACGAATCTCAACCGCATTTTCAGCGCCAAACTCCAACTTGTCGTGTTCTTTTTCTTTCTGTAACAGTCCGGCATTTCCTTTAACTGCCCAGCAATCTCTTTTGGCATAGAAAGGGCGCAGTAGTCTTCTTCCGCGAGTGCTCCATCCGCTTGCTTCAAGAACACGGGCAAGAACAAACGCTTCTTTTTCATCACTTGAAGTCGAGTCTTGCTTAGCATACGGATTCCATTCGCCACACCAAATTCCACCTATTGTAAGATGTAGGGGGTGTTTTTGATCTTCCTTGTTTATTAGATTCATCTCAATAAGCGCTTGAACTTCTCGACTTAATGTTAAATAGTTTTTTGTTGGCCGATGCGAAAATTCCCAAAATTTATCATATCCGTATGGCACACCAAGTTCGATTGTTTTCTTATATAGAGGCCTTATTTTTTCAATAATTCTTTCTCTTTTATAATATAAATCACTGGTACTTTCTCCCAAATTCCCTCTATCTCGTATCTTATCTTTACGTAGCTCTTCCGGCATAATACTTTCTTCGCGAATTTCCACTTCAATTCCGATTGTAGGCGCATAGGGCGATGGGTTATTTTCGCGATACTCTAGCCAATGTCTTCGTAAAAATTTACGCTCGTCGTCTTCGGGTTCTTCTTTAATTTTTTTCTCTCTTTGTGCCTCGTGTCTTAAGTTTTTTACTACATCTAGCCGTTCCCCAACTTCAAAAAACTTTTGTTTAACATAATTTTGCTCAGCATCGTCCCATCCGGATGGATCAGAAGAATTCGTGTCTTCGATTTCTGAATCTCCAACCTCTGAAAATACAAGCCTGCTACGGAAAATTATCAAAGAGGCATGATAAGTATCTACTAGCGCCCTTTCGTCTTCTACAGTAAGTGCGTTATATCCTCGTGTTAAGAAAAGTCTATTTATCGAATCTTTAGCGTTTCGAATTTTTTGTCCAATTTCTTCATCACCGCCACTCAATGCAGTGTTACGATTCTCAAAAACACAAAGCGCCCCATAGGCGCCCATAGGCGTCGATAGCGTCGTATTGGGATCGGGGAAAGCGAGTTTCACCTTGATAGTAAGGGGTGGAAAGTGTTTTTTCTGCAAAAGAAACGAGTTGATCAATATTTTCAACTCCACCAATTCTTGTCAGTATTTTAGTAAGTCTACTTTTTGTCGAACAATCATGTTCAAGCGCCACGGTATCACTTTCCAGAAACGTGCCTATGGCGCCGGCTTGTGCTGGCGCTGCGCAGTATCCCAATGCTTGGACATATTTATAGATCTCTTCGGAACTTAGATTGCCCAAATTAAGCTCTCCCAGGATATACTGCGCAAGTTTGCCATTTTCCTCAAAAATCTTATTTCTCAATTCAACAACTTCTCTCTCATTGTTGTCATAAGTTAAATAAAACCGTTCTAACAAATCTCTAAATCTTTCTCTTTCTTCTAATGTAATGGGGCTCTCCTGCGAAGTAATTGTATTAATTTGTTCTAAAGATTCGGGCATAAATTATTTAACATAATATTTTTTCCAGAAACATTTTCGGGGTGCCGAGAATCGCCCCGCCCTTCCCGCGGAAAGAACGGGATTGCGATTGGCAACCAATCGCTTGGTTCGACACAGCTCACCACAAGTCGCTCATTGGTCAATCGGGAAAACTCGGCCTTTACAAATTCCTTCTCGGAATTTCCTGGGAATGCCACAAGGCATTTCCGTTCAGAAACATTTTTCGGGGCGCCGAGAATCGAACTCGGTCTTTACGCACCCGAAGCGCACGTACTGCCGGTATACTACGCCCCGAAAAATATTTCTGAACCCCAAAGCGCACGCTTGCCCGCCCTAGTTCCGGTTACGCCGGAACGGTGGCGGATACTGCCGGTATACTACAGCCCGCTTTTATGTATTTAATCTAGCGCAATAGGCGAAATTTAAAAAGTAGCGATCTAAATCTTCCAACGAACTTTTATATTCTTTCCCCCCGTAAATCGCGTCCACAAATACTTCGCGCGATCGCGCGATTTCACGCAACC
>CAYIFA010000008.1:0-2270 GCA_964362625.1 uncultured Candidatus Saccharibacteria bacterium
AAAAACTTTTTAAGTTCTGGATGTCCGCCGAACAACTTACCGCGCGTCAAAAGCTGGCAGTAGAAAAAGGCCTTAGTGAAATAGAAAAAGGAAATTTCTTTACATCCGGACAGGTCAGGCATGAGTTGGGATTATAGGTTGTCGGGTAGGGCTTTGAAGAACCTTAAGCGATTTCCGCCCAAAGACACAGCAAAGATTTTCCATGTTTTAGAAACGATGAAAGAAAATCCTTTTGCCGGAGACTCAAAACCGATTCAGGGTGAAGAAAATTTATGGCGGCGGAGAGCGATGGCCTATCGCATATATTTTCGGCCATCTCCGGTAAATAAAATGCTCGATATTCCCGAGATCGAGCGCAAGCAAAGTCACTAGGCGAGGAAGTGTTGACATAAAGCATAGTGACTTGCTATGCTCTTATTAGATTTCCACGATCTTTATGGGGGACCCATACATGGGAGATTCAGATCGTAGTAAGGGCTTAACTAATTCGGAAATGTATGAATTAGTGCAAGAGCGTCAGATCGATGCCATAACAAGATTATTGAGTTTGTTCCCTGACAAAAAAATGAAAATTCATGACGTAATTAATGTTTTGGCCGAAGCCGAAGATGCGGCTCAATATGTGTGCGGTTTTATTGACCTCAGCCAATATGATGATGAAAAGGAAATAATCGCAAAGGCGATAGTTGACAAAGGTCTCGGAAACGTGGACGAAGATGGGCAGATTAGCTTGACTTCTGCGGGCCAAGAAAGGGCGCAGACAAAACTGCCAGAACCGATCGAGCAAGCATTAAGGGATCGTAAGTAATCCCTCCCTAATATTATGTATAACATCCGTCGCAAAGCGGATGTTCTTTTTGGCGGTTAAATGTATAATTAAAGCACTGAGCAAGATTAAATAAATTCACTAATAAACTGCATTGATTTTAGCATGTCAAGTTTTCTTGGACGGATTTTATACGCTATACTTGGCTTAGCGTTTGTCGGGTATTTGGCGTTTCAGCTGGAAGGTTTGGTTTTTGGATCGGTGCTTACGCTCGCCGAGCCGCAAGATGGCGCGCATTTGCGTTCGGGACATGTAACGGTGAAAGGAGAGGCCCGCGGCGTAAATACTCTGGACCTGAATGGTCGTAAGATTTTTACTTCTGAAGACGGCAAATTTGAAGAAGAATTGATACTTCCGTACGGATTTAACATTATTCAGGTGACGGCTGAAGGCAGGTTCGGACGGAAATTTAATGAACAGAGAATGGTTTATATCACCGGATTATAATTAAATTTTTTATATTTATGGCTAAAAAAGACGTCGATCAAGCAAATGAAAAAAAGTTGAGCTTAGAGAGCGCCATTAAAGACATTCAGCAAAAATACGGCGAAGGCGCGATAATGAAATTAGGAGATGCTCCGAGGGTTGATGTTGATGTTATTCCGACCGGTTCTTTTTCGTTGGATTTGGCCTTGGGAGTCGGCGGTTTTCCCAGGGGGCGAATTATTGAAATATTCGGTCCAGAATCCTCCGGCAAAACCACCCTTGCTTTGCATACTGTGGCCGAGGCGCAGAAAAAGGGAGGGATGGCCGCATATGTGGACGCTGAACATGCATTGGACCCGGAATACGCCAAGAAAATCGGGGTTAAAGTAAACGACCTACTCATATCACAGCCGGATAGTGGAGAGCAGGCATTGGATATTGTTGAAAACTTGATTCGTTCCGGAAGTATTGATGTGGTGGTGGTTGACTCCGTGGCTGCTTTGACGCCGCGGGCCGAACTTGAAGGCGATATGGGCCAACAGCACGTTGGGCTTCAGGCGCGGTTGATGTCGCACGCGCTCCGCAAGCTTTCGGTGCTGGTCGCGCGCACCAAGACCGTGCTCATTTTCATAAATCAGATTCGGATGCAGATTGGTATAATGTTCGGCAATCCCGAAATCACGCCGGGAGGGAAGGCGCTTAAATTTTATGCTTCAATCCGCACTGAAATCCGCCGGGCCGCGCAAATTAAAAAAGGAGAAGAAACAATAGGGAATAGAGCGCGGGCCAAAGTGGTAAAAAATAAAGTGGCTCCGCCTTTCCGCACCGCGGAATTTGATATCATGTTTAACGAAGGAATTTCTTACGAGGGTGATGTAATAAACCTTGGATTAAAATACAATTTACTCAAAAAATCCGGTGCTTCAATTGCTTACGATTCCACCCGCCTCGGCCAAGGCTTTGAAAATTCCAAACTCTTTTTGAAAGAAAACCCCAAAATCCGTGACGAGATCGTGAA
>CAYIFA010000008.1:2370-24649 GCA_964362625.1 uncultured Candidatus Saccharibacteria bacterium
AGGCGGCGCTGGTGCATGGCGCAGAGCGCGGTTTTTTTGCGCGGCAAAATTTTTGCCTGTGGGCTTAAGAATCTTTTTAGCAATTCGGCGTCTTTGAAGTTAACCAGCGTGATGCCAGAGGCGCAAAAATAGCATTGCTCGGCTTTATTTTTAGAATGGTATCTCATCGGGGTTTATGTCATCGTCGTAATTTACGGTTCCGATTTCTTCGGCCGGTTCGGCTTTTGGCCCGGCTGGTTTCGGTGGTTCATTATTTTCAAAATTAGCAACGCGAGCGCCGGTTCGCGGCCCCAATTGCAGCCGCTCGCCGACTATTTCGGTTCTGTATTTTTTTTGGCCGTCTTTGCCGTCCCAAGAACGGGTTTGAATACGCCCTTCCACAAAAACAATACTGCCTTTGGCCAGATATTGTTTGGCGATTTCGGCCAAACGCCCGAATAATACTATGTTATGGAATTCCGCCTGTTTTTGCTGTTGGCCGTCTTTGGTCCAGAAGCGGTTGGTGGCAACTCCGAAATTAGCCACTGGCTGGCCAGAGGGGAGCGCGCGCATTTCCGGATCGCGAGTTAGGTTGCCGATAATAAATGCTTTATTTAAATTCATATTTTTATGTACCTAATATTTCTTCTAATTTTTTATCAATTTCTTCGCTTCTTGCTACCTCTTCAGCCGTTTCAACTTTTTTCTTCCGGATCGGCGCGCGGACTTGGCTGGCTTCATCCGGCTTTGCCTCGACAGTAAGCATGCGCATAATTTCTGGGATCGCCTCTATTTTATTTTTTAGTTTTATGAGTTCTTGAGGATCGGACATGAACCTAATCCGGCCCCAAAATGCTTCGGCGTGTTTTTTGATAGGGTAGGCCAATTTCTGAAGTTTTAACGGCGTGGTTTCCATGATCAAATTGCGGGATGTTTCCAGCATCCCTCGTATTTTGTCAGCAAGTTCCGAGGCTTTTTCAATAGGTATTCCGCCATCAATTAGATAGCTGATTTCGTACAATTTCGGCTCCGTTTCTTTAGACATTAAGAATATGGTAGCAAAGGGGGTGTTTCTTGGCAAGGCTATTAAGATAAAATCTTGGTTTTGATGCTTGACAAAAAAGTAAAAGCCGTTTACACTGATAGGTGGAAATTCTGAAGACAGGAGGTGTTGTTGAAAGCAAAATACGGCAGCGCGTAGTGCTAAACATTAACCTAACACCAGGCCAGGAGGGAGCGAATGGGTTACCGATTTGTCGGGCGTCCGCCGGTCCACTATGCCGAGTCAGTCAAGGATGTAGTTACGCTCGAGCATCCGTACGCTAAAACCATCATGAATCGCCAAGAACCGATTACTCAAGAACTGACGGATGCGATTTTGGGCCAGTCGCTATTTAGTTGGGAGGGTCGTAATCCTCGTCCGGCGCTGGATCAATACGGCAATTTTCGGTGTACTGATCTTGACCTTCTTTCGTTCATCGCGCCTTTTGCCGATCGCAGAGCTGTAATCGAAATCCCGCGTTATCAGAACCGGCGTAAGGTCGTGGTTAAAGTAAATGAGCGCAAGGTTGGTTCCAATCAATTCGGTCCTGTCACCGGGCTGACATCGAATAAAGACGTATTTTCATTTTCAATCCGCATCTTTGACAGCTCGATCGTATCCAAGGATCCCGAAACCGAAAAAGAATCAGTGGGCGCGCACCGCAATTACATGCTGGTTGATTGCGATGGCCATTGGTATCACGGCTGGGACAAGATTGTCTGGGATCCGACTCGCGCGGAAAACGAGTTTCTAACCAAGAATGGTCTTTGGACCGGAAACACGGTTTATTTCAAGAACTATGTTCATCCAAATCGCTGGCAAAGTATTTTCGGCGCTCCGTACTTTTTGAAGAAGATGTTGGTGGCACGACTGGACGATGAAGCTGGTTTTTATCGTGAGGAAATGAAGCGGCTCGAAGGCGCCGGAATTTCACTCCCGCCAGGAGAAAAGAAGCCTTATGCGCCATCGGTATACGAAGGGGCAACTAGGCCAATCAAGGTGGGTGCGCTTGAGGCCGTGCTTGATTTGCCAGACTTGCCCGATTCTTACGAGCCAGTCCCGACAACGCAGGCTGGATTAGTGGATGCCTATCGGCACCAGAAGCTTCTTACTTATACTGTCAAGCCCGCCGTTCAATTCGTGATTCGTGCCAATGAGGCTGCTTATTACCGTTACGGTGAAGGCCAGGTGGCGAACTGGATGGGTACGCGCGATTGGAAGCTCTGGAAGGCGCCAAAGGGCCGCACCGAATGGCGTCAGATGGTGCTTTCGCCGGAGTGCGCATTTCGCTATCGCGTAAGAGAGGTAACCCAACAGGTTTCAGCCGAGTAAAGATAGGCCAAATATAAAGGGCGCTCGAATAATTCGAGCGCCCTTATTCGTTGCCCAGGCGCGGGCGTTAAAAGTCAAATCAGAAATTCAACCACATCGCCGTCTTTAACGATGTATTCTTTGCCTTCGGTGCGGAGTAAGCCCTTTTCGCGGCTGGATTTCCAGGAGCCGGATTTTATTAATTCATCGTAAGCTATAACTTCGGCTCTGATAAATTTTTCTTCAAAATCCGAATGAATTGCCCGGCCGGCGCGCGGAGCAGTGGAGCCGGCCGGGATAGTCCACGCCCGGCTTTCGTCTTCGCCGGTTGTAAAAAAAGTTATCAGGTTAAGCGTCCGGTAGCCGACGCGAATGAGCTGGTTGAGTCCGCTTTCTTTTAGTCCGAGTGAACCTAAAAACTCTTCGCGTTCGTCATCACCCAAATCTGCGAGCTCGGCTTCGATTTTTGCCGAGATTACTGCATATGGAGCATTCCCGATTTTACCCGCCAATTCGCTGGCGGGTTTCCAATTTTCCTGAATCTGTTTTTCCGAGGCGTTAAAAACATAAATTATTTTTTTGGAAGTAAGCAATTGCAGTTCTTTGTTCAGCGCTGCGAATGATTCTTCGGCCATAAATTTTTCATCGCTCGTCAGTAATTTTCCCGACTCCAAAATTTTCTTTGCGCGCGAGACTGCCTCGACTTTTTCTTCCGCATCTTTATTCCCGCTTTTGGCGTCTTTTTGCAAAGACTCAGCTCTTTTGGCGGCGGTTTCCAGGTCTTTTAATATCAGTTCGTATTCAATGGTATCAATGTCGGAAGCCGGATTGATGATGTCTGATTGATGAATGATTTCTTTATCTTCAAAAATCCGTACTACCTCGGCAATAGCGTCAACCTCTTTTATGTTTGAGAGAAATTTGTTGCCCAGTCCCGCGCCTTCGGCGGCACCCTTAACCAGTCCGGCGATATCGACAAACTCCACTACCGCCGGAACGTTTTTTTTTGATTGCGAGAATTCAGTAAGTTTTAATAGCCGCTCGTCCGGCACGGCCACCACCCCAACATGCGGATCAATGGTCGCGAATGGGTAATTCGCGATTTCAACATTTTGCTTGGTCAGCGCTTTAAATAGAGTCGATTTTCCTACATTAGGTAACCCGACAATTCCGATTGATAAATTCATATCATTTTTTATGAAACAGCCGATTGGCATAAGCCATTAAAACGTCAAAATTCATCCACCAGCGAAGCAGGGTGCCCCATATTATTCCGTACTTGGATTCCTTAATTGGCTGGGAATAATCAAACATTTTTGAGCCGAAACCGTGCTTGGTAAAATGCTTAACATGAAAATTTAATCCGGCTTCCACCCGAAAACGATGTTTAAAATAGTCCGGTAGGTCTTGCCAGATTTTTTTGCGCAGAGCTCTTTCGCCGGAATTTAAAGCCCACGCGCGTACGGTTCTTTGCATGAAGTTTTGCCGGATTCCAATGAACATGTCGTAAGTCCCATTACGCACCGGCTCGATAATTGCTTCGGCATGGCGAGCTTTAAAATTTATAAGATCGGCGTCGCAGAAAAAAATGATGTCATTTTTGGTGGCTTTAACGCCTTTTTCTAAACTCGCGCCTTTGCCGAGATTGGCATCGTTTTTTATAACGGTTACGCCGACAAACCCACCGGCTCGTTCGGCGGTCCCGTCAGTTGAGCCGTCGTCAACCACGATAACTTCGTTAATACTCGGGGCTTTAAGCAGTTCTGACAAGACGCCTCCTATACGCTTCGCTTCGTTGTAAGCCGGTATTATTGCTGTTGCTTTTTCGTCCGGATGAACAGGATTTCGGTCGCCGAACAAATTTTCTTCCTTGATGAATGATAAAACCTCTCTGACTACTTGATTTTTTACGTTTGAAAAAAACATGCTGTGCGTCGAACAGTCTAAGATTCGCGCACTAGTTTTACCGCATATTTTATCGCTTAATTTCGGTATTGCGCCGGGATTGCCAAGACGGTCGCTCGCCGAATGAACGAATAACACCGGATTATTTATAAGATGCGCCCGATTGTTTACAAAAGATCGGAGAGTTTTTGTTAAATATAAACCGTCAGCCGGCATTTGGCTATAATAAATCGCGCCTTTGCGCATTTCAATTTCAGCCGGAGTGAATTTTTTCTCCCACGTCCTTTTTACGAAACGCAATAACCCGATCCCCGGAATATTGAACGGAAATTTGAGATCATGGCTAATGCTCACCGCCACTACGCCATTGACCGGATACTTAGCAGCGAAGTATAAGGCAGCTTGTGCCCCCATGCTCAAGCCGACCAGAATAATTTTTTTCCGGTTGGCAACGGCGTTTTTTATGCGCTGTTCAACGCTCGCGTACAATTCTTCGCGTGTCATGCCAAATAGGCGATCGACTGACGTTCCGTGTCCGGGCAGGAGCGGGCAAGACACCGAAGCAGAAAATTCCCGGTATGATATTTCGGGGAGATCGCCAAAGTCGTCCGGCCCGCCGGTGTAGCCGTGGATAAAAATCAATTCCCGGTCAGAGTTCGCGGGAAAATATTTGCCCTTTATTTTTTTGCTATCCATTTCCGGATGAGCCAAAAGCTCCCATATATTGTAACCGTGGCGCCTACAATATACAAACCACCGATCACTACTCCATATTTGGCGGTCTCAAGGGCCCAGAAGCCCAACCCGGCAAACCACCCGAGATAGCCGAGGATTATTGCCCAAGTTAAATTCGCCGCGCCGTCGAATAAAGAGAACTTTCTAAATGATATCTTGCGTATACTGATGTAGGCCAGCACTAGGATCCTGGTTCCAATCAGAACCTTTGAAATGAAAAGGATGGCAGTATCATTTCTGTGCGAAAACTTTTCGATTTTTGCTTCGAGTTTTTTATATTTTTCCGATATTTCTATGCGGCTTCTTATTTTTCTTGTTAAGGGCGAGCGCATTATTAAGAACCAAAAGGAATCGAGTGTCATCATCCCCAGAAAACTTCCTAAGATTACGCCAAAAAGCGGGAACAGCCCTTTTCCGGCAAAAAATCCGAGAGTCAGTATTGCCGCTTCTCCACCGACAAATGGAGCGACGAAAGAGGCGAGGAGCGCGAATTCGGGCAACCGTTCCGCCAGTCGTAATAATGCTTCACTTGGCATAAAAATATGCTAGATTAAATAATGATGGATATCAAACCAGAAATTTTTAGAGAATATGATATCCGAGGCATATTTAATGTCGGTCTTAATGATCGGGCAATTTTGGAATATGAAAAATGGTATGGGAAATTCCCCGGGGTGACATTAACTACTGATACCGCCCGGGCTGTTGGTCGCGCCTTCGGGACTATTATCCGGCGCGATGGCGGGAAAAAAGTTGCGATAGGATATGAACTGCGTCCGGGCGGGGAGGAGTTGAGCAGAGCTTTTATCCAAGGGGTTTTAGAAACCGGTTGTTTGGTAATCAATCTTGGCATCGCCCTTACCCCGCTTGTTTATTTTACGATTGCTTATCGGCAACTTGATGGCGGAGTAAACATTACCGGCAGTCACAATGTCTATTTTTATAACGGTTTTAAACTGATGCGCCGCGATGTCCGGCCGATTTTTGGGCAAGAATTGCAAGATATGCGCAAAATGATCGAATCCGAAAATTACTGGCCGAAAGAGAACGGAGAGCTTACTAATAGCGAAGCATTCGGCGATTACAAAGAGTATTTTCTAAAGAATATCAAGATTGATCGTCCGCTTACTATTGTTATTGACGCTGGGAATGGTAGTGCCGGGATGTTTGCGCCGGATCTTTTTCGAGCATTGGGGTGCACGGTCCACGAGCTTTATACCGAACCTGATGCGAGTTTTCCGAATCATACCCCTGATCCAGAGCAAAGCCAATTTTTGGCAGAATTGCAAAAGCAGGTACTTTTACATAAGGCCGACCTTGGAGTGGCCTTTGATGCAGATGGGGATAGGGTGGGATTTATTGACGAAAAGGGCAGTTTTGTGGAAGCGGATAAGGCCTTGCTTGTTTTTGCGCGTGATATATTGATTCGTAATCCTAACAAAAAAATACTTTTTGACGTTAAATGCTCACAGCTTTTGGAAGAGTTGATCCCGGGATTTGGCGGAATTCCTTTTATGCATAAGACTGGGCACGCGCCTATTAAAGAGACCATGCGAAGGGACGCCGAAGTAATATTTGCAGGCGAAAAATCCGGACATTTTTATTTTGTTGAAAATTATTTTAAGATTGATGACGGTCTGTGGGCGGCAGCACGCATGCTTGAACTCATGAGTAAAACGGACGCGCCTTTCTCTCTTTTGTTTTCCGGGTTCCCGAGAAGAGTTATTACTCCAGAATTTAAACTGCCGTGTCCCGATGATGTTAAGTTTGGTATTATGGCGGGTATTGTTAAAAACCTCGGTAGTTTGTTCTCGGCCATAAATATTGACGGCATACGATTTAAAATCAGCGAAACCGGCTGGGGTCTGATTCGGGCATCAAATACTTCGCCGTATCTTACGGTTCGCGCAGAGGGCATATCCGATGAAGAAGTCATCCAGATTAAAAATATCATCGCCGATGAATTAGAAAAATATCCGGAGATATCTGAGCGCCTTAATCGCCAGGAGGTAGCTACGCTTGGTGGGAAATTAGGTTGGATATAAATCGAATCTCAGACATCTAGATAATAAACCCCATTTTCTCTTTGGCAATTCGGATGGTTTTGGAAGCGATTTTATCTGCGCGCTTTGCGCCGTTTTTCAGGATTTTCAAAATCTTTTCGTCTTTTAGTTCGGCGTATTTTTTCTGGATTGTCGCAAGTTTTTCCACTAGAAGTTCGCCTAAATCTTTTTTGAATTCGGCGTATCCGTAATTTTTGAATTTGTTTTCAATTTCGGCAGTAGCCATCCCGGAAAACGCGCCGTAAATATCCATCAAATTAGAAATTGCCGGCTTACTTTTTTTGTCGTATTTTATTTCCTTTCCGGAATCGGTAACCGCGATTTTTATTTTCCGGCGGATTTCCTCCGGTGATTCCAAAAGCGCAATATAATTGTTGGCTGATGTCGCGGACTTCGACATTTTTTTGGCCGGATCGTCTAGCCCCATAACGCGCATGGTTTCTTTTTGAATTTGCGCTTGCGGCAACACAAAAACATCGCCGAATCTATTATTGAATTTTTGCGCGATCATCCGCGTAAATTCTACATGCTGACGTTGGTCATCGCCAACTGGAACGTGGGTGGTGTTGTAAAGCAATATATCCGCGGCCATGAGCGTGGGGTAGTTTAATAATCCGGCTAGCACACTATCCTTTTGTTTTTTATTTTCGGTTTTATCTTTAAATTGCGTCATCCGGTATAATTCGCCGAGCGGGGTCATGGTGTTTAATATCCAACCCAGTTCAACATGCGCAGAGACGTGAGATTGAATAAATACGGTTGTTTTTTCTTGGTCGATTCCGCACGCTAAATAAATTTTGGCGACATCCAGTATGTTTTTCCTTAGTTCGTCCGGATTTTGCGGAACGGTAATCGCGTGATGATCCACAATACAAAAAATCGCCTCATTGGTATTTTGAAGCTCCACGAACTGCTTTATCGCCCCCAGGTAATTCCCGATATGCAGATTACCCGATGGCTGTATACCGCTGAATACCACTTGATTTTGATGACTGGGTTGACGTTTCATAAGGCTTATGATAGCATATTTTTGGGTGTAGCTTCAACAATAAGGGAGGATGACCATGTATTTAGATGAGGGTGGGATGGACGATGTAAAAGAACCTGATGATGAGAAGGGACCCGACGACGAAGAATTTGATGACGAGGATGATTATTTTGAGGACGATGATGATTCAGATTGGGATTGGTGGGACGATGACGATTATTATGACGATGAACCAGAGCTAGACGAGGACGATTTGGAAGACGAATTGGGAGATGATGAACCCGATAAACGTCCGGATGAGGGCGGTAGTAGCTAGACGGCAGTTCTTGGGGTGGGCTATTAGACATCCGATTTTGCTGTTTTGCTATTTGATAAATATATAAGAAGAGATCGTTACAAGCCCCGAGCATTGCTCGGGGCTGGTTTTCTGCTATGATTTATGGTGTCAATGAAAATCGGAATCATCCTTCATCCTTACGGCGAGGGCAAACCAGCTGGGTTGGGGCGGTTTATCTTTGAATTGACTAAGGCGCTTCTTGAAGCTGACGCTAAAAATCAGTACACTCTTTTTATAAAAGAAGCGCCGGAAACGGCGCCGAATTTCCCGGGGACAAATTGGAAAATTGAAATTTTAGGCAGTTCACGTTGGTGGCTCGAAAATTTGCAAAGAAAACCTAAAGCCGATGTTTATATTTTTAATACGCCGGTAATGCCGCTTTTTTGGCGGCCGAAAAAATCCATTGTTATCGCCTTCGATTTTGCCTACAAACATTTGACGGGCATGTCGGCTAGAGAGCGGATAGTTGCCCAGGCGCTTGAATGGTATCACGGACATTCACTTAAAAAGGCGGATCTGATAGTCGCGACGTCGGAAGCAACCAAGCGGGATATAATTAACTTCTTTAAAATCAGCGCAGATAAAATCCGCGTGGTCTACACTGGGTTTAACAGAATTTGCGATATAGTTCCGGTGGCAGTTCGGGTGCCGAAACCTTTTTTCCTTTTTACTGGTGTAGTAAAAAAACGAAAGAATGTTTTGAACATTATCAAGGGGTTTGCGGAATTTGATAAAAAAAATCCTGGATATAATCTGATTATCGCCGGATCAGCTGCCGGAGAATATGCCGGCGAGGCCCGGCAATTTGTAAGTGAGCGCGGTTTGCGGGAAAAGGTTTTATTTTTGGGTTATGTCAGTGACTCGGAATTAAGCTTTCTTTATAAAAACGCGGCGGCTTTTGTATTTCCAAGTTTGATTGAGGGATTTATCGGCCTTCCGGTTTTAGAGGCCATGGATTGCGGGTTGGCGGTGCTTGCTTCCAAGGATTCGGCGCTTGCTGAGGTTGGCGGCAAGGATTCGGCGATTTTCGTTGACCCTTATGATCCGATAGACATTGCCGCTGGTCTTTTTAAAATCGCAAATGACGAAATCTCGAAGAGGAAATTGATCGAAAATGGTTGTATAATTTCCCAGCGTTTTTCCTGGGCGCTCGCGGCTCGTGAGATCAAAACGCTTGCGGAGAATTTATGAATTTTTTGGCCGCATTGTTATTTGACTTTTGCCTGAATCCAGCTTAGTCTGGATTGTGTAGCCGATTACTTTTTGCATTAGATTTTTTCTTGAAGCTTATGTCTAGCGGCCGGCATGCCATCTGTTGCCATATGTGTAAGAGTCAAAATCTGGCAAGCGTTCTCGATTTGGGTTATCATCCGCCGTCAGATTCTTTTTTGACTAAGGCGCACCTTTATCAGCCGGAAACAAATTATCCTTTGCGGCTGGTGAATTGCGCTGATTGCGGTCTTTTGCAGATAGATTATTTTGTTGACCCGAAAATTCTCTATCAGGATGATTATCCTTATGAGTCAACTATGACCAAAACCGGTTATGTCTATTATCACAGGATGGCCGATGATCTTTGCCGAGAGTTGGGTTTGACCGAGGATTCTCTGGTGGTGGATGTCGGCAGCAACGACGGGTTGCTCTTGACCGGTTTCCAAAAATCCGGCATGCGCGTTTTAGGCGTTGATCCCGCAAAGCGCATTGCCGAAAAGGCAATAGCCCGCGGAGTTAACACCATTATCGATTTTTTCGGGAACAAGGTTGCCGAAGAAATAAAATCAGGACACGGAAGCGCCAAAGTCATCACCGGCACAAATGTTTTTGCGCACTTGCATGATTTGGATAGCGCCATGGAGGGCATGAAGACCTTGCTTGATCGTGACGGGGTTATGGTGATCGAGGCGCCATATGCCAGAGAATTAATCGACAATTTGGAGTATGACACGATTTATCACGAACACATCGGCTATCTTTCGGTCAAACCGATGCGAGTCTATTTCAAGAGATTCGGCCTTGAGCTTTTTGACGTGAGACGTCAATCGATACACGGCGGGTCGCTTCGGTATTTTGTCGGGCATGCCGGTCGTCATCCGGTTACGGCAAATGTTGATGAATTTGTGAACGAAGAAGAATCGTTCGGACTTTATTCTCACGAGAAATTGCGGAACTTTGCGGGGCGGGTTATCTCCCATAAAAAAAACTTGATTGACTTATTGCTTAATTTAAAAAAACAGGGTAAAAAGATTGTGGGTATCTCCGCGCCGGCCAAGGGTAACACCCTGCTTAATTATTGCCACATTGACCATACATTCCTTGATTTTATTACTGAAAAAAGTTTGTTAAAGATCGGGCGCTTCACGCCGGGAACGCATGTGCCAATTTATCCGGATGAGATGCTCGTTAACGAAAAAGCCGACTACGGATTGATTTTGGCTTGGAATTTCGCGGAAGAAATAATGCGGAATTTGTCTGAGTTTAAAAACATAGGCGGGAAATTCATAATTCCGATTCCGGAGCCGCGCGTAGTATAAAATTAATTTCATGAAAAAAAGATCTAAGCAAAATCCATCATTTCTAAATTACAAGCTAAGGCCGGTTTTTCGGGATCGTCGCGGTGATATTTTTGATTTTGTTGAAGGGGAGGTGGGGCACGTTGGTATGGTTACTTTCAAAAAAGGCGTAACCAGAGGGAACCATTATCACAAACGCTCGACTCAATTCAGTTATGTTCTTGACGGCCGGATACGGCTTGTTGTTTCCGACTTTTCCAAAAGAAAGCGGCGTGAATTTGTTTTATCGCCCGGTACTTTCACCCGGATTCCGCCCAGGACCATCCATACTTATACCGCGCTTACCCCCGCGCGAATGATCGATATTACTACGCTTAAGCGCGGTAAGAGGGGCTATGAAGACGATACATATCGGCTCCTCAAAAACTTTAAATAAAAATGAAACAGCGAATCAAAAAAATTTTTTCCGAAAGCATTGCGGTTAAAAAACGCACTAATCTCCATGCTCAAATAAACGCGGCAGTTTTGATGATACATGATTCTATAGAAAAGGGCGGGAAACTTCTGGTGTGCGGAAATGGCGGGAGCGCCGAGCAGGCCCAGCATTTTGTCGGGGAGTTTGTCGGCAAATATAAAAAACATCGGCCGCCAATGGCGGCTTTGGCCTTGGCTAGCCATACGCCATATCTTACCGCGTGGTCAAATGATTATGATTTTCACACCGCGTTTTCCAGGGAGCTGGAAGCTGTCGGCAAGCGTGGAGATGTTTTGGTTGCCATTTCTACCAGCGGGAATTCCAAAAATGTTTTGGAGGCGGTCAAAGCCGCAAAAAAACTCGGCATAAAAACGATCGGCCTTTCGGGCCAAGACGGGCAACTTAAAAGTGCGGTTGATTTGGCCTTGGCCGTGCCGTCCGAAGACACCGCGCGCATACAAGAGACGCATCTTACGATTATCCATATAATTTCGGAATTAGTCGAAGATTTAATGCATCCCGACCATGACGATAAAAATCCCGCGCATAATCAGCGCTTTTCCTAGCAAAAAAATAGGGGTTATCGGCGATATAATGCTCGATCATTATATTGATGGTTCTGTGGAAAGGATATCAGCCGAAGCTCCAGTGCCGATTATCAGCGCCAAAAGCGAGCAATTCGTACCGGGTGGGGCGGCCAATACTGCGCTTAACTCCGCGGCCTTAGGCGCAAAAACTGAATTGGTGGGTGTTGTCGGCAGAGATTTGGCCGCAAAAAAAATACTGGAAATTTTGGGCAAGAACGAAGTGGTTTGCCGCGGCGTTTTTACTGACTCGTCACGACGCAGTACTGAAAAAACTCGGATCACTGCCAGCGGACAGCAATTGGTGCGGATCGATCGTGAAGACGCGCGGCCAATCAAAAAATTGCTGGAAAGGCGTATTCTGAATTATATTAGCGCGAAGATTTCCGGCTGGGACGCAATTGTGGTTTCTGATTACGCGAAAGGAGTGATTACGCTTAACTTGGCAATAAAAATCAGCGAGCTTGCGCATAAATATAAAAAACCTTTGATTGTGGACGCCAAGCCGGTTAATTTTGAGTTTTTTAAAAAAGCGACGATTATGTCTCCTAATAAAAAAGAAGCAGGAGAAGTGTCGGGCATCAATCCGGAGTCAGACAAAGACATTAGACGCATTGGCGAGGCGCTTCGCAAAAAAACGCGCTCGGCCGTATTGCTCACGCGCGGACGAGAGGGTATGACTTTATTTTCTGGCGGACGGCCGGTGCATTTTCCAAGCTTTGCTCCAGCTGTGGTTGATGGCACCGGCGCGGGCGACACGGTTGTAGCCGCGGCGGCATTAGCAGTGGCCGCTGGGGCGAATTTGAAGCAGGCGGCGTACATTTCTAATTGTGCGGCCGGAATTGTGGTCGGCAAATCCGGCACCGCTAGTGTTTCGCTTAAAGAATTGTTCAATCATGCCGGACTCAAAAATAAAATCTCTCACTGATCTCGGAAAAATTTTAGCTGCCGAAAAAAAGCGCGGCAAAAAAATAGTGGCTTTGTCGGGAGTTTTTGATTTGCTGCATCCGAGCCACATCGAGTTTTTAGAAAAGGCAAAACGTCTTGGCGATAAACTGGTGGTTTTTCTAAATAATGATTCTTATGTTAAAGCCGCGAAAGGGAATGGGCGTCCGATTTATGACGAGAGAGCCAGGGCCCGCATGCTTGCAGCACTTGAAGCAGTTGATTTTGTTTTGATCTTCAAAGAAAAAACTTGTCTTGGGCTTTTGCGCAAACTAAGACCGCAAATTTTCGTCCAAGGCCAGGATTGGGGCCTAAATTGCATTGAGCGCCCGGTGATGGAAAAACTCGGCGGGGAAGTAACGGTTATCAAAGTATCGCGAAAGTTTACGACTACTAAAATAATAAATAAAATAAAAAATCTCGGCGGTAAATAATTTTAGCGGCGTTTAAAATGTCCAAAACGGAGGCGGCAGGATTTGAACCTGCGAAAAGGTTTTGAAGCCCTTTAACACGTTAGCACCGTGTCGCTTTCGGCCGCTCAGCCACGCCTCCGTGCATCTACTTTAACATTTTTATCCCCGCGCTACAACTGCCCCGCACCAGAGCAAAGCACGGTGCGGGGCTGCCCCGAACCGTGATTGCGCAGCAATCTCTGGTTCGGGGCCGCATTATCCTCTGGCAACTACAGCGGCAAATATCTTATTCGCTCCGGCTTCGCGTAAAACTCGCGCGGCTTCGTTCAGGGTAGCGCCGGTGGTCGAGACATCATCAATCAGCAGAATATTTTTTCCGCGGACATCGGATCCCGGATTAAGCCCAAATGAACCGATAATATTTTCCAGCCGCTCGCGGCGATCGGCGCATTCAGCTTGCGGCAAGGTATTTTTTAATTTAACAAGTATGCCGGGATCGAATGTTAGCGAAAGTTCTGCCGAGACTACCCTAGCGATCAGTTCGGCATGGTTAAATCCACGCTCTTTAAGCCGACTTTTTGCCATAGGGACTGGCATTACCCTTGGTTTCTCTTTTAAGACCTGGCCCATGCTGCTTTTCAGGTTACTAGCCAAAAACCCGCCAAAAATAGGCGCGATTTTCCAGCCGGAGCGATATTTTAGGGCTTTAACGGCGGATTTTAGGCCGGAGTCAGCATAATCCGACGCGAAAAATATAATTGAAATAAATTCCGCTCGTCCGGTAAACGGGCCCGAAAGTTCGGATAGGCATTTTTGGCAATAATACTCTCCGGGCCCAGCGCAACCGAAACATTTGACTGGGAAAAGCCACGTTAGATATTCTTCTAATTTGTGGATAATTTTTATTAGCATGTATTTATTCGCATGTTATTCTATATATAGACGGCAAATCAAACCAAAGTGAATTCTTTGCACAATACCGGGGCATATATACGGTAAAAATAATGTATAATATAACTGATGGCCGACATTTCTTTTTTTAAGAATTTAAAATTCCCGTCGGGATTTTCTATTTTTTCGCGTTCCGGATCCAGCATTTTGGGTATGGACATCGGCTCTTCTTCGGTGAAGGTTGTTCAATTAAAAAAAACCAAGGAGCGGGCGATACTTGAAACTTACGGAGAGCTTGCTATCGGGCCTTATGGCGGCATGGCGGTAGGGCAGGCGGCTCGTATTCCCGAAGAAAAAATGGTTGAGCTTATTAAAGATTTGCTTAAAGATGCCGGGACTAAGGCCGAAGATGTGGTATTGTCCATTCCGATGCGCGCTAGCTTTGTTTTAGTTATTGAAGTTCCGTTTATGAAAGAGCACGAACTTAGCGAAGCTATACCGTACGAGGCGCGTAAATACGTTCCTGTTCCGGTAAACGAAGTAGTTTTGGATTGGTGGCCGATTCCGGAAGGTTTTGACAAGCAGACCGTCGGCGAAACCGGCGCGTTGTCCGGCAAGAAGGACCTAATGAGCGTTTTGATTGTGGCCATCCACCGCGAGACCATTGAATCATACAACCAAATTATGGCGGCTTGCAATCTAAAAGTTCGCGCTTTGGAGATAGAGGTTTTCAGCGCGGTGCGGGCATTGGTTTATCGCGAACTCGCGCCAGTCATGCTTCTCGATATTGGCGCTCTTTCCAGCAAAGTCGCCATTGTTGATTACGGGATAATTCGTTTGGCGCATAATCTAGAAGGTGGCTCGCAGGCAGTAACTATGGCTCTCTCGCGGTCATTGGGGATTGATTTTATCAGGGCAGAAGAAATGAAGCGGGAAATTGGATTGTCTAATCGGCCGGAGCACCGCGAAGTCGTGAGCGTGATCGAACCGGTGTTGGATCATACGCTGGCCGAAGCCATGAAGATTCTTCAGGTTTATCAGCGAAAATACCGCCGCTCCATAAACCGAGTTATTTTGCTCGGAGGAGGGGCGAATATGGAGGGTATAGTGGAATACGCCGTCAAGAAATTTGGAATCGAAGTTGCGCTCGCTGATCCGTTTCACCGCGTGCAATATCCGGTTTTTCTGCGTCCGGTACTTCAGGATATAGGGCCGTCATTTACGCAGGCAATCGGGTTAGCAATAAGAGAATTATAAATGCCAATAACATCTTTTATCCCAAAAAAATCGGCGTTTCCGTTTAAAAAAGACGAATCATCGCCGCTATATAAGAAATCAACTGATATTTTAGTCGTCGGCTCAGTGATAATTTTCGTTCTGGCGGTACTCGTCACCGGAGGATTATTTTTTTACACCCGGATGCTTAAGGATAACATTACCGAACTTTCCGGCAGTTTAAAAAGGGCTCAGGCGCAGTTCGAGTCGCCTCTTCTTGGCGATCTTATGCGCACTGGCGATGCAATAGAGGCGGTAAAAAATATTTTGGCGAAACATACGGCGCCGTCGCGGGCGTTTGAATTTTTAGAGCGCTATACTCACCCGCAATGTTCATTTAGATCTTTTACAATGTCCGGAGCCAAAATTGCTTTAGACGGGCAAGCGGCGAGCTTTACCGCGCTTGCCGAACAATCGCTTATTTTTAAAGAAGCGCCGGAAATTGCTAATCTGGCGATATCCGGAATTACGCTAGATGATACCACCGGTCAGGTATCGTTTTCGGCCGCGATCGAAGTCAAACCGGAATCTTTGAAATATCGTCCACGTTAGATTATATGCGTTATATCATTTCATTGTTATTTTTGGGTGTTGCGGCATTTTTGTTTTTTACTTTCGCCGATCCAAAGTATCGCGAGATCGGCAGCTTGCGGGTCGAGCGCGGCTCGTTCAATTCAGCGCTTCAAAATTTACGTGAGCTTGCCGTTATTCAGGATGAACTGCTGGCCAAGTACAACACAATTCCGGCGGCCGACCGAACGCGACTGAATAAAATGATTCCGTCCGAAGTCGCTTCCGACCAGCTGATGGTTGAGATAAATCAATTGGCATCGCAAAACGGCCTGGCATTTAAGGCAATAGATATTATTGAAGAGGGGGCGAGTCCGGGCCGCGGCCGTGGCCGCGAGGCGACTCCGGCAGCCGCAGAAATTAAAAGCGGCGTTCAGAGTCCTGTGCTAAATTTCAGGGTAGGCGGCACATACCAAGGGCTCCGCTTGTTCCTGGAAGATTTGGAAAGCCATATCCGTATTACTGATTTGGGCGAAATATCTTTTGATTCTCCGGCGGGCGAACTCGGGTTTATCGACGTCGAATTTAAAGGCATGACTTATTGGGTAAAATAACATAATTTTATGCGCCAAACTGTCCTCGCAATATTATTGATCGCGGCAGTAGGTGTTGCGGCGTATTTGTGGTATACGTCCCGGCCGGAGGAAGGAGCCGCGAGTGATAGCGCCGAGAAGGCCGAGGATCTGGAAGTCGTAGAATTTCGAAAAGAGCTCGCAAGTTTAAGGACCATTAAGCTGGACACCTCGTTTTTTTCAGACCCGCTTTATAAAAGTTTGATCGACCCTAACCTGCTTATTTCCAAGCCGCCTTCCGTGGGCCGGGCAAACCCTTTCTTGCCGGTTGGGTCCATCGCCGGGACTAGCGTGGAATAGCAACTAAAAATGTCCGAGGAAATTCAACTATTAGAAGCGCTGGCGTTCAAGGGCCTTCTTGATATTAAGGACCTTAGCGTGATCCTCGCGGAAATCTCGCAGTCAGACACCCAAACCGTGTTGCTTGGTAAGGGTTTGGCTATAGAAGATATTTTGCAGACAAAATCCGAATTGCTGGGGGTGCCTTATCGCATTCTTGGCGATTACATTGCCCAGTCTGAAGTTCTGCATTATGTTCCGGAAGACACGGCGCGTCACTATAAAATGGCGCCAATCGGGATCGCCGAAGGCGCGTTGGAGGTCGGCATGCTCGACCCAAATGACTTGGAAGCGAGGGAAGCCCTGCAGTTTATTTCGTCTAAATTTAACGTGCCGTTCAAGGTTTTTTTGATATCAAACGCTGATTTTTTGAAATTACTTGGCGGTTATAAATCGTTGGGGAGCGAGGTTACAAATGTTGTTGGCGAACTCGAAACAGCGTTATCCGATGAGACTCCCGGAGCGCTCGAATTAAAGATTCGTCCGGAAGATGAAGAGAGTATTTCGGGAAAAGCCCCGGTAACGCGCATAGTCGCGGTGGTCATTAAGCACGCCACCGAAGGCCGAGCATCTGACATTCACATAGAACCGGGCCGCGAAAAGTTACGAGTGCGTTTTCGCGTTGACGGCATTTTATACACAAGTTTGCTTCTGCCGCTTACAGTACACGAAGCGATAGTTTCCCGGATTAAAATCATGACTAATATGCAATTGGACGAAAAGCGGCGGCCTCAGGACGGGAGATTTTCAACCAAAGTCAGCGAACGCTTGATTGATTTTAGGGTTTCAACTTTCCCGACTACTTTTGGCGAAAAAGTAGTCATGCGTATTTTGGATCCGGAACGCGGAGTAAAGACCTTGGAAGGCGCGGGACTTTCCGGCCGTAATCTGGAAGTGGTAAGCCGCGAAATAAGGAGGCCTTATGGCATGATTTTGGTAACCGGCCCAACTGGCTCCGGGAAATCAACAACTTTGTATGCCATGCTTCAAATTCTAAATCAGGAGAAGGTAAATATTGTAAGTCTAGAAGACCCGGTAGAATACAATGTCGGCGGGGTTAACCAATCGCAGGTGCGTCCCGAAATCGGCTATTCTTTTGCGAGCGGACTTCGGTCAATATTGCGCCAAGATCCGGATATTATGATGGTTGGTGAGATTCGCGATAAGGAAACAGCGCAGTTAGCAATTCATGCCGCGCTCACCGGACACTTGGTGCTTTCGACTCTCCACACCAATAATGCAATCGGGGTTATTCCGCGTTTGATTGACATGGGCGTGGACCCGTATCTGCTCGCGCCGACCCTGATTATCGCTATAGGCCAGCGTTTGGTCCGTACTCTTTGTCCTGATTCGCGTGAGCAAATTCCGGTGACTGGAAAAATAAAAGAACGTTTGGACCGTGAAATGGCTAGTATTTCGGAAGAAATAAAGAAAGAAATAAAAATTCCAAAGAATATTTACCGCGCTAAACCATCGGCAGTTTGTCCGCGCGGAACTTATGGCCGCACCGCGGTTTTTGAGACTATCTATATGACTAAAGAATTGGAACATATCATACTGACCAGTCCATCCGGAGAGGCGATTGAAAAGGAGGCGCGCCGGCAAGGCATGATAACTATGCGCGAAGATGGTATATTAAAAGTACTCGGAGGCACTGTGGGGATGGAAGAATTGGATTCTATAACGCAGACCGGGATAGAATAAACAAAAAATATTTAAAAATTTAAATATAAATAAATGACCCATTCGATTAAACTCAGGGTCATGGTGAGTAAAATCGAACCATGAAAGAATACTCCAAAGAACTGGCCGATTTGCTTTTAATCGCAGGAAAGGAGGGAGCATCTGATTTGCATATTACCGTGGGGCGCCAGCCGACACTGCGCATTTCCGGGGAGCTGATTCGTTTGCAAAAAAAGCAAGTTCTGACTCCGGAGGATTCCCGAGGATTGATTTATGCCATGTTAACCGATGATCAGCAAAAACGTTTGGAAGAAAACCAGGAACTGGATTTTTCCTATACTTACGAAGATAAAATTCGTTTTAGGGTCAACGCTTTTTATCAGCGCGGATTTTTGGGCGCGGCTTTGCGCCTTATCCCGGTAAACATTCGAACGCTGGAAGAATTAAGTATTCCTCCGGAATTAGCTAGTTTTGCTTTGAAAGAGCAAGGATTTTTTCTGGTGGTGGGACCTACCGGACATGGTAAGACCACGACCTTAGCCGCGTTGGTTGATATAGTCAACCGTGAGCGAACCGAGCATATCATAACCGTTGAGGATCCTATTGAATATATATTCACCCCGGACAGGTCCATAATTGATCAACGGGAAGTGCGCACCGATACAAAAACCTTTCACGACGCGCTAAGGTCAATGTTTCGCGAGGACATAAATGTCGCGATGATTGGCGAGATGCGCGATCCGGAAACGATCTCCGCGGCGGTAACTGCCGCCGAAACCGGCCACCTTATTCTTTCGTCGTTGCATACCAACAACGCCGCTCAAACCATTGACCGCATTATCGATTCTTTCGCGGCTGATCAGCAGTCGCAAATCCGCGCTCAACTGGCCAGCTCTTTAATTGGGATTTTTTCCCAGCGCTTGATCCCGAGAATTTCCGGCGGCCGGATTCCGGCTTATGAATTGCTTATTTCTAACGTTGCGATCAGGAATCTGATCCGCGAAAACAAAATCCACGAAATTGATTTGGTCATTGAAACTAGCTCAGGTGAAGGCATGGTAAGTCTCAACCAGTCGCTTTTGGACTTGGTGCGCAAGGGCGAAATAGCCATGGATAGCGCGAGAATGTATTCGTTAAATCCGAAATCTTTAGAAATGCAGCTGTAAAATGCTCTATAAATATACCGCCAAAACTCCGGAAGGAGAAGCTCGTGAAGGTACCGTAGACGCGCCAACTACTGATTTGGCCATCGCTTCTTTGCAGCGGCGTAATATGATAATAGTTTCTTTGCGCCCGGAAGGAGCGGATATTCCTTTTTACAAAAAAGGGATCAAATTATTTGAACACGTAAAACACCGCGATGTCGCAATATTATCTCGCCAGCTCTCCACCTTATTTGAGGCCAAAGTTCCGGTGGTGGATTCGTTCAAGATTTTGTCCTCGGAAGCGCCGTCGCCGTTATTACGCAAGCACTTAGGTGAAGTACTGGAGGATATCCAAGGCGGGCTTTCGATGTCTGCGGCAATGGCTCGCCATCCAGATGTTTTTTCCAATTTTTACATAAATATGGTGCGGGCCGGAGAAGAATCCGGTAAACTAGAACAAGTATTTTCTTATCTTGCCGCGTTTGAAGAGCGGAGCTACCAACTCGCAAATAAGGTGAGGAATGCCATGATTTACCCGGCATTTATTTTCGGAGCATTCATTTTGGTTATGGTGTTGATGCTTACCACTGTGATACCGCGGCTTACCGATTTGCTCAAAGAAGCAAGCCAGGATATCCCAGTTTACACCCGGATAGTTATCTTTGCTTCAGATACCTTAACTAATTACGGATTTTTTATTTTAGCCGGTTTTATAATTCTGATAATTTTTGGGTGGCGTTATTCACGGGGAGAGACCGGTAAGATGGTTATCGCCCGAGGCCGATTGGCAGCGCCGATTTTTGGCGGTCTTTATCAAAAGCTATACCTTTCCCGTTTTGCCGATACCTTGCAGACGCTCATCGCCGGGGGAGTGCCGGTGGTGCGGGCATTAGAGATCTCTGCGGATGTGGTCGGTAATGCAGTTTACGCGGCTATTATTAATGACGCTTTAGAAGGAGTGCGGGCTGGCGCGTCTATATCTGATACATTAGTTCGCTATCCGGACATACCGGCTTTTGTTTCCCAAATGATAAGAATAGGCGAGGAAACCGGCAAGTTGGATTTCATTCTCCAAACTACTGCTAGATTTTATCGCCAGGAAGTTGATGGTACGGTAGATAATCTTATAAATTTGATTGAGCCGATTATGATTTTGATACTGGGCGGCGGCGTTGGAGTTTTGGTCGCGTCAATTCTTATACCAATATACAATATTTCGTCCAGTATTTGAACCACGCGAAGTTCCGGCTAAGCCGGAGCGAAGTGGGGTAGTTTTCCACACATTGCATTTTGGCCAATTGGCAATTTTCCAGGCATTTTTTATAATTAATCTATAAACGTTTAAGCGGATCAGGTCGATAAAACGCCAATAACGTTATACGCTAGCGTGTAAAATTATTAAAAATCAATTATTTATGAATATTATTAAAAAATTCAATAGAAATCGTGGTTTCACCTTAATTGAGCTTTTGGTGGTTATCGCCATTATCGCCATGCTTGCTTCCGTGGTTTTGGCTTCGCTAAATACCGCCCGCCAAAAAGGCCGGGATGCCAAGCGCATTGCTGACTTAAAGCAGGTTCAGTTGGCCTTGGAACTTTATTTTGACGCGAATAGCACATATCCTACCGGAGACACCACCAATACTAGAATACCGGCCACACTTGTAACAGGCGGATTCCTTGGGGCTATACCCCTTGATCCAGTAGCCGCTGGAGTGTATGTATATCAGCTATGCACCGCAGTGACACAATATTGTATGAATGCGACGCTTGAAGATGCGCAGAACCCGGCCCTCGATGCTGACAACGATACTGCGAACGTAGCTGGATGCACTTGCGCAGTAGCCGATCCTGTTTTTAACGTCAGACCATAAAGGATTTTGCCAATCCCGAAAATAATTCCCAAAAAATTCGGGTTTACCCCGTTAGAAAACGCGAGACGCGAATCTCCGTCATTTCTAACGGGATTTACCTTGGTGGAAATCCTGGTGGTTATTAGCATAATCGGGATTTTGGCTTCGATACTGGTCGCGTCTACTGTTATAGTTCGTAAAAAAAGCCGGGACGCCAGACGTGTAATAAATATCAGCCAAATGCAGAAAGCGCTAGACTTGTATTTTGACGCCAACAGTTCTTATCCGGTGGGGATCGACGCGGCGGGGTTGGACCAAATAATGACTGCCGGTTTTATGCCGCTGATCCAGACTGATCCGTTCACCGGAAATTCTTACAGGTATAACGTGGTTCCGACGACGTGCACTCTAGGATGCACCAATTACCACATGGGCGCCAACTTGGAGGAAGCGACGAATCCGTCTTTGTCTTCGGATCACGATGGCACTGATGGATTTAACGGCGTTAATGGGACTTGCGAGTCCTCCACCGGAGATGATTTGTGTTATGATGTAGCGGCTAGATGACGATGGAACAGGCATTCATATTCGTCCTCGGTCTTCTGTTTGGCAGTCTCGCCAATGTAATACTTTTACGCTTTAACACCGGCGAGTCGCTAGTATA